>NZ_JBKKBJ010000298.1:0-8799 GCF_046714055.1 Methyloglobulus sp. | reverse complement strand
ATCGTAATTTAAACCGCCTTACTGAGAAGACACTGAAAATATTTGAATTATCCGAAAAGATGGTCGTTTTGAGGCCAGTTTTGATTGTTAGGCCCTGTTTATTGAAGGATTTCCCCTTTTTTATGCCACTACAGGCACAGCTTCCCCGTGATTGTCCATCAACCCTCGCTTGGCCGCCTTCGACATCAAATAATCTGGGTTGGCGGGGCGGTTTCATCTAATCAATTCCTCTTGGTTGTTCCGACACTATTATCTCATTGCAGTGCTATCTCTGGGTATGCAAAATCACAGGAAAATGAAGGTATTATTAGAGATGCCCATAAGTAAAACCGATTAACTATTTTAAAAACATAAGGTAATATTAAGTATTTCAACAAACACCTTAACTTACCGTGCTATCGCCACCCAAACTAACTGAACCCGAATGCGTGACGCTCCAAGAACTTGCAGGACACCATCCTTATCCAGGCTTCCGCCGTCGTGCACTGGGTATCCTGGCGCTGGCGAAAGGACACCCATTTGCCTTGGTGGCACAGGTACTTGGCGTCAGCCTGCCTACGCCTTACAACTGGCCCAAGGCTTGGTGCACAAAAGGGCTGATGGGGTTGCTGGGTGGCCATCAAGGCGGCGCACCGGCCAAGCTTACAGCGGAGCTATTGGACACCGCCGAACAAATCGTACGCGCGTCACCGTGTACGCTGGCGCAGATCGACCAAAGGCTACGCGAAATCCACCCCGACGCCCCCGAGTTCAGTCTCGATTGTCTGTCGGCCAACCTGAAAAAGCGTGGATTATCCTTTACCCGGACACGGCTTTCGCTGAAAAAAAACGCTGCCCTGAGCGATTTAAGGCCGCGCAGGAAAACCTGAAACGTTGCCAGACAGCGGCACGGGCAGGAAAGTTGAGCTTGTTTTATCCGGACGGGAGCGGCTTTTCGAATATCCCCAACGTGCAGAGGGCTTGGGCCCCCAAAGGCAAGCCCCATGCGGCGGATGCCAGTGTTGCAAGGCAGCGGGTGAATGTTGTCGGCGCCTTGGGCTATGCCACCGGCAAGGTCTGGCATGACTGGCACGGGCAGACGGTCAAACGGAACGCCGTTGTTGACCTGATCGACCGTATCGCCCAGCGCGAGCAAAGGATGCCGTTGACGTTGGTCGTGTTGGACAATGCCAGGATTCACCATAATTTTGACCCCCAAAAATTGGATGAATGGCTGGTCGGGCATCGGTTGGTTTTGATGCATCTGCCGCCCTACAGCCCCGAACTTAATCCCATTGGGATCGTTTGGAAACAAGCCAAATACCATTGGCGTCGCTTCGTCACATGGTCGAAAGACGGGTTGCTCGAAGAAGTGCAAAAACTCATGATTGGCGTCGGCTCTGATTTTAAAATTGGTTTCTCGTAATTACTTATCTTGATGGTTTATCCATTTAATACGGTAATTTAGTTTAAATATTCTTGTTAAAATCCACTTATAAAATGTATCAAACATATTTACACGGCCTAGACCCAAAAGAGTCTCTCATCCGATATTTCCAAATGGCAGCTTAATCTCACAAAGCGGTCATAAAAATTAACCGATAAATGTTATTTGAAACGGTAAACATACAACACATCCCAAAGAGCTTTTGGCCACTTTTTGGATGATATACAGGAAGGAAAAATCCTTATAGATCACAAAATTAATCCATAGCTCGTTGACTAGAGCAAAGTTATCTGAGATTATAATTGGAAAGTATATAATCATTCGTTTAGGCCGAATCAAAGAACGGAGAGCTCATGGATATTGAAGTTGTTCGAACTTGTGATGAGTTCAGCCAGGAACTATGGATCCTTAAGGAGCTTGGGCAATGCCTTCAACAATTGCGTGATAACCCAATTTACCTCACTTCTATTCCGCATTACTTGTTGAATGCAGCATATAAATTCATCACGCTGGCTCGCGTACAACATCTGGCGGGATTGAGATGTTGGTACCGGTTGATTTTTTTCAATTTTATAGGTCTGTTGCCGAAATTTTATTGACCATCTAAGTTGATAGAAATATTCAGTTATTTCTGATAGTGAACGCCGACCTATTATAGTCAATATGGTCAAAGTTCAACCGGCGTTAACAATCAAAATGCTACTGCCTTCCTTTGGAGTAGCGGGGGAACTGTCGAACTCGCTAGAAAGAGCGAGTGGATGGTACCGGAACACCACCGTACTCATATAAACTTGGGGAGAATAATCATGGGCTCAAATATAAACCAACCCGACGCCATGAGTGGCGATGAGGTCCAGACACGAATCCAGCATATTCTGGTAAAAACCTATATCGCCCTTCCACTGCTGAATAAAATGGAGGAATTGCCCCCCGATTCCGAGTACAACATCATTATCGACGCACACCTCGATTTTCCTGGAGCTCGCCCCGCCGCCCGCAAATGGATCCTCAAGACACTCGTCTATCTTCTCGGCACCGACCTCAAGGACCCTCGGCTCAAGCCAGGCAAGAATGAGGACCAGCCTCATTATGTGTTTGCACGCCTGACCGCAGATGCCATCAAAAAACTCATCGAACTCGATGGCTTGCACAATGATGAACTGATGCAACGGGAACTGGAAGGTCAGACCTCCGAAAAACCAGGGGCGAGATCCGGCGCCAAGATACCCACGAAAACTATTCCACCCGCAAATAAGAAAGGTAAGGCAGAATGGGTTCACCGTGCCGTTTACCAGATTTGGGAAGACTTCCGGGTCTTCCCTCTGATCACCACCTCCATTGCGACCGTCAAGGCCGATGCCGCACGTACGGCTTTCAAGGCGGGCGGCCGGAATATCGTGTGGGCGATAATCGATTCGGGCATCGATGCGGAGCACGCGCACTTTCGGAAAAACGGGAATCTGGAGGGAGACCACGCGCAATGGCACCGGGACTTCACTTCCGACAACCTTTCGAACAGGAATGGGAGCGCCATCAAGGATGAATACGGCCATGGCTCTCATGTGGCCGGAATCATCGCCGGAGAAATCATCGAGCCGAACGCCCCGAAGTCCAAATCGAAGTCAAAGGACAGCCCCTTTCAGAATGAGGACATCCGCGCATACCGACGAATCCTCAGTCCCTCAAGCACGGCTGATCGGCGCGAGGTCACGACGTCGGCTCTGCCCCTGCAAGCTATTTCGGGTATGGCTCCGCAGACCCGCCTCGTCAGCCTGAAGGTGTTGAATGCTGACGGTTCCGGTGAAGTAAGCAGTATCATTTCGGCTCTCAACTGGATTCAGGAAATCAACGGCTACGGCAGGCGTATCCAGATACACGGTGTGAATCTTTCTGTGGGCTATCCCTTTGATGCAGAATGGTTCGCCTGCGGGCAAAGCCAGCTTTGCGTGGAGGTGGATCGGCTGGTTCGCTCCGGCGTCGTGGTCGTCGTGGCAGCTGGCAACCGGGGTTATGGCCAGCTCGCCTCGACCCAACAAGAGGAGAACCGTATGGGTGGGTTGGTGCTGTCCATCAGTGATCCGGGCAATGCCGAACTCGCCGTCACCGTAGGCTCAACCCACCGGGAAATGCCCCATGTCTACGGTGTTTCTTATTTTTCCGGCAAGGGTCCCACCGGCGACGGTCGCTTAAAACCCGACCTCATCGCACCGGGGGAAAAGATCATTTCCTGCGGCGTCGGGAAACTGCTTGAGCAAAACCTACCGGATGACGCAAAGGCTATCGCACCCAACTATATCGAGTTCAGCGGCACCAGCATGGCGGCTCCCCATGTGTCTGGCTGCATCGCCTCGTTTCTCTCAGTGAAACGGGAATTTATCGGGCGACCCGATCGAGTCAAGGAGATTTTTCTAGCGTCTGCGACGGATCTCGGTCGGGAACGTTCATTTCAGGGCGCGGGGCTCGTGGATCTGATGCGCGCCATTCAATACATCTGACAACGAGGAGAACACCCATGGTTTCCATTCCGTTTCCCTATTTCCCAATCAAGTTCGATAAGGATGCAAGAGTCATCGCGCCGGGCGATGCCGATCTCAAAAAACTTTTGCAAGATGCCAACAAAAAGCCTACGGACCTGATCGTAATATCCCACGGCTGGAACAACGACATAGCAGAAGCCGAGGATTTGTATTCCGAGCTGCTCACCAACGCTGGCAACCTCCTCAAGGAAGGAAAGCCGCCGGGCTTGAGCGGTCGCAAGTTCGCCGTGCTAGGCGTTCTCTGGCCGTCGAAGAAGTTCGCCGACAGTGAACTCATTCCCGGCAACGCGGCAGGCACGGGGGATACCATGGACATCAGAGCCTTGAGCAAACAACTCGATTCCATGAAGGGCGGCTTCGATTCGCCCAAGGAAGCTGAAATCTTGGAAGCCTTGAAGGCGCTGCTGCCCAAGTTGAAGAACAGTGACACCGCCTGCGAGGATTTCGTTAAACTGGCACGATCACTGGTCAAGGCAGGCAGCACTGATGCCAGTGACGGAGCGGATCGCTTTTTCAGCGAACAGCCAATTAAAATTTTCAAGAAACTAGAAAGGCCAGTTTCCTTCACTCAGCCCGTATTGTCCGGTAGCACCGTGGGCGCTGCCGCGTTGGGCATCGGCGATTTTTTCAGCGGTATCCAGTCTGCCGCGCGCAACGTGCTGAACCTGACCACCTATTACCAGATGAAGGAGCGGGCGGGTATCGTTGGCAGTACGGCCTTGAACCCAATGCTTAGGATCATCGCCCAGCAGAATCCACAGCTTCGTATTCATCTGGTCGGCCACAGTTTTGGCGGACGGCTGCTTACCGCGACAGCCGCCGGCACCGATGTTACCACCGTTCTGAAGGCACATTCCATGACCCTGCTCCAAGCGGCCTTCTCCCATTACGGGTTCGCGAAGAACTGGGATAAGAAGAACCACGACGGATTTTTCCGGCGGGTGGTCAAAAAGCATGCGATTTTCGGCCCCATCGTCATCACTCACACCGTCAACGACAAGGCCGTTGGCATGGCCTATCCGCTCGCGTCCCTATTGGCAGGCCAGAACGCGGCTGGCCTCGGCGACAAGGACAGCGATTACGGTGGCATCGGACGGAATGGTGCCCAGAAAACACCGGAAGCCGCGAACGGGGACATGGTGCTGGCTGGCGGTAAGTACACCTTCGAGGCGGGCAGGTTGCACAACCTCAATGCCCTGAACAGAGCCGGAGATCTAATCAAGGACCATGGGGATGTCCGCAATCGTGATGTGGCCTATGCGGTTCTCAGTGCTATAGCCACGGCTACAACGTGAGGGAGGTGAAAGGATGAGCTCCATTCCCACATTCAGGAACAATCCTACTCTACTCCGACAGCGAATTCTTTTTTCCGATTTGCCGGAAGGGCAACGGCCTCTGCGTCAACCTGATGCCTTTGCCGTTCGGCTTCCCACCACAGAATGTGTAACGGCTATGATAATTTTAGTAAATTTGGGCTTGCATGCTCTCTTTCATTACGCAGGCGCTAAGCAGCGATAGTTCCTGCCAGAACACAGTGAATGCCTACGTGGTTAGTCGTGTCTTGAATGGTTTGGAACCTTGCAGCACTGGGACAGGTGCCTATTGCAAAGCTAGGCAGAATCTACCGTTGGGGCTGGTTAGCAACCTAGTGAAACAGACGGGACGACTGATCGTAGGGCGCACGCCAAATGCATGGCACTGGCGGGGGCGGCGAGTCAAGCTGGTCGATGGAACGACGGTAACGATGCCCGATACGCCAGAAAACCAAGCGATTTATCCCCAGCAGGGCGAGCAAAAGCCGGGATTGGGCTTTCCAATTGCCCGAATGGTTGGGCTTATTTGTCTAGGAAGTGGTGCCTTATTGGATGCGGCCATGGGGCCGTACAAAGGCAAGGGATCCGGTGAGCATGCGTTATTTCGCCAGTTGCTCGGTACGCTGGAACGGGGGGGACGTGGTGTTGGCTGACCGCTACTATTGTAGTTAGGGGTTGTAAGCCCTAACCCCGGAAATTTTGCAAATCTTTAAATATCAACAGCTTGGTATTTTAAATCAACTTTTCAATAGTGCATCAATTATTGCTGCCGCTCAATCTTGCCAGAAATTCCTGAACCGTTCTGATGCCAATTCTGTGTAACGCGTCGTATGCTGGATATTGCGATGCCCTAGGTAATGCTGGATCGTCCGGGTATCCTGTCCATCGTTGGCAAGTTTGTAACCGGTCGCATGCCGCAGCATGTGCGGGTGAATAGGAAACGGGATGCCCGCCCGTTGGCCAGCCCGGTTCACGATTTTTCTGACTGTATCAGGTGTCAAAGGTGCTTTGCGCTCACTGACGAACACATAAGGGTTCTCCGAATAATCGCGTTGCAACCGACGTAGCGCTCGCAATTCCGGCCCCCGAAGTGGATGCACGGACGGCATCCCATTCTTGCGCCGGGCAATATGCACCAATCCTTGTGAGAGATCCACTTGATCCCAGCGTAACGCCACCAACTCCGACACGCGCAACCCGTGCCGATAGGCAATCAAAATCAACGTGGCATCGCGCAGGCCATGTCTTCCCACATGCGTGGCAGCCTTAATCACTTCGTTGACTTCCTTTTCCGAGAGGTATTCACGGTTTCGGTACTCGGCATTTTTATGCCGAACCGGAACTTTCCGGTTTACGATGGTTGGCTCAGCCTGTTGATCCGGCCTGGAGCCCGCGTGTTTAGCCATTGCGAAATTTTAACTTTCCGGTTTAAGGCTATTATATGGAAAGTTTAGCTTAATTCTACTCATTATTAAACAATGCGTGCCAGTGACAAAAACCTGACTGTCCTTTCCGAGGCTGAACGGGCTGCCTTGTATGGCCTGCCAGACTTCGATGATTTTCAGCGCGCTGAATTTCTTGCCCTGACGGATGAGGCGCGCACCCTTGCCCAGCGGTGCAACGGGCTTCCTGAGCAAATCCTGTGTATGCTGCAAATCGGGTATTTCAAGGCCAAAAAGGCCTTTTTCAAAATCTCGTTGTCAGAGGCGCCGCAAGAGGGTATCGATTACCTTCTTCGGAGCTATTTTCCCAATGAGCAGTTTTTCATGAGGCCAGTTCGACAATCTGAGTATTACGTTCAGTGTAAGGAAATTGCCAATCTCTACGGCTACCGGCTTTGGTCTAAACAATTCTCGTCGCCACTCACTGAGAGAGCCGCCCAACTGGCCTTACACGACGTAACGCCCGCTTTCATCGTAACTGAGCTTATCGCGTTCCTTAATCGCCAGAAAATCGTTCGCCCAGCCTACACTACCCTGCAAGCGATTATCGTCGATGTGCTTGCGTCCGAACGCATGCGCTTTGGCAGGCTAATCGAAGAAGTCCTCGACGATGATGGTAAAACCGCCTTGGAACAGCTGCTCGTGCGCGAGGACACCCTGTCCGCGTTAGCGGCGATCAAACAAGACGCCAAGCATTTCAATTATCGCATGATGGTGTTGGAGCGGCACAAGTATGCCATGCTGAAACCCTTGTACCGTCTAGCAAAGTAAACAATTAATTGAAAATATCTTGGCGGCTGAAACCGGCGAACAAAAAATATATCGGTTAGTAGAAGCCATGAGCAACCCAGATCAATTTGATGAATCTTTTGAGTTATTAGAAGCACTCAAGCGCGGCTTTTGTGACTGGCGGCTTAATGACGACATAACACAAGACACCTAACAGCTGAAAAGCCAATCAACCGCTAACCCTTTGTTGCCGGATCATTTCCAGTTCAATTTTCTTTTCGGAAATTTGCTGCATAAGCTGGCGTTCCAAATCGCCTAGAGGATCGCCACCCATTTCTTTTGCCTCGGTGATAGTCAGCCTTAATTCATACAATTCATTGGCTGTTTGGGCGGCAATTTCTTGTTGGGCTTCATTCAATCGGCGGCGTAATTGGGCAATGCGGCGAATGGTTTTAACCAGACGAGCGGAAACATCCTCACCAGTTATGGCTTCTGGATCATGCCCGAATTCGATAATCAGCTTTTCAATAGTGGCCTTATCGCCTTTCTCATAGGCGACATTGACCATTGCCATGATGGTGGTTCGGCGTTTGCGTTCGGCATCGGTGGTGGCACGATTCGGGTGCATCAGCTTTGCCGCTTGCCGGAAGGCTTGCTTTAATTCCGGTGTTATTTCAGGGGGCGGTGGTTGTTTCTCTGCGAGTCCTGCTTCTTCGGCGGATTTTTGCGCCTGTTGTTCGGCGGCTTCGGCTTGTGTTTGGGCTTCGGTGTTCTCTGGTTCTAGCCCTGCGGCTACCCTGGCGATTTGTGCCACCAAGCGATCCAGTTCCGCAAACAGCCACCCAACGATTTGATAATAATGATGCTGAAACTGGGCAGTTTCTACCTTGAGGGTTTCCAGAGTTTCTTCGGCGGTAACGACCTGATCTTCCAGGTTTGCCAGTTCGCTTTCCAATCTGGCGAGTTCTTGTTCTTCAGGGAGCATTATGTTTCGTCCAATTAATGCCACGTTTGACTAGGTTTCCTTGTGCTACTGCGTGTCCTTATTCGGCGGCCTTGCGATACCAGAATACAGCCTGTTCGTCGTCTTGCTCAACACCGCTTCCGTTCTCGTACATCTTGCCTAAATTGAATTGTGCTCCCGCATTCCCTTGTTCAACCGCCTTGCGATACCAGAACAACGCCTGTTCGTCGTCCTGCTCTACACCACGACCATCGGCGTACATGTAATACCAATCACAGTAAGTTTTCTTATCAATAGTATGGGGTTATAATTCCACTTTAAAGTAAAACCTAAAGATGGGAGGCACCTATCGCCCGACCAAGACGATTACCCGAAGCGCTGCAGGCGT
>NZ_JBKKBJ010000297.1:0-5987 GCF_046714055.1 Methyloglobulus sp. | reverse complement strand
GCAAAAACTTAACGCGACCGCCAATGCCTGCGGCTGCCCCAGCCGTCCTGCTTCCCTCGTTTTATACCCAACAAGGGGTATCAAACATTGATTACGCAATGACTCGACGCGATGTCGGAATGCTTTGCATTTTCACTACGCAAAAAAACGCTTCGTGAAAACGCCCAGCCCTATCGCTTCTGGGGACTACTCGACTCCTGTCTCGCAGCGTAGGCATTCAAACTGATGCAGAAAAAAGTCCAGCTTGGTTCGGTTAGCCGCTTTTTTCACGCTTTTGGCGATACCGTATCTCAACTCAGCCAACGTAATTGAAGAAATAACCACTTGTTCGTAAGCCAATCCATCAATACGCACAAGAATATTTTCATAACCTGTCCTCCGATTCAACAAACAAATCCAGATATTGGTGTCCAGCATAAATATCAGCCAAAATCCCGCACATCACTAACCAGCGGTTGATTTCTTTCAATGGCAACCGACTCATCCAAGCTATCCAATAGCGTTAAAAGTTGTTCCGCAGAATGTTTGAGGGGTAACAACAAAATGCCTTCACCAACGCGCTTAATGGTCACTTCAGTGCCTTCAAACCGGAATGATTTGGGTAACCTGACCGCTTGGCTTTGACCGTTCTGGAATAGTTTTGCAGTTTGCATGATGATCCCCTAATAAATATATACTAAATATATATTGTATGGCTTTCAGGATTTTCTAGCTAGTTTAGATTAACCAAGTTTTACATCGTTCCCACGTTCTGCGTGGGAATAAATTATGCACCGCTCCAGCGGTGTGAGACACAGAGTGTCTCTGGCTGCATTCCCACGCAGAACGTGGGAACGATAACAGGTTAGTGAAAAAGTAATGACAAACGCAACTCGATAGGTACACCGCCGCGACTAGGAGTTGAGTATTTGTTCGATTAGCGCAGGGGATTGCCTGAAAAATGCTAAAATTCAGACTTAACCTAACAAATTAATTCAGGAAACACATGCCACAAATCACAATAGAGCATAAGCCCAGCGAAGAGCGTCTAAAAGAATTAGGAGTGGCGAATTGGGATATATGGGAGAAAGAAGTATCTGAGTTTCCCATCGACTTTGACGAAACAGAAACTGCATATATTTTGGAAGGCGAGATTCTAGTGATACCAGAGGGCCGTGAGCCTGTACGAATCTTACCGGGGGACTTGGTTGTTTTCCCGGAAGGTCTAAACAGCCATTGGAAAGTCGTCAAGCCATTGCGTAAGCATTACAGCTACGACTAAGCAGGCGGAATAAAAGCAAGTGGTCAGCATGTGGCTTACGGAAACTGGGGCAAATGAAGTTCCGATTATCCCAGATTCCACTGTGTTTCATCCGGGCTTCCTCGCTAACCACGATCAAGCCCTATGTCGATAGCGTATAATGCGCCTGAATTTTGTGGGGATAGCTCAGAAACTGATCCCATCGATTCCCATAAATATTCAGCACACCGTCCGTTATACGGTAGCCAATCCAGTAAGATTTGAGAGGTTGTGGCGATAAAATGCAGCGTGAAGCTAGCTGGGGTGCTAGAATTAAACATCTTCACCTAAAAAGTGGCAAAATTGTAATTATTTACATCCTATAAGGAATGTGTCGGTATGGCCTCCCTAAGAATGAGGGATGCTCAGGGATAAACAAGCGACGCTACAGAAAATGACCGCCAAACCTCTTCCTAAGAAATTGAACAAGGAGCCGCTAGTTGATGCGGTTTTTGAGATTCGTTTTTCCTCATCTATCCCGGTATCAAGCGTATTGCCGGGATTTTTGTTTGCACGCATCAATGACGGTGATAAAAAAATAGAACGTCTTCCTGCCGCCGATATTCCTATCCAAATGAGAGAGTTTGATCCGAATTTGCGCTTTCAACCTCTATTGAGACTGAATTGGGACAGATTTCTTATTTTAATAGGCGACAAAAGCCTGGCAATTGCCTGTGCGATACCGTATCCGGGCTGGCAGGATTTCAAATCCAAAATTATCGAAGTTATTAATATACTCAAGGACTCACGGATCATTGAAACTGTTAGTCGTTTTAGCCTCAAATATGTTGATATTATCGAGGGAAAAAACCTCTCTGAGCAGATTCAGAGGGTGAATGTAAACCTTAACGTTGGGAATCACATACTGTCTTCTGAACAGTTTGGTATCCGCGTTGAAATTCGACAGAATGATTATCTCAATATTGTGCAGATTGCAGCACCATCTAGCGTTACTCTTTTTGACGGGCAAACACGAGACGGTGTGCTAGTAGCGGTAGATAGCATCAGTGAACAGTTAACAATTGATTTGACCCGCTTTGCCGAGGCACTTGCTGATAACCTTGAGGCTATTCATACAAGCAACAAAACCATGTTTTTTGAATGTTTGCGGCCAGAGACCATAACTTATTTGGATCCAGTCTATGAATAACTATCGTATCAAGCAAGAGTCTGAAACATCCGCCGGGACTTACCGACTGAATCTATTTATAGTAAAACCTTTGCTGTTGGCTGGGATTGCAGCACAGAGCCTACAGCCTATACCTAGTTATCTCCCTCCATACACGATTACCGAAAGCTCAAAAACATTTGGACAACTAGAAAATATATTCACTGGAGATTATGAAGATGCTACCAGTGATTTTGAGCGATCTATGACAGCATTTTATGCGTCGCTTTTGGAAAAGCAGGAACCGCTTGGAAAAGAGTTTGAGGATGTGCTGGATGAGAACCGTTGGAATCTCTATGTGCGCTCTTAGAGGAATGTTATGGAGATTAGTGCTGCTTCCCTTCATGATCAGATTCCATACTATCTGACAAGAGATCAAAAAGAAGGCCTCCTTAAGGCCTTAAAAGATTTCCCGCGCAATACTCATTATTATCTAACTGGGCAATATAAAGAAGAATATCAAGAAAAATTGTTGCAGGGAGATGGTTGGACTAAGCTGAAAATATTAAATTTTTACACTGGGGAAAAAGCCTCGATAAATGGGATTGTATTGTCAAATACTTGCGATGTGACACCGGAGAATGCGCGAGAACTTCCAGTTAATATAGTGTTTGCTCCGATTGTCCCTCTCTCCGCATATAGCGCCACCCTAGAAAAAGGTGGAATCAGTTCTGAAAAAATTCAGCAAAAGATACTGGCCATTAAAGCACAACAGATTACTACTATTTTTTATCTGCCTGTCGGGGATGGTCTTGATAAAGACCACATTGTTCTTTTGGATGACATTCACACAATACCTGCAAAAGCATTTGAGCAAGAGACTGAGAAAAGCAAGCAGTTCACGCTCAGCTTATTCGGATTCTATCTTTTTGTATTCAAGCTATCAGTCCACTTTTGTCGTCTTCACGAAGGTGTTAATCGAGCCTGACAGTTTAGAAAAATCATTAAATTTATTATATTTCAATCAAGTAGCCAATATTGAGCTTGCGGAATCCTGGGCAAATGCGGTTCCGGTTATCCCGGATTCCACTGTGTTTCATCCGGGCTACCTCGCTAAAGTCTGGTTTACATGTTTTGTAATTATACGTCAATGACGTATAATATTAAGTATGGTCATCTTTGAAACATCAATATTTACCAAGAAAATTACTGCCCTACTGAATGACGAGGAATATCGAACCCTTCAAAATGTCTTGGTGGAAATGCCGGGTTCTGGGGATATCATCCAAGGCAGTGGTGGAATACGCAAAATACGATGGGGTGCAAGCGGACGCGGAAAGAGAGGTGGAGCACGGGTAATTTATTATTGGGCAACCCAGCATGACCAAATATTTATGCTTTACGCATACGCAAAAAATGAACGTGATGATTTAACGAAAGAACAGTTGTCAGTAATTAGAGAAGTTGTCGCTTCGGAGTTTAAAAATGAAAAATGAGCATTTCAATGAATTAATAGCCAGCATTAAAGAGGCTGGAAAAATTAAGCGAGGTGAAACAGAAGCCTCCCGTATACACGATTTTCCAGCACCTGATATTAAGGCAATTCGCGAAGGTATTGGTTTCTCCCAATCAAAGTTTGCTGCCCTGATCGGTGTCAATATTCGAACCCTTCAGAATTGGGAGCAAGGCCATCGGCATCCAACTGGCCCAGCTAAGATTTTGTTAAAGCTAGTGCAAGCTGATCCAAAATCGGTAGTTAAAAATTTAAACTTGAATCACGCATAACAATCGCCTGATATTTTTTTAGTAAGTACTGGATGGAGCTTGCGGAATCCGGGGCAAATGTGGTTCCGATTATCCCGGATTCCACTGTGTTTCATCCGGGCTACCTCGCTGTTAAGGTCGGAGCCAATAAAACGACTCAGCAAAAGGAGCAAAAAAGCTGCTCACCAGTGGACAACGATACCGGACTGACGGATTGAAGAAAACAGGTTTGGGTTAACGCCAAACTGCCCAAACAGTAATGAAAAATCAGAGATGGCACATAATTCTACAGGCATGGCATTTTTTACCAACACTGAAAACCAAACTCTGTTGGACAGGTTTAAAAACCACTTTATCCGAAACTCATAAGTACTGCTTATTGAACAGCAATGCTTTTAAGGAGTATCCTGTCCTTAAATCAAGATGAAGAGGAGTCTCCTGTCATGAGTCGCCATTTAAACCTGCTTAGGGCAATATTTCAGGAACCCGTCAGTGCAAATATTCACTGGCGGGAAGTTGAATCCTTGCTTCACAACTTGGGAGCCGTAATAGAGCCAACCCATGGGGCCCGTTTTCGTGTGGTATTAAACAAGGTTGAGTTTATCCTGCACCATCCACACCATGGCAGTGAATGCAATAAGCAAGACATTAAACAATTGCGGGAACACCTTGCCCAAGCAGGCATTAGTCCTTCACTCTACGAAGCTGATAAAGACCAACCTTAGAAGCTGTCTGGTTGTAGTTTCGCCATATTTTAAAAGGCTGCGGATTTCAATTAAGGCCGTGTGCCTGACACACAATCAGTACTCTTAAAAAATGAATGAAGCGGAAAACTTAACCGAAAGGGCAAACGCCTTGCAGGAACTGATTGCCTCACAGCAAACACTGTTGCTGTCTACGGCATCGGTAAACAGCGTTCCCGATCTTAGTTACGCCCCTTTTGTACGAGACCAGGCGGGATGTTTTTATATCTTTGTCAGCGAGCTTGCCGCTCATACTGCCCATTTAGTGGATAACCGTCAGGCCTCGGTTATGTTTATACGCCCGGAATCCGAGTCTCGCAACCTTTTTGCCCGCGAACGTGCAGTATTCAACTGTAAGGTTAGGGAAATAGGACGAGACGGGCAAATTTACACTGCCCAGTTACTGGCGTTGCAGGATAAATTTGGCGAAGTTGTCAGTGTGTTGCGCTCGTTATCCGATTTTCACTTGTTTGCCTTATGCCCGGAAAGTGGCCGGTATGTTGCGGGTTTTGGCCAGGCCTACACGATTAATATCAAGGATGGCACATTGTCCCCGTTTAGTAATAAGCAAAATTGAACCGATGATTGTATCTATACCATCAGGATTTACGACTTGTCTTCAAAGCAAACCCCTGGCCCTTAATCGGCGGTTGACTTGCTGATGATATATTTTGGCGAGTACTGGACGAATCAGCGGCAGACCAATCAACCAGGCCACCGGTTTCAACAAGGGAACTTTACTCATGAGCAGGATATAAGCATCCAATTCTGAAACAACTCGGCCACTTTCATCACTGACATGCAGCTCGGTTAATGCTTTTTGGGGATCAATACCTAGTTTACGCAACTGGCCCTCTTGCCCGGTAATATCAAACCAGCAAACCTGATCTGCGGACTTGCCTGAGATTTTTTCATAATTCTGCCTATCGCGAACACACACGGGGCAAGCACCGTCATAGTAAACAATAATTTTGTCTTTATCTTTACGCATCTGTTGGTCTCGCCTGGTTAATTCCAAATAAAATCTTCTACAAAAGTACATGGTATCCAATATTTACTGCTCTTCATATGCAAATAAATATTGATGTAAGGT
>NZ_JBKKBJ010000296.1:0-9623 GCF_046714055.1 Methyloglobulus sp. | reverse complement strand
CCCAAAGCGCGGCACGTCATCGGCAAAGCCCATACGGTGGCAATTGGGCGTGACGACAGCGACACCCGACACCATCTTGGCCGGATGACACGGCGCACCAAAGTGGTCGCCCATTGCGAAGGCCTGTCCAATGCAACCATCAAGCTTTGGATTTAGCTAACGCAACCCCATGTATTCCTGGCTTATCAAGAAAAGACATTATCTATCTTTAGGTAAATACTCTCAATAACTTTAGCAACAACAGATATAAAAAAACTGGCAATGCCGGTTTTTTTATATCTGTTGTATGGTTACTTATTGAGACTCAGGTCTATCAACCAACTCCACATAAGCCATAGGCGCATCATCACCTGGCCTGAAACCACACTTCATGATTCTAAGGTAGCCACCGGGACGAGTTTTATAACGTGGCCCCAACTCATTAAATAATTTAGTTACCATATCGCGGTCACGCAATCTTGCAAAAGCAATACGTCTTTTGGCCACGCTATCTTCTTTCGATAAGGTAATCAAGGGTTCGGCAAAACCCCGCAATTCTTTTGCTTTTGGTAATGTCGTTTTGATCAACTCATGTTTGAACAATGAGTTAGCCATATTACTAAATAGAGCCTTTCTATGGCTACTATTCATATTAAGTTGTCTACCGCTTTTACGATGTCTCATGGTTAAACCTATATTTAGTGCGTTATTGAGTGGGTTTGGTCAGCGAGGCTTTCTGGCGGCCAGTTATCTAAACGCATACCCAAGGACAACCCTTTCAAAGCCAGGATGTCTTTTATTTCTGTCAGTGATTTTTTGCCAAGATTAGGGGTCTTCAATAACTCAACTTCAGTGCGCTGAATCAAATCGCCAATGTAAAATATATTTTCCGCTTTTAAGCAATTTGCTGAACGTACCGTCAACTCAAGGTCATCAACAGGCCGCAACAATACCGGATCAATATCATTCTCAATAACAGGGGCATCCTCAACTTGTGGATGGACTACCCGTTCGAAATCGACGAATACTGATAACTGGTCATGCAGTATCGTTGCCGCCAATTTTATGGTTTGCTCTGGATCAACGGTGCCATTGGTTTCCAGTTCAATAATCAGCTTATCTAAATTAGTCCGTTGCTCTACACGCATGCTCTCAACATAATATGCAACTTTAGCAATAGGGCTATAAGAAGCATCTAGATGTAAAGCACCAACTACAGGAACATAGTCCGAATTTGCCTTGCGGACACTAAATGGTTCATAGCCTCTACCACGGCGAACCCTGATTTTCATGTTTAAAACACCGGATTGGGTTAAATTAGCAATAACCAAATCTGGGTTTATGATTTCTACATCATGCGGCAATGAAATATCAGCAGCAGTAACACTACCTTCTCCATTCTTTGTCAGCGCCAGTTCAACTTCGTCCCTTGAATGAAGCACTACTGCCAATTTTTTTAAGTTCAATAAAATATCAATGACATCTTCTTGAACCCCTTCGATAGTCGTGTACTCGTGTTGGACACCTTCAATCTCGATATCTGTTACGGCACACCCTGGGATGGTAGAAAGTAACACCCTTCTCAGGGCATTACCCAAAGAATGTCCAAAACCTCTTTCCAAAGGTTCGATGACTATCCTGGAATGATTAGGTGTTTTGCTTACAACTTCAACTAACCGAGGCTTTAACAAGCCAGCAAAAGAATTCTGCATGTATCTTCCTCAGAACCGCAATTATTTAGAGTATAATTCTACGACCAACTGTTCGTTGATATCGCTACCCAGATCGACACGATCCGGTAAAGAATTAAATGTCCCCGTCATGGTTTTTGGATTAACTTCAACCCAAGCAGGAAAACCGTATTGTTCAGCCACAACTAACGCATCAACAATCCGTTGCTGTTTTTTCGCTTTTTCCCTAACTGACAACATATCGCCAACTGACAGTTGATACGAGGGTATATTAATTAACGCGCCGTTAACTTGTATAGACTTGTGGCTAACCAACTGTCTTGCTTCAGCTCTCGTGGCGGCAAAACCCATACGATAGACGACGTTGTCCAGTCTTGATTCGAGCATGTTCAACAGATTTTCGCCTGTTGCGCCTTTTTTCATATCGGCAGATTTATAGTAATTCCTGAATTGCTTTTCTAAAATGCCATAAATTCTGCGCAAACGCTGTTTAGCCCTTAACTGGAGCGCATAATCAGAGTTTCTGTTCCGTTTTGTACCGTGTTGACCAGGCCTTTGGTCAAGCTTACATTTACCCTCTAAAGATTTACCCCTGCTCTTTAAAAAAAGGTCAGTTCCTTCTCTTCTACTTAATTTACAAGTGGGGCCAAGATATCTTGCCATTTATACAGATCCTTAATTACACGCGGCGTTTCTTAGGTGGACGGCAACCATTGTGGGGAATAGGCGTCACATCTATGATGTTGTTAATTTTGAACCCTAAATTATTCAAGGAGCGTACGGCTGACTCACGTCCAGGGCCTGGGCCTTTAATCAGCACATCAAGATTTTTCATGCCAAATTCTAACGCGATGGTACCAGCTTTCTCAGCAGCTACCTGGGCAGCAAATGGGGTGCTTTTTCTGGAGCCACGGAAACCGGAGCCTCCCGATGTCGCCCACGACAATGCATTACCTTTTCTATCTGTAATCGTTATGATGGTATTGTTGAATGAAGCATGGACATGAACGATGCCATCTGCCACTTCCTTTTTTACCCGTTTTCTTGTACGTGCTGGACTTGCCATTAATCAGACCTTATTGCTATCTTATTTTTTAATAGGTTTGCGCGGCCCTTTACGGGTACGTGCGTTTGTTCTGGTGCGCTGACCTCTTAAAGGTAAACCGCGTCTGTGCCTAATTCCGCGATAGCAGCCCAGATCCATCAAGCGTTTGATATTCATGGACACTTCACGGCGCAGGTCGCCTTCAACCGTCATTTTGGACACTACACTACGAATAGACTCTAACTGATCTTCAGTCAGGTCTTTTATCTTTATAGACGGCAAAATGCCGACTTTACCGCAAATCTCGCTTGCTGTCTGACGGCCAATACCATAAATCGAGGTTAACGCGATCCCCGCATGTTTATGTTCTGGTATGTTTATCCCGGCAATACGTGCCATCTAGTACTCCCCTGATAGGATTCTAAAGTTAACCTAAAATTCTAGCATTATTGCAATATTACGGCAATAACTGCCTCTATCCTTGACGTTGTTTATGTCTTCCATCTACGCAGATAATCCTGACAACACCGCTTCTTTTGACAACTTTGCAGTTTCTGCAAATTTTTTTGACTGAGGCACGTACTTTCACAACTAACTCCTATTATATTTCATTCATCTCATAATTTATTTTTTCAGATTTGCTTTTTTCATCAACCCTTCATACTGCTGGGACATTAGATGAGTCTGCATCTGTGAAATAAAATCCATCACAACCACGACGATAATGAGTAAGGATGTTCCGCCAAAATAAAATGGAACATTCCAGTAAACAATTAGAAACTCAGGCAACAGGCAAACTAGAGTGATATAGATAGCGCCTATCAAAGTCAGGCGCGTCATCACTTTGTCTATATATGAACTTGTCTGTATACCAGGTCTAATCCCCGGCAGAAATGCGCCAGATTTTTTCAGGTTTTCCGCAGTTTCCTTTGAATTAAAGACCAACGCTGTGTAGAAAAAACAAAAGAAAATAATGGCGGTTGCATAGAACATAACATACACGGGCTGGCCTGGAGACAACATGGTCGCAATATCCTGTAGCCATGTGAAGCCATCGGTATTGCCAAACCAACCGGCAATGGTCGCAGGAAATAAAATAATGCTGGAAGCAAAAATAGGTGGGATAACCCCTGCCATGTTTAACTTCAAAGGTAAAAAGCTCGTCTGCCCGGCATACATTTTTCGGCCTTGTTGCCTTTTTGGATAATTAATAAGAATGCGTCTTTGGCCTCTTTCGACAAAAACCACTAGCGCAGTAACCAATATTGCCAACAAGAACAAGAGAATGATAAATCCACCGTTCATCTCACCGGTTCTTGCGAGTTCCAAAGTCCCGCCAATAGCTTTTGGCAGTCCAGAAACGATACCAGCAAAAATAATCAAGGAGATACCATTACCAATCCCGCGCTCGGTTACCTGTTCACCCAACCACATCAGGAAAACTGTGCCGGTCACCAAGGTTATCGTCGTAATAACGATAAAACTAATTCCGGGGCTCAATACTACTGACAAGCCGCCAGCCGTCTGATTCTGTAGTGCCAAAGATATTCCAATAGCTTGGAAAGTGGCCAATACGACCGTGCCGTACCTTGTATACTGCGAAATCTTTTTTCTTCCGGATTCGCCTTCTTTTTTCAGTTGTTCCATGGCTGGAATGACAACCGTCATCAACTGCATGATGATTGAAGCCGAGATGTAAGGCATAATGCCGAGAGCGAAGAGACTTAAGCGCATCAAGGCACCACCGGAGAACATATTGAACATATCGAGTATAGAACCACCCTGTTGCTCAAACATCACCTGTAGCGCCTTTGGATCTATTCCAGGCACAGGTATATGGGCACCAATCCTATAAACAACAAACGCGCCAAATACGAAAAGCAGCCTGGCATTTAACTCGGAAAAACCACCTGGTTTGTAGTTTAACGCAGTTTTTGGCGTGCTCACTTAGAACTCGACCTTGCCACCAGCCGCTTCTATCGCAAGCTTTGCGCCACTCGTCGCATTAACACCTTTGAGTGTGACTGATCTTTTTATTTCGCCGGACTTGATGACTTTCGCTTTCTTCGTAAAAGCAGGGACTATGTTATTTTCGACCAATACGCCAATATCAACGATATCCACATCAAGTTTATCTAATTCACTCAGCCTCACTTCTGCCGAATACTTGGCCGATCTTGACCGAAAACCAATTTTAGGTAAACGGCGTTGCAAAGGCATTTGACCACCCTCAAAGCCAACTTTGTGAAAACCGCCGCTTCGGGCTTTCTGACCTTTATGGCCTTTCCCGCAAGTCTTGCCTAAGGTGCAACCGATCCCCCTGCCAACTCTCCTGGCCTTTTTCCTCGATCCTTCGCTTGCTTGGATAGTGTTCAAAAACATTATTTTTCCTCGACTCTCAACATATAGGATATTTTTTTAATCATACCCTGGTTTTCCGTCGTGTTAAGAACCTCAACTGTCTGGTTGATCTTCCTCAAACCCAATCCTTTTAAACATGCTTGATGCACAGGCAACCTTCCGAATTTGCTTTTTGTCATCGTAACGCTTAACTTATTACTAGCCATTGCCCTATCCAATAATTTCTTCTACGGTCAAACCGCGTTTCGCCGCTATTTGACTTGCGTTATGCATTCCGGTCAGGCCATTGATGGTTGCCCTAACCACGTTAATCGGGTTATTTGTGCCTATGCACTTAGCCAGGACATTATGGACACCGACGACTTCAAACACTGCTCGCATCGCGCCACCGGCTATAATTCCAGTACCCTCAGATGCCGGCTGCATATAAACCTTAGCCGCGCCCGTCGTGTTCATAATCGGGTACTGCAAGGTATCGCCTTTCAATGAAACTTTACGCATATTCTTACGGGCTTGTTCTAGCGATTTCTGTATGGCTATGGGAACTTCCCTCGCTTTACTGACCCCGTAGCCAACACGGCCTTCACCATCGCCAACAACGGTAAGTGCAGCAAAACCGAATACACGACCGCCTTTCACAACCTTGGCAACGCGCCTAACGTTAACCAGTTTTTCTTGCAAACCATCTGTACTGCCTTGTGCAGGTGCTGTAGCCATTTTATTCTCCTAAAACTTTAATCCGGCTTCACGAGCAGCATCTGCTAAAGCCTTAACACGACCATGGTATTTAAAACCGGAACGGTCGAACGCAACTTCTGTAATGCCCACGGCAATGGTTTTTTGGGCGATATGCTTTCCAACTTCTGAGGCAGCGGTGATATTGCTTGTATTTTTCAATCCGCTTTTAATTTCTGATTGGTTGGTAGAAGCGCTAGCCAAGGTTGTTGTTCCATCCCCACTTATGACTTGTGCATAAATATGCTGGGATGTTTTGTGTATAGATAAGCGAATTGCTTTCAACTGCCTAATTTTGCAGCGCAATTTGGTCGCACGTTTTAACCGGGTATTTTTCTTATCCACAGCTGACCTACTTCTTCTTAGCTTCTTTTTTAGCCACATTCTCATCGGCGTATCTGACACCTTTGCCCTTATATGGTTCGGGTGGCCGATAAGCCCTAATCTTTGCAGCCACTTGGCCAACCTGCTGCTTGTCACTTCCTTTAACGACGATATCAGTTTGGGAAGGTGTTTCTATCGTAATTCCAGCCGGAACTTCAAAGTCAAATGGATGGGAGTAACCTAACGACAAACTAAGGACATTGCCTTTAGCTTGTGCCCTGTAACCAACGCCAATCAGGGCCAACTTCTTTTCGAAGCCATCAGATACCCCTATCACCATACTGTTGGCAATGGCCCGTGCTGTTCCAGCCTGGGCAATGGAGTCTTTGTTATCTTTGTCCCACTGCATCTGAATAACGTTATCAGAAACAGTTATTTCAACCGCTGGGTTAAAATCAAATGACAACTGGCCTTTACTCCCTTTGACGGTCATATTGTTGCCATTCAACTTGACATCAACACCTTTTGGGATTGTAACGGGTGCCTTAGCAATTCTTGACATAAAACGCCACCATTAACAAACTGTGCAAATAATTTCACCGCCATGACCTTTGGCTCTAGCAGCCCTGTCTGTCATAACGCCATTGGATGTTGAAACAATTGCAATACCTAGTCCGCCTAACACTTTCGGCAGATCATCTTTTGATTTATAGATACGCAATCCTGGCCTACTAATTCTATTGATTTTTTCAATCACAGGAACACCTTTGTGGTACTTCAAGTCAACGGTCATCTCGGTGTGGCTACCGGATGTTTCAGTGCTAAAATCGGTTATATAACCTTCATCTTTTAATACTTTAGCTATTGATAGCTTTAGTTTTGAGGAAGGTTGTTTTATATATTTTTTCCCAGCAGATTGGCCATTCCTGATCCGCGTCAACATATCTGCCACTGGGTCTGTCATACTCATTCTTTTGTCTCCAAACCGTTACTATCTCAAATTACCAACTTGCCTTAACAACACCAGGCACATCACCGCGCATGGTCGCTTCCCGTAATTTGTTTCTGCTAAGACCGAATTTGCGATAGTAACCATGTGGGCGACCGGTGATAGCACAGCGATTCCGTATTCTGGTTGCGCTTGAGTCCCTTGGCAATTTTTGTAGCTGTAAATGAGCAACTTCTTTTTGCTCATACGTCGCATTGGGATCCCTAATGATTTCCCTTATTGCTTTACGTTTTGTATCGTACTTCAGCACCAGCTTCTTACGCTTGTGTTCACGGGCAATCATAGATTTTTTGGCCATATCTAAATCTCAATTCTTAAACGGAAAATTAAAGAGCTTTAACAACGCCAAGCCTTCTTCATTAGTTTTCGCGGTCGTTGTAATGGTAATGTCCATACCACGTAGCGCATCTATCTTGTCATAATCAATTTCCGGGAAAATGATTTGCTCTTTAACGCCCATTGAATAATTGCCGCGCCCATCAAAACTTTTTGGGCTTAATCCCCTAAAATCGCGGATTCTGGGGATAGAGATATTAATAAGCCTATCAAGAAACTCATACATCCTTTGGCTACGCAAAGTTACCTTGCAACCTATCGGCATATCGTCCCGTATCTTAAAACCTGCAATTGATTTTCTTGCCAAGGTAATAACCGGCTTTTGTCCCGAAATTTTTTCCATATCGGCGACAGCGGATTGCAGTGTTTTCTTATCTGCAACAGCCTCTCCCACACCCATATTGAGGGTTATTTTGGTAACCCGTGGGGCTTGCATTACGGACTTATAGGAAAACTGTTTTACCAATTCTGGAAGAATGGTCTCTTTATAAACGGATTCTAGTCTAGCCATGATTTAATACACCTTACACATCAACAATTTCATTTGTTGACTTGAAATATCGAACTTTCCTTCCGTTTTCCAAGAACCTGAATCCGATACGATCCGCTTTTTTGGTCGTTGGATTGTAAAGGCCAACATTTGAGATATTAATCGGCATATCTTTGACAATAATGCCACCAGTTACCCCAGCGTTAGGATTTGGCTTTTGGTTTTTTTTAGCCTGATTGATTCCCTCAACCATGATTTTGTTGTCTTTCAAAACCTGGGTGACCCTGCCACTTTTGCCTTTATCTTTTCCGGTGCGAACAACGACATCATCATCTTTTCTAATCTTTTGCATGTAACTCTCCTATAACACTTCGGGAGCCAGGGAGATAATTTTCATGAACTTCTCACCCCTTAATTCGCGCGTTACCGGCCCAAAAATACGGGTTCCTAATGGCTGCAAGTTATTGTTAAGGATCACCGCCGCATTGCCATCAAAACGAATGACTGAACCATCCGCCCTGCGGACACCTTTACGGGTCCTAACAACCAGCGCGTTATAAACCTCTCCCTTTTTTACCCGTCCACGAGGAATTGCATCTTTTATACTGACTTTAATGATGTCACCAATACCGGCATAACGCCTATGCGAGCCTCCCAACACTTTGATACACATGACCCTCTTAGCGCCGCTATTATCGGCAACATCAAGGTTTGTTTGCATCTGAATCATGACTTTTTCCTAATTAACTGTAATTGACCGCAACACTTACCGGTTGGCGCTTTCCAAAATTGCAACCAATTTGAAGGTCTTATTTTTGGATAACGGCCTGCATGAAGTAATCGAAACCACATCGCCTTCTTGGCAAACATTTTGTTCATCATGCGCCATCATTTTGGTTGACCGTTTAATGTATTTGCCATAAACCGGATGCTTGACTACACGCTCAACCAATACCGTTATGGTTTTGTCCATTTTGTTACTGACAACCTTACCGGTTATTGTCCGCAGTTTGACTTCGTTTTCAGTCATTTTACGATCTCGCGATTTCGATGATGAGGGTATGGACTCGAGCGATGTCACGCCTTACTTTTTTGACCTGATCCGGCCTGGCAAGCTGTCCTGTCCCTTTTTGCATCTTCAGGTTGAATCTTTCCCTGGAAAGATCGATAAGCATAACGCCCAGTTCATCCTTGGTCTTCTTACGTAATTCTTTTGCCTTCATTACATTATCGTCCGAGCGGTGAAAAGTGTTTTCAATGGTAACTTAGCCGCCGCTAAGGTAAACGCCTCACGCGCCAACTCCTCAGAAACGCCTTGTATCTCGTACAACATGGTTCCAGGCCTAATTTGCGCAACCCAGTATTCTACACTACCTTTGCCTTTTCCCATACGAACTTCTAAAGGTTTTTTGGTGATTGGCTTATCAGGGAAAATTCGTATCCAAATCTTGCCGCCACGCTTGACGTGCCTGGTAATCGTCCTACGGGCAGATTCGATTTGCCGGGCAGTCAGCCTACCGCGACTGATTGACTTTAATCCATACTCGCCAAACTGACAGATGAGCCACGTACGGCAATACCGTTATTTCTACCTTTATGCTGTTTACGGAATTTTGTTCTTTTTGGTTGAAGCATTACTCTGTCCCTTTACTT
>NZ_JBKKBJ010000295.1:0-28786 GCF_046714055.1 Methyloglobulus sp. | reverse complement strand
GGAGAGCGGCCTGTCGTGAAGCGTGATCGTGGGCGACCGCCGGTTGCGGGTCGGTATCGTGCGGTGTTGGCGCAAGCGCGTGCCGCTAAGAATCCTGCCAAGCCAAGGGTTGAAAGACGCTAGCCGGTTGGGAATTCGCTTTGGCGTGTCGTGGTGCTTCACTTGCGGCAGGGCCACTCGCCAGGGCAGGTTTCTGGCACACTTAAACGGGTGGACAAAGGCCAACCCAGCTTGCAGGTCCCACACGAGACCATTGACGGTGCCATTCACTTGATGCCGCGTGGCGGGCTGCGCACGGAAGCGGTTGGCCGGTTACGTTTTGGCCATGCCAAACGCCGCCCCCGGTCCCGTGGTGAAGATAGGCGCGGCCAGGTCCCTGGTGGGGTGGGCATCCATGACAGGCCGCCTGAAGTGGAAGGACGCTTAATCCCTGGTCACTGGGGAGGTGACTTGACCAAAGGGAAAGGCAACCGCCCGACGGTAGGCACGATTGTTGAAAGGACCACTTTGTTTACGGTCTTGGCCAAGATGGAGAATGCGCGTGCGGAGTCCGCATTACAGGCTTTAGCCATGTCCTTAACCGTATTGGCGCCCAGCAGCGCTTGTCGATGGCCTATGCTATGGCCAAGGCAGGGAAATGGCGGCACATGCCAAGTTGACTGAAGCGACGGGGGTTAAAGTGTACGTTGCCGACCCACATTGCCCTTGGCGGCGTGGCACCAATGAAAACACCAATGGGTCACTTCGGCAGTGTCTGCCCAAAGGTGAAGGCTTAAGCGTGTCCACCCAAGAAGATTTAGATGTGATTGCGTGGAAGCTAAACGCCCGTCCACGCAAATCGTTAGGTTTCAAATGCCCTGCCGAATTGTTCACACCAGACGCATTTGATTTTAAGCAGCACCATGCTGTGATATTTGCACTTCAACCTTGAAACCGCCCTTCATAAAATATAAATTTTTGCGTTGAAAAGTCATATCGCCCCCGCGAAGCGGGGGGCTTGACGGTTGTTAGCAGCCCCAAGGGCTGCCATGGTTAAGTTTCGGTGGCTCTGTTAAAACGCTCCGTTATCTTCTGACCCCTGTCCCTCCAATTGTTCTTGGTTTCGGATGTATCCCCTGATTTGCGCTTCCTCAAAACCCACAGTAGATACCGCATAACCCCTGGCCCAAAACTTTCCCCGTTGATATTCCTTTTCCGCCCAGAAAATTGGCGGGCTACCGCTATCGCGCTTTTCCCTTTGATATAGCCAACAACTTCCGATACCGCATATTTGGGCGGAATTTGTATCAGCATATGGACATGATCTTGAACCATATGACCTTCCAATATCTTGCTTCGCCTTTGCCCTGCCAGCTCATGGAACACCGTCCCCAAAAACTTTCGAATCTTTCCGTACAGCACTTTCTTTCTATATTTGGGCACAAATACGACATGATATTTGCCCTCCCATTTTGAATGACTTACGCTTTCATACGACATGTGATTGTCTCCTCTTTTCTGTTCAGGCCGCCAAGCCCGAGGGACAATCTACATGTCTTTTAAAACTAAATCTAAAGGCAAAGCCTTGATAGACTCACTGGTCAAACCAGTGGCTTACCTGTCAATGAGTTAATGTTCACAAGGACACCGGATGGCTTGTTTACCCCGCTCAGAACGATGCCGCCGCCGGGCGAGGTTTGCCCTGCGACCGTCAGGTACGAATCTTCCAGGCGGGTATTTTCTCGTTTGGGGCGGGCCAATTCGGCTTGTTGGAGCCTTTGTCCCTCAAAGGGCTGGCTCGTCTGCCGACGTTTTGTCCGCCAAGGATACAACATCGATTCGGCGAGGCCTAAATCCTGCGCCACCTTGGGGATGCCGTCCCGATCCGCACGCCCTAATGCTTGTCCTTTAAACCGTGCATTATATTTGTTGCGGACTACTTGGGGGCTTGGTTCTTTTTTGGTTTTCATTGTTTACCTCGGTTTTAGAGATTACTCTCTTAGCCGAGTGTCCGCTAGATTGGGGCAAGATCAGCATGAGGCTATCGAAACGCCCTTCCATCGGGCTGACTGCGCCATAGGCGTAGGTATACTGTTGCGTGACCATCGCCTTGACCGTTGGGCGAAAGGGCCGGCGACACCAACAATAGCGGGTTTCGCTGATGTGTCCGAAGCGTGCTTCATCCTGATAGCCTCGCGGCGAATACCACTACCATACAAGTTACCCGCCATACGGCCATGGAATAATTTAGCCATCGGTTAACGTAAAAGTAAAAATTCACAAAATTAATGTGAATAAATTAACTGACTAAAAAATGTTAAAAGATATTCTATAGGTGAAGCGTTACGTGGATTTAATGCCTCAGTTAACTTTTGAAAAGCCAACTGCCTATTTTAGCGGGGTCGATTAAGAATAGTGTAGTGGTGTGAGATTGAAAATGCAGAACAAAAACGTGAGCCTAGAAGGGTATCAATAACTTACCGAATCACACATTATCAATGGCTCAATGGATTCCAATAAGGTTTAGGAAAGTAAAGTTAAAAGTGTGGCCTGTTTCAAGGGTTGGAAGCGTAGTTGCTTTGAAAGTTTACATCAACTGCTGGTTGAGATCACATAATACATTTCGAGGATCTTTCCGCTTAATTTTTCTAGTCTATTTGGTTCAATGAACGAGCGGGAATACAAACATTAATGAAGTCAGATTTTCTTTCCTAACGGTCATCGATCATCAGATGAGGGCATTTTAAATGAGCGAGACAGCATCGAACAAAATTGACATAACTGTGGTATGCCAGGAACATAGCATGAAGAATGTCCTGCTCAAGATCAAAATGTGGCATCTCTCGAATCAGCTAGCAAGTAGTTGTATACGACATGTCCAATACGAGAATAACTTGTCAGCTGGTTTGAAGTCCGCCCGAGAGTTTCCAAACAAGAGCATTCTAATTCCCATAGGCTTCAAAGACACAGAAATATTTCATTCGCTCAACAAGCAGGATCTTCAGCACCTGGAAATCATCATCCGTCCCCCAAGAACTGGCAGGCAGGCCAATCCTGAGATTAACGAACAACCTCTAGCGTCTCTCTTGGACTATAACCCTGTGATCAACGTTCAGGACACTTTACCTGCGCTGCGAAAATCCTTGTTAAAGATGCAGCTCAAAAATAAAGTGACTATCCGTGAACTAACCTCCACGGACGATTTTATCCAATACTTCTCGCTTCGCTACAAAATTTGGCGCTCCATGGGCTACTTGTCAAAGGAGTGTGATTGCGAAGATATTGGGCTGGAGCTCAATTATTCTGACCGCACTGCTTATCCGATAGGAGCATTCACCCCGCGTGGTGAATTGATTGGCTGCGCTCGCTTGGTTTTTCCGATAGGCCATGATTCACATCACCTTCCGCTGATCTCCGAATTGGTTGATGGCAAAAAAGACGACAAGCTGACGACTAATTATGAATACCCCCTCACGATGGTGCATCCTTTCGATATTCTGGAATCACTGGCTGGATTCAGATCTTATTTCGCTTGTCTTGTCAGGGATAAAGTAAAGTACGCTGAGGTCAGCAGAGTCATTGTGGCTCCTGAATATCGAGGCGATGGGCTTGGGGAAGTTTTGGTAGATTCATTGCTATCGCTGGCACGGAGATATAGCCTTGGCTTGCTATTTCTGGCCTGCCACGAAGACCTGCACCCTTTTTACCAGCGCTGCGGTTTCAGTGTATTGCCGGGACTAAGCTGCGAGCATTTCGCGGGAGTCAATGCCCCCGCCGTCGCAATGGTTCTCGATTTCAAAAAAGACAAGCACCAGAATATGAATTGATGATGCCCAGAATTGATTATTTAGTTTCGCTGCCCTCATCTGTTTGGGGCGGACCCTGAAGTAACGGTACGCTAAATTAGCTATGGAGACAACGATGGAAGACAAACAAAAGATATTCGCCGCACGCGTTTTGTTCGCTGTCGGTTTAATTCTTTCCAGCTGTTCCGTAGCGATCTTTACCTATATTGTTATTAAGCTGTCTTCGAACCAAGACCGGACACACAATTTAGTCACTGAGCTTGGAACGAATTGGGTATTCGGGAGCCTAGGAGTGTTACTTGTCCTGGGTATAAGTTTTATGGCTCTGCCTTTACTGTCTTTTTTAGGCATCAAAAAGATGGAGTTTTCGAGAGGTGGTATCGGTGTAGACTTTATGATACCGGCAACCAATGAAATTACTCCGCGAAAAAATATTTCCGAAGAGGTAATACAGGAGAAATTCGAATATGCAAAAACTTATGTCGAACAGAACAACACTCAACTACCAGGACAATTCGCGCCCGATTTTCAGGTACTTGATGAAAAACTAGCACTAACTGTTACACCCTGTGCAGATCCGATGACACCGATGTATATGCTGGATCGAAATTTTCGTGTTATCGACTGGAATATCGCTTTTAACTTGTGTTTCGACAGAACCTTGGAAGGTAGGCACGGCAAGAGCATACTAGAGTGGACCTATTTTCTGGACAATTACGAGGAAGTGTTGAGTCACGGTATTGAAGTTTTCGCTGAAGGTAAAATACTACCGCGCATCGATATAGAAAAAATTCAATATACCAGCGACCGTTACGGGAAAATCGAAGGCGTCAAGCGGGCTTATCAAGTCCCTGATGATGATGGCAATTGCCTCGGTTGGCTGATAACGATCAACCCTACTTTCATGGAGGCAGAAAAAGGAGGACTGTATCAGACGGACGTGTTCACAGCCCTTCGAAAAACCTTAATGTGGTCTGAATATGCGCTGTGTTATGACAAGATATTGAATAATTCCCTGATTTATCCGGAACTCATCCATACACTGGCAGGTAATTATAAGCCGGGGCCGCTCCCCATCCGTGAATCTAGCGTCATACTCGATATCGGCGCTGGAACCGGAAACGTTTCGTTCCTTTTGGCTCAGCAGTCGCCCAAAAGACTCATTATTGCCATCGATAATAACCCGCTCATGCTCAATACCTTGCGGCGCAAATGCCAGGCTTACTTGCGGCAGGATGCGCAAGGTTCCGGTATCATCGCTATGAAACAAGACGTGGTTTCGTTGTTTGGCCTCAGCGACGAGTTTTTTGACTACGTGATTATCAACAATGTGCTTTATAGCCTAGATATTGATGCTGCCCTGTGCTGCCTGAAAGAAGCCTGGCGAGTGCTCAAGCCAGGTGGTGAGATCAGGATCAGCGAACCGCAGAAGTGTACTGATCTCAGTAAGGTGCTCGAACAGATTCGGTCCGATCTCAAGAAAAACGGCAAGTACACCGAACTTGAAGCTGATTTCCTAAAACTCTGCCAAATCAATGAATTCTCACTTCAACCCCTACTACACCGTTGGACACTGGATGAAATGGAAAAAGTTCTGTTACAAGACTTCAGTAGCATTAGCTACAAGACCGACCGAATTTATGCCGGCCAATCGATGCTGATTTGCGCGAACAAGTAGAAAGAAAGGTGCATAAAAATTCTAGCTTACACACAAAGTTTTGTGTAGGCACGTCAAGATGAACGACTAAAGTGGTATCAATTGATTCCTGTTTTGTTGTTATTTTCCATCAAGTTATAAACAAGCCTATCCCAAACCGTCGGCGGATTACCCTGATTAGAAGCACTAAAATCCAGAAAAAACGGTTTGATCCTAGAAAGATCATTTCACCACGAAGAACACGAAGGAAAAACAGTTGGTTACAACATAATATTCGTTTAATAACCCTCACCCTCCAGGTGACTGGCGATCATTCGATAACTCTTTGAAATTCTTCGTGCATTTCGTGTTCTTCGTGGTTGAACAGCCGAATTTAGGTTGATCCATCCTACACATGATTTTCCAACAATGCTTGTTAGCCAATAACCAGTGTTGAATAATTTCATGGAAAAAATGTATATAGTGCCAATTAATACACGCTTGCTCAACAGAGTTTTACCGTATCATGTGGATGTAATCGAATTGACGGTTCAGGCCGTCATTATCCCTAAACGGATGTTCCCAATAGACATTGCCAAACTAAAACACTGTATCCCGCGCCAACTACCCTGGCCGAAAAATTGCTGGCCCCGGCCAACCTTTCCATTCTACCCTTGCCACCCTATTCAACCGAACTGAACCCAGTCGGGCAAATATGGCAGAAGCTCAGGCAATCCGATTGGGTAAATCGCTGCTTCACAAATTATGACGAAATTGTGGGGGGCCTGTTGCCAGGCTTGGAACCGGATCGCCAGCCAACCCAACACAATCCGAAATCTTTGCTCCCGAAAGTGGGCTTTATTGGTATGATAATTTATTGGGATTGGGATTAACAGTTTATCAGTTCACCCTGCCGTGTTTAAATCCGCCTACTATTTCTGATGTAGCAATTTGAGTTACATCCCGACCTATTCATTGCGTTAAGAGTAATCCGTATGTGGTATACCACAATTGCCCTTTGCCTGGTTGTCATTATTCAAGGTTGCGCAACACTAAGACCGGATCCCGAAACTTCGCTGTCAGGTGAAGATGCAATATGTTTTCGTTGGTTTGAAAACATTGAGGCCACATTGGGAGAACACGATTTAAATGATCCTGAAACCGTGCATATCAACGGTTTTCCTCACCTCAGAACCAACCGTTTCCTGGCCTCGATGGCCGACCGGGCGACATCCAAGGAAGCTTTTGCCGAATGGTTAGAGCAAATGCGGCAACTCGATGCAAAGGGCAAAAAGCTTGAGTTTGCCAACTTGCCCGCTATAGCTATGCAGCAATTGGTTGCGGAAATACCTACAGGTGGTTCCTTTGATCAAGCCTTGAAGCATTGCGGCAAGCGCTCGAACAAACTCAGCTTAAATAACCCCAAACATAAAAAAATCCTATTGGAACAGGCCCAAGTCCCCGACGCATACCATAACTGGAAACGCGTTGTTGGCTTGTATCCACTGGCACGTTATGTTGCGGGCATCGGTATCGAACGGTTGCACAGGGAACTGGACACCAGCTTCAAAATTCCGCCGGAAAAATTGCCACTGCAAGGCAAACTTATCCGCTATAGTCCCCCACACAGCGGTATGTTAACCCCTGAACATATTTCAACAATGCTGGGGCCTGCTTACGATAACCCGCTAGGGGTTCCACACCTTACTTCCTTGCAATTGCAACAGTTGTTGGCGAATTTCGCACCCGTATGGGAAATCGATACCCGGAACGATACCGATAAAATAGGCACTGTCAGTCTGGCCAACGATAAACAACCACGAATTGACATCAATCAACCGACGGTTTATGTCGCACAGGGATACACCCGTTGGCGCGGGAAAGTGCTGTTGCAATTGATCTATCAAATCTGGTTACCAGCTCGAGAGAAAACTAGCATGCTGGATTTATATGGCGGCCCACTGGATAGTGTAATTTGGCGCGTTACGCTCAGTCCCGAAGGCAAACCCATCGCGTTCGACAGCATTCACGGTTGCGGTTGCTATTATCTGCTGTTTCCCGGCCAAGGCTACCGGGCGGTATCGCCGAATGACGGTGCGGAACCCGTGTTAAGCCCTAAATCCATAACAACCCTTTCGCCCGGACACCGTCTGTTGTTGCGGTTACAGGGCCGTACCCATTACCTGCAACAAGTGTCGCTTGTGGGCGATATTTCAGGGACAGCAACTCGCAATTATATATTCCAAGATTCAGAAGAACTTCGCTCTTTACAGATGCCAAACGGTGCGAAGCGAAGCCTGTACGGTGAAGACGGCATTATCGATGCCAGTGGACGTGCCGAACGATTCCTATTTTGGCCTTACGGTATCGCCAGTCCAGGCGCTATGCGGCAATGGGGCACGCATGCAATCGCTTTCATCGGCAGACGCCATTTTGATGACCCATTTTTATTGGATAATTTAGTGGCCAAGGAATGAGCCAGCAAACTTATGGATCAGTTGTCCCAAATCGCTGTAGATTGTTATAAACAATTAAAAAGACAGCTTTTCCTATTATGTGAAAAAAAGGAGGGGAGTCGCTATTTTTGCGAAAGCTTGTTTTGGGCGTGAGCGCCAAGGATGGCGTGAATGCAGCAAATGCAGGAGCGATTTGTCGTCCCAGCCCAAGCAAGCGGCAAAAACTTAACGCGACCGCCAATGCCTGCGGCTGCCCCAGCCGTCCTGCTTCCCTCGTTTTTACTCAACAAGGGGTATAAAACATTGGTTACGCAATGACTCGACGCGATGTCGGAATGCTTTGCATTTTCACTACGCAAAAAAACGCTTCGTGAAAACGCCCAGCCCTATCGCTTCTGGGGACTACTCGGCTTCCCGCCTCGCAGCGAGCGTAGCGAGGGTGCCGGGGATTTTTAGAGGTTCCCTTAAAAACATCCACCACCAACATAGGCCTGTTAGCTAGCGTTGTTGATGGAATCCGGTATTTTACAAGCAGTTAAATCTATGCTAACGTGTGGAGCATGATGTTTTGACGCAAAACATAACCAGTTCACGGCGTACACAAGCACATTCGTGGCCCGGTTTGATTTTTTAGTCGTGTTTTTGGAAATACTTCCCGGGCAAGGTTATCCGATTGCCCTAAACCTTGTTCAACAAGCTGCGCCTAACTTGCTTAGGCGTTCAATTAGCTTACTGCACAGAGAGATGCTTATTATGGCTATGGAATCTTTTTCGGTGTTCCTCCATGTGGTGTCTTGGCTGTGGCCGAGACCCTCAGAATGCCGAGTTCAACCGCGCCAAGGACGGCTCGAAAAGAGACGCCCCGTCCACTTTCTCGGGCCGTCGATGCTGGTGCTGGCCGCCGCCGTGCCGGGCGCAATGGCGCAGACGGCGCTGCCGGACTCGGCGACTACGCTGCTGCTGCACACTTTCCCCAGCGGCAATCCGTTCACCGTTGGAGCCGACACCACCATCAATGTACCCGGCGGTATCGGCATTCAGGGCGACAGTTCGTCAGCCTGGACATTGGCCACGAGCGGGACGGTCACCGGTGGCAACGGGATCGCGGTGCAGTTCGGGTCAGCGGACGACACCATGACCGTGGAGGGGGCACGATTACCGGTTCGGTCTTCCAGGGCGCCGGCAGAGACGCGTTCACCATGACCGGTGGCACGATTGTCGGCGCGGTCACCCAGGGCGCCGGCATCGACACGTTCACCATGACTGGCGGTCAGATCCAGTCGCTCGCCCAGGGCGACGCTCGCGACACTTTCTTCATGTCCAGCGGCACGATCGTCGGCAACATCAGCGTCAGTGGCGGCGACGATCAGGTCACCGTCACCGGTGGCCGCGTCATTGGCGACATCCGCACAAGCTTCGGCAACGACACATTCGTCTGGGACGGCGGAGGTGTCATCAACGGCAACATTTTAATGGGCAACGGCACTGGCATTGACACGGCGGCCCTGCGCAACCTGACTAGCGCCAATATGGGGCCTACCCTGGTCATTGATGGCGGCTTCGGGGTCAGTCACCTGAGCTTCGACAATGTGGTGACCGACGGTGTCTCCCGCTTCCAGGACTGGGAGACCTTCGCCGTCGCCAACGGGTCGCAGCTTACCTTCGACGGCAATCTTGTTCTGGGAGACGCCAGTACGGGAACCGGCTCGTTTTCGGTCGATTCGAGCAGCACCTTGTTCGGCGGCAATGGCGTCAATCCCCAGATTTCTCCCGCCGTCGCGGGCCAGTTGGTCACGTTCTCCAACGCCGGTGCCATCGACCTGAGCAACGGCCCGGTCTCTGCGGCCGACAGTTTCACCATCGTCGGCAATTACATCGGCATGGGCGGTCACCTGAATCTACAGACGATACTCGGCACGGACAATTCGCCCTCCGACAAGCTCGCGGTCTCCGGCGGCAGCGCCTCGGGTACGACAAACGTCGGCGTGACCAATGTCGGCGGCTCGGGCGGTTTGACGCTCAATAACGGCATTCTCGTCGTCCAGGCGGTGGACGGCGGCACGACTGCGCCAGGTGCCTTCTCCTTAGCTGGCGGTTCGGTCTCCGCGGGCGCCTATCAGTATTATCTCTTCCGTGGCGGAGCCACTGGCGGAACAGCCAATAATTGGTACTTGCGCTCGAACCTCGCACCAACGCCGCCGGGAGTCCCCAGTCCGCAGCCTGCGCCGGGCACGCCGCCCCTGCCAACCGCTTCCGAAACCCCGATCCCGCTTTATCGTCCAGAGACCGCACTCTATTCGGCCGTACCCGCATTGGCGCGGCAGGTCGGCTATGCCAGCCTCGGCACCTTCCACGAGCGGCAGGGCGAGCAGAGCCTGCTCAAGGGCAATGGCCCGGCTTCTGCCGCCTGGGGCCGCGCCTTAGGCAAACATACGGATCAGCAATAGTCCGGCACGGCCAATCCCTCGTTCGACGGCATCATCGCCGGTTTTCTGGTCGGCCTCGATCTGCTCGGCTGGGAGTGGCGCGATGGACACCGCGACCGGGCCGGACTCTTCGCTGGCTATGGCCGCACCGATGGCAATGCACGCGGCTTTTCGGGCGGTTTCCAGGATTCGCCGGTCGGTAGCCTATCGATCGACGCAACCAGCGTCGGCGCCTATTGGACGCATATCGGCCCAAGTGCCTAGTATGTCGACAGTGTCCTCATGGGCACTTGGTACGACGGCGACGCACGTTCTGTCCGCAACTTAGCCGCGCAGTCGAATGGCACGAGCGTGACCGCATCTCTCGAAAGCGGCTTTCCGATTGCGGTCACCTCGAATGTTTCCCTAGAGCCGCAGGCGCAGGTCATTTACCAGCATCTCTCGCTAGACCGCACGCAAGACCAGGTTTCAAGCGTTTCCTATGGTGGGGCGGATGCGGTTATCGGCAGGTTAGGCCTACGCCTCCTGGGCAACTACGGGGTCGGGGCAACTTTGGTGCAACCCTATCTGAAGACGAACATCTGGCGGGATTTCGGTGGGCGCGACACCGTGACATTCGCCGGAAAGGATGTCATCGCCACCCAACGTGAGTCGACGGCGCTAGAAGTCGGCGGCGGCGTTGTCGCCAAGCTCTCCCCTGCCGTCGGCATCTTCGCGACTGGCGGATATACGACGGAACTCGATAACCACCACCTGCAGGGCTTTCAGGGAAATCTCAGCATGCGGGTGACGTGGTGATGGCCTTATGGCTTGCGTGGGGCCTGATGCCTACTCCGATGCCTTGCGCCAGCAGCATACAAGGGAAATGGGTTTCACTGGCAAGCCAATGAAGGGCTATATCTTGGTAACTTCAGCGGGGTTCGAGTCGGATTCTGCGCTGGATAAATGGGTGAATCTGTGCGCTAAACTTGTTGAGTCATTATCGCCCAAATGAGACGGCAATCCCCCAACATTGCGCTCAACTGGGCGCGGCCATAATGCAGTTTTATTTTTGGGAGCCCCTAAAAATTTCACTTCGACAAGCTCAGTGCAAACGGTGGTCTTATAAAATCAGTGATTTATCCGTTCGTGCTGAGCTTGTCGAAGCATGAACGGATAATTTTTAGAGGTTCCCTTTTGCCTTTCCGTGCCGCACCCAGTTAGCTTTACGTTGGCTAGCTTGGTCTCGCATGGATCGTTCCCGCTTTAACCTTCGCCAGGGGGAGGACAGATGAGAGTTCGGTTTTTTTTAGCGGTTGTTACCGCCTTGCTCGCCATGACAGGCTGCTCGCCAAGTGGGGCCGTCCTGGCGAGCGGGGCGGACCTGTCCAGGGGCATGCTTGCGTCGTTTGTCAACAGGGTCTGGGTTGTGGCCGAGTCGGGACAGGTGGTGCCGGGTGAGTTGCGCGTCTTCCTGTCCGAAGGCACACTCGTCATGGCTTCGCCACACGGCATCCCAGCCCTCGGAACATGGCGCCACCACGACGGGCACTTGACAATCACCGAGGAGGGCCGGGAGTACGAAGTCGAGATCCTCGAATTGGGCAAGAACGCGTTCCGTATCCGGATTCACGGCCCCGGAGAGCCGGTCAACATTCGCTTCACGCCGGCCGAGCAGTTGCCCGTGCCTCAACCCAAGGGGAGATAGACAAAATGGTGTTCGGTAATTGGCGAGATGTCCTGCTTGCAATCGGTGCGCTGATCCTGCCGTCGTGCGCGAGCGTCGGCGAGAGGGCTTGGGTTGACCTGAAGCCCGAGTCAATGGGTTCTGGGCCGATACTCTCGTAGGACGGGGTTTGTTATTACCCCGTCCTGCTGCAACCTTCCGAAGGCCCTACGACAAGGTGGGGCACCTGAAAGAATGTATTTTTTATACGGACGACTGGGATGCTTTTGCCAAGGTCTTGCCCAAAGCGCGGCACGTCATCGGCAAAGCCCATACGGTGGCAATTGAGCGTGACAACAGCAACACCCGACATCATCTTGGCCGGATGACACGACGCACCAAAGTGGTCTCTCATTGCGAAGACATGTTCATTGCAACCATCAAGCTTTGGTTTTACCTAGCGCAACCCCATGTATTCCCGGCTTATCAAGAAAAAACATTATCTATCTTTAGGTAAATACTCTCAACTATCCATTTAAAATGTAAATCGTGCCTTGCTATAGATCCCTTTTTTTGCAAGTTTTCTCTTCGATCGCTGCGGTCAGTCAACGCAGTTGCTGCCATATATCCCGCTTTTCATCCTACAGGATTGCGTTCTTATCCATCATTACATCACACCTAAAACCTTATAAACACCCTTCGTATTTAACCGGATGGTGATGGGCTGATCAGTCCCGTTTTCCCAGAACCAGCTGTGGATGCCTTCAAAGGGTGTCATTAAAGAGCCACTGGCTTTGCTATCAGTGGCGGTCGCGTAGCTTTTGAAGTAACCGTCCTTGGCACCTTTGGGTTCGCCATGAAAATCAAAATAAATCGGTTTGCCATCTGTTACCCATGAATAATCCAGTGCGTGATCCCGCTCCATGTAGAATTTATATTCAAGACTTTTTTGGGGTGGGATGACAATCTTCAAGGTATCGTTGCGTTCAGTTGCTATATCAGTTTGTTGGGCTACGGTAGCCGATACTTGATTGGCATTACTTTCTGTAACCGAATCACCTGCCTGAGCTTGAGCCTGCCCCATATCAGGGCAGCCTTTAGCCGCTATCTGGGAAGATTGCCCCGCAAGCACGGTTAACCCCATCTTCTTGCCTAATCCAGTCGGATCAATGCCATATTCTGCGGGAAGCACGGTGGTAAACAAGATAACCATTGCTAACAACACCGCCGCTAAGGTGGCGTTAATGAGCGATTTTGTTGACTGTACAGGGATGTTTTCTTGATTCATGGTTTATCCATACGCTAAATAACCGGTTAGCTGGTAACCGAATAGAATGAGTCCGCCCGTCATTAACAAGGTATTGGTGGCGGTGGCAAACGAGTAAAAGCTCGGCGACCTGCGCCAACAACCGAGGACGATCAGGATAAAAAATAAGGCGACAAACTGCCCCACTTCCACGCCGATATTAAAAGCCAGCAGGTTTTTCCATAAGTTGGCTTGAGGTAAAGCAAAATCCTGTAGCTTGGTTGCCAAACCAAAACCATGAAACAATCCGAACACGGCCACTGCGACCTTATTGTTCGGCTGGAAACCCAATATCTGCCGGAAGCCGCCCAGGTTATCAAAGGCTTTATAGACAATAGACAAGCCAATAATGGCATCGATAAGATAAGAATTGACAGTGATTCCCTTCAAAACTCCTAACAATAACGTCAAACTGTGCCCTAATGTGAACAGGTTGGCATAAATAAGCACATCACGAATCCGAAATAAAAAGAAAATGACACCAACCAGAAACAGCAGGTGGTCGTACCCGGTCACCATGTGTTTGGCACCGATATAAAGGAATGGGCCAATTGCAACGCCTTGATTGGCGGTTAAGAAGTTTTTTGTTGACGCATCAACACCGTGGGCGAATAGATTGGTTGATATTGTCAATAGCGATAATATGAACCAGATTACTATTAATGTTCGTTTGTTAAATCTCATACTATTACATTAATCTGTTCCCGATTTTCTTCCTATTTTAATCGGGTTCTCGCACCCGAGGGCGAGTTTCTTTCTTTTGCTTCGCCAAGCCACAGGGATGTGGTGAATGTGGAAAATGCAGGAGCATTTTTCCACAAAAGAAAGAAACCAAAGAAAAGAGGCTGCCCGGATGCCGCTTCATCCTGCGCGTCTCATTTTCGACGGGAGGTGATCGAAGGGGCTTCCTGCCCCTCGATCACCTCGATTCATCCCTGAATCGCCCCTAACGGGTTATTCCCGCCGAAAACTGCGATGCTCGGCGCGGCATGCGGGAAAAATCCAGCTTATAAAAATCCTACTGAAAATCAACTCCATGCACTTCGATTATGACGGTTTGCTAGCGCGAAACCGTCTTACGGGTTAGGGGCTCCAGCATGCTATGGCTCTGTCGGGGAGGTCGATTCAACGTTGAAGTAACCGGCCTGCGCGGTTTTTTGCGCTGGCCGGTTGACTGTTGGGTTAGGCGACATCACTTTCGCCCTATCACGATCAAGATAGTTCCATCAGGTAGATTGCCACTGATCGACTTTTCTCGTGCCTGGTAAGGTTCCATTCGGATTCCTTCAGAACTAAAAGAAGCTACAAGTTCAGAATAGCCAGATAAAGCCTGTTGCTTCGCAGTCACGCAAGTTATCCCCAAACCTTTGAAATCATTGAGTGACGTTTTTCTTACAGTCGACACCCACCCAGCTTCACGTAATACCGAATCAATCTGATCAGCGTAATCACCACTTTCTGAGTCCACCATAAATGACGCGACTATTACGTTCGAGCCTGAAGTCTGTAAAAGAGCCTTCTTTAAATTGACGCGCTGCTCATCCGAGATTTTGCGCGGCGCTGTTTCCGCTTTGAGCCTTTCAAATCCCCTCCGCTGTTTCTCAGTTTCCACGTTCTGGGTATCGACTACCATTTTCTTTTCCTGTCGATCCACGTAGTAGCGGCCGACACCAGCCACTACGCCAAGTACCGGCAGGATGACTGATAGCCAGAAGAGGAGGTGGCTCCAAGTCCGCAACGATTCGATTCCAAGGCCCATTGAGCTATCTCCAGTGGTTGTTTGATGTTGCCTAACGTAAGTTATACGACATCAAATGCCTTATAAAAAACTTAGGTTCTCGTATATTCTTATTATGCTTTACTAAATATAGTGTATTGTTTGAGCAAATATAAACCAATGGCATATAGCTTATAAACAAATACAGCAAACTCCCCTCCCGTATGCCGCGCCGAGCATCGCAGTTTTCGGCGGGGTTAACCCATTAGGGGCGATTCAGGGATGAATCGCGGTGATCGAGGGGCAGGAAGCCCCTTCGATCACCTCCGGTCGAAAGCGAGAAGCGCAGGAAATAAGCGGCAACCGGGCAGCCTTTTCTTTGGATACTTTCTTTTGTGGAAAAATGCTCCTGCATTTTCCACATTCACCACATCCATGTGGCTTGGCGAAGCAAAAGAAAGTATCTCGCCTTCGGGTGCGAGAACCCGATTAAAACTATCGTCGCGTTAGCGACACATCAATTCCCTCACCCTAACCCTCTCCCAAAGGGAGAGGGGATTTTTAGAAGTCCATTACCTACGATAACCCCAACACATCCTGCATATCATACAAACCGCTAGGTTTATCAGCTAACCAAACCGCCGCCCGAACAGCCCCATTAGCAAACGTCATGCGACTAGCACGTAGGTTGGGGTGAGGTACGAACCCCAACGACCAATGACAGATTAATTATGTTGGGGTTCTCTTCGTCACCCCAACCTACAACTACTAAACGTACCCCCATTCCCGTTATGCCGCGCCGAGCACTGACGTTTTTATTGGGAATAGCCTGTAGGGGTGCGGCAGGGATGCCGCACGTTGTCAAAGGGACAGGAGTCCCTTTTGGCAACCCCCGATAAAAACGTCGGAGCGCAGGAAGCAAGCGGCATCCGGGGGTCTTTTCTTTTGGATACTTTTCTTTGGACAAGCAAAGAAAAGTATCCCGCCTGCCAGTGCGGGAACTGGCATTTAATCAATCGTCGCGGTAGCGACACATTATTTATTAAGCCTCCATCCCTGGAGACTGGATTCCGGCGACCTCCATAGATGGAGGAAGTGCGGCAGAGGATATGGAATCCTCACCACCAATCCATGCCGGAATGACGATCTCACTCAAGGCCGAACTCACTATTCAATCCCCTCACCCTACGATAACCCCAACACATCCAGCATACCATACAAACCATTAGGTTTATCCCCCAACCAAACTGCTGCCCTCACCGCACCATTAGCAAACGTCATGCGGCTAGAGGCTTTATGGTAATTTCCACACGTTCACCTTCATCGACAAACATCACGGCATGTTCCCCAATATTGCTAGTTAAAAACATCAGCTAACTCTTGTTAGCCAATATCCCGGCCGACGTCGGTGATGTGCAAACGCCGTAATCTGTAGCCCACTAGGTAAAACCCGATAGAAAACTGAATAAGGAAAGCTCAACAGCCCAATACGGCGTATTCCAGATGGATGAACTAGCCGCCAAGCTTCCGGCTTCTCTGTAATCAATGCGATAACCCTCTCAAACTCAAGGATAAGCACTCCCCCAAGTTTAGCTTGTCGTTCCTCATAGAAACGAACTGCCTCAATGTATTCGGCTTCTGACTCTGGAAGAAAGCTGTAATTCACCTTAGCAAGGCACGTACTTTCTTTGCGACTTCCTCACCGGAATTAAGATGCACTCCACCTGCGTCAAATTCAGCGGCACGGCGTACGGATTCCTGACCCCACAGGCTATCAAATTCTGGCTCGGTAATTTCTTCTAGGCTTAATAAAAGCCGTTGCGCTAAAGTTGCCCTATCCTGAATGGGTAGGGCGAAGATTTCAGTTTCAAGTTGTGCAAGATTCATTTTGGCAATCCTATTCTGGTTTTGGGTGGAGTCTAACTCTGTGAGACGATGTTTGCAACACCGTCTCAATTGGTGTGCAACTTGACAAATTGTTCTGGTGGCGAAACCAGTTTAAGGGCGCAATACGCCACTCTATTGTCGCCCTAAGACAACCCCAACACATCCTGCATATCATACAAACCCGATTCTTTATCCTTTAACCAAATCGCCGCACGAACAGCCCCATTCGCAAACGTCATACGACTAGAGGCTTTATGGGTAATTTCCACCCGTTCGCCCTCATCGGCAAACATGACGGTATGTTCGCCAACAATATCACCCGCACGAATCGTTGAAAAGCCGATGGTTTTTCGATCCCGTTCACCCGTATACCCTTCCCTGCCGTATACCGCGCAATCTTTCAAATCGCGTTGCAAGGTTTTGGCTATGACTTCACCCATCCTTAATGCTGTGCCTGACGGCGCATCCACTTTGTGGCGATGGTGCGCTTCTACGATTTCAATGTCAGTGTATTCGCCCATGACTTTAGCAGTCATCTCCAGCAATTTGAGCGACAAGTTAACGCCGACACTCATATTGGGTGCCATCATGATCGCTATTTCTTTCGCCGCTTTGGTAATTTGAGCTTTTTGTGCGTCGCTAAACCCTGTCGTGCCGATCACCATTTTTTTTCCGGCTTGCCGGCAGTGTTCCAGGTAGTCCAGGGTAACGTCAGGACGGGTGAAATCGATTAGCACATCAAATTGATCGATGACCGCTGCCAGGTTATCCGTGATGTTAACCCCGGCAGTCCCCACGCCTGCTATATCTCCGGCATCTTTGCCCATCACGGGACTGTCTGCGCGGTCAATCGCTACCGTTAGAGAAAGTGCTGGCGATTGGGTGACGGCCCTTATTAAAGTTAAGCCCATGCGCCCAGACGTACCGCTTATGGCAACTCGCATCATGGTTTATCCTGTCAGTTTATCGAAGAAACTTTTTACGCCGTCCGTCCAGGAATGTTCCTGTGGGCTGTGTTGTTTTCCGCCACCCGTCAATGATGCGTTGAGTTGTTCAATTAAGGCTTTTTGCTCCTTGGTCAAATGCACGGGCGTTTCTATGTTGACTTTGCAGATCAAGTCGCCTACCGCTCCACCGCGCACGGGTTTAACGCCTTTGCCGCGCAATCTGAATAATTTACCTGTTTGAGTTTCATTGGGAATTTTTAGCATCACCCTACCATTAAGAGTAGGAACTGAAATTTCATCACCTAAGCTTGCAGTGGCAAAGCTGATGGGTACTTCACAATAGAGATTTGCGCCATCCCGCGTGAAAATCGAATGATCTTTAACGTGGATTTGCACGTACAAATCGCCCGCTGGCGCGCCGCGTTCACCCGCTTCACCCTCGCCAGCCAGACGGATACGGTCGCCGGTATCGACACCCGCAGGAATTTTTGCCGACAGTGTCTTAGCTTCTTGTGTACGTCCCTCACCACGACACACGCCGCAAGGGTCTTTGATCTGTTTGCCAGAACCGCGACAAGTTGGGCACGTTTGCTGCACAGAGAAAAAACCTTGCTGCATTCGCACCTGACCATGCCCATGACAGGTGGAACAGATGACTGGGCTAGAGCCTTTTTTAGCGCCTGTACTGTCGCATTCCTTACAGGCAACCAGGACTGGCACACGAATTTTGGCTTCGGTTCCAGCCACGGCTTCTTCAAGCGTCAGTTCCAGGTTATACCGGATATCTGAACCCCGTTGCGCCCCACTACGCTGCCTGCTGCCACCGCCAAAAATATCACCGAACACATCCCCGAACACATCGCTGAAGCTTTCACTGGTAAAGCCCCCTCCCCGTCCGCCCATAGAACCGTCAACACCGGCATGGCCGAATTGGTCATAAGCCGAACGCTTTTTGGCATCCGAGAGAACCTCGTAGGCTTCTTTTATTTGTTTAAACTTGGCCTCGGCTGATTCGGGATTGTCTTTGTTCCTATCTGGATGGAACTTCATCGCCATGCTGCGATAGCTTTTTTTGATCTCCGCATCGCTGGCATTGCGCTCTACACCCAGTAGTTTGTAATAATCTTCTTTTGCCATAACGTAAATAACCGCCAACGTGGGCGGTTCTCTGGTGTGAATAAATAAAGGTGATGCTTATCGTCATAAGCACCACCTTACGGCTGCGTTAAATCACGCGCATAATCATATCGCGTTCTTTATTTTTTTTCGTCGTCTTTAACTTCCTCAAACTCGGCATCGACAACACCATCATCCGCTTTATGGGACGAAGAACCTTGATTGTCAGTATCAGCGTCTTCGCCAGCCGATTTTTGGGCGTAAACCCGTTCCGCCAGTTTCCCTGACAGCTCAGTCAGGCTATCGGTTTTTGCTTCAATAGCCGCCTTATCATCACCTTTGACAGCCTCTTTCAGGGCTTCGATAGCCGATTCAATCGCTGATTTTTCATCCCCAGCAACCTGATCGCCCAAGTCTTTCAAGGATTTTTCGGTGGCATGGATCATACTGTCGGCATGATTGCGGGCGCTAATCAGTTCCTTCAACTTGCGGTCTTCATCGGCGTGTAATTCCGCATCCTTAATCATACGTTTCACTTCGTCATCCGACAAACCGCTGGATGCCTTAATCACGATAGATTGTTTCTTGCCCGTCGCCTTGTCTTTTGCCGACACGTTCAATATGCCATTCGCGTCAATATCAAAGGACACTTCAATTTGTGGGATACCCCTAGGCGCTGGCGGTATGTCCGCCAAATCAAACCGCCCCAACGATTTATTGGCAGACGCGATCTCGCGCTCACCTTGTAAAACATGAATCGTCACCGCCGTTTGGTTGTCGTCTGCGGTGGAAAACACCTGCGAAGCATTGGTTGGAATCGTGGTGTTTTTCTCGATCAGCTTGGTCATCACGCCGCCCATCGTCTCAATGCCGAGCGATAAGGGAATAACATCCAGCAACAAGACATCCTTAACGTCTCCCGCCAACACACCCGCTTGGATGGCCGCACCCAAGGCAACCGCTTCGTCTGGATTGACATCCTTACGCGGCTCTTTACCAAAGATGTTTTTTACCATCTCCTGTACTTTCGGCATACGGGTTTGGCCGCCGACCAAAATCACGTCATGAATATCCGAAATGGATATACCGGAGTCTTTAATCGCCGTCTCACAAGGGCCTTTGGTGCGGACAATTAATTCCTCAACCAAAGACTCCAGTTTTGCACGGGTCAATTTGACATTAAGGTGCTTAGGGCCTGACGCATCAGCGGTGATGTAAGGCAGGTTCACATCCGTTTGCTGGCTGGAAGACAACTCAATCTTGGCTTTTTCCGCCGCTTCTTTCAAGCGCTGCAAGGCCAACGGGTCGTTGTGCAGGTCAACACCGCTATCCTTTTTGAATTCACTGGCAAGATATTCGATAACCCGTGAATCGAAATCTTCCCCACCCAAGAAAGTGTCGCCGTTCGTTGACAGCACTTCGAACTGATGTTCACCGTCAATCTCGGCAATTTCGATGATGGAAATATCGAATGTACCACCGCCTAAGTCGTACACAGCAATCTTGGTGTCGCCTTTGGGTTTATCCATGCCGAAAGCCAAGGCTGAAGCGGTGGGTTCGTTGATAATCCGCTTGACTTCCAAGCCAGCGATACGACCCGCATCTTTGGTTGCCTGGCGCTGGGAATCGTTAAAGTATGCAGGCACGGTAATGACCGCCTCTTTAACTTCTTCACCCAGATATGCTTCCGCATCCTTCTTTAATTTCATCAAAACCCTGGCAGAAATCTCAGGCGCCGCCATTTTTTTGCCGTTGACTGCAACCCAAGCATCGCCGTTTCCGGCTTCGACGATGTCATAAGGCACCATTTTGATGTCTTTTTGCACAACATCATCCTTAAAACGGCGACCGATTAACCGCTTGATTGCAAATAAGGTATTTTTGGGGTTGGTGACGGCTTGCCGTTTAGCTGATTGTCCAACTAAAACTTCATCATCGTTAGTAAATGCGATAATTGAAGGTGTTGTGCGGGCACCTTCGCTATTTTCGATAACTTTCGCCACGCCGTTTTCCAACACGGCGACGCATGAATTCGTGGTACCTAAATCTATGCCAATTATTTTTGCCATTGAATGCTCCAGACTTGAATAGTGTAAAAGTAAATGTTAAGGCCGATATGGGGGCTTTTTTATGTTGTTCAAGCCATTTCGTTAATATCTGACGGTTTTTGTGGCGCTTTCGCCACCACAACCATAGCAGGGCGCAACAATCTTCCATTCAGCATATAGCCTTTTTGAAAAACGTTGACAACCGTATTCGGCGCAGCGGCTTCTACCTCTTGCACAACCACCGCCTGGTGCTGTTCGGCATTGAAGGGCTGACCCATCGGATCAATCTTTGTTATACTGAATTTTGAAAACACTGTCTCAAATTGCTTGATGGTCAATTCGTTACCTACACGGAACTTTTTGACCTCCCCACTTTCGCCTGCTGCCGCCTGTAAACCTAACTCAAGGCTATCCAACACTGGCAATAATTCTTTGGCAAAACTATTCAGTGCGTACTTATGGGCATCTTCCAGTTCCTTTTGGGTGCGTTTTTTCAGATTTTCCATTTCCGCCTGGACTCGAATCGCCTTATCCCAGTTCTCCTGGGCTTTTTGCTCGGCTTCAGCCAGTTCTTTCTTCAATTCTTCAATGAGTATTTCCTGGGATGGCGGCTCATCCAACGATAGCTCTTCCTCGACGATTCCCTCACTATCTTTGGTTTCAAGCTGTGCTTCAGTTTGTTCCTGCTCGGTACTCATTATCTAGTGCCCTTTGTGTAAAATAAATAGTTCTGCAAATTTAAAATTCAATCCTAGGATGATGGGGACACAGCTTTAGGATTCAAGGCCGCGCCTAACAATTTTGCGGTGATGTCCACAAAAGGGATAATTTTTTCGTAAGCCATGCGTGTAGGGCCAATGACCCCCAATACCCCAACCACCTCGTCGCTTACGGAATAAGAAGAGGTCACCAGGCTGCATTGCTTGAAAACCTGGCAACCGGATTCCTCGCCGATAAAAATCTGCACCCCTTCCGCTTTCATGCATTGATCCAGCAAATGTAGCACAGACTGCTTTTGACTGAAGGCTTCGAACAATTTTTTCAGGTAGTCCCTGTTCGTCAATTCGGAAAACCCCATCAGGTTAGTCTCACCAGCAAGGACATAATCTTCCTTTTTGCCATTGGGTTCTAAAGCCAGTTGGGCAATTTTAATGGCATCCATCATGCCTTGATTCATGCGCTGCTGGTCTTCCTGCAATTCCTTTAGGACAGCTTTCCGCACCGCTTGCAAACTGCGCCCGGAATAAATGGAATTGATAAAGTTCGCCGCCTGTTGCAATTCAGCGGCTGAAAATTTCTTGTCGGTCTGGATGATTTTATTATGGACTTCCTGTTCATTGGTGACAAAAATAACCAGTACACGGGTGTTGGATAAAGGCAAAAATTCGACGTGCCGCAAGCAGACCAGTTCCCTCTTGGGCAAGGTTACGATACCTGCCATTTGGGTCAGTTCGGCCAGCAGCCGGGAAGCCGCTCCGATCACATCATTGGTGTCTTCCTTGGCGGCCAAACCTTCATGTAAACGGCTTAAATCTTTTGACTCCATCGGCTTGCAGGTCAATAAAGAATCCACAAACATGCGGTAGCCGCTCACGGTAGGAATCCGTCCCGCCGATGTGTGGGGCGAATGAACAAGGCCTAGATCTTCAAGATCCGCCATCACATTACGAATGGTAGCAGGGCTCAATTTTAATTCTGAACCCTTGGATAACACCCGCGAACCCACCGGTTGCCCATCACTGATATAGCGTTCTACCAGCGTTTTTAATAATTGCAGCGAACGCTCGTTTAAAATCTGGTTATTAACCATTCCTCCCCCCGGATAATATTAGCACTCTGTCTTCACGAGTGCTAAAGAAAGGAAAGTAGCAGCACATGCTGGCATTGTCAATAATTACGGGAATTGGCTATCCAAAACAATAGCAATGATATTCAAGAAACCATCAAGATTTTCCGTCATCAACATAAACAATAGTGCTTGTCTGAGGTGTGATTAGGCGTATAGTTAGGATAGTTTTCCTGAGTGGGTATCGTTATGAATCTAGGTCAGATAACACCGATAGTCAGGCGCTACATGCCGAGAAAGCCGCTTGACTTTGTGCTTTACGCAGTTTTCGCCCTGGCAATCCTAAAATTGACCAGCCTGTATTTCAGCGTTAATCCAGATGACAGCAACTGGAATGAGTTCAAAGCCCAACATCATTGCAAATTACGAAAAACGGAATACGGCGTACAACGATCAAGTTGGGTTTGTGATGACGGCAAGACGTATTTTCGCTGGATGCAGCAGCGTTAGATAAGGCAAACAAAGACGGTTTCGTGTATTCCATTTCGGCTTTTGAAAACCGCCTTTGTGGGCTGTTCAATAGATCATTATTTGGTGGTCAATTTACCGCTCAGTTGCGCCGACCATACGCCGCAGAAAGTTCCAACGACAAAAGAGATGGAAATCACCAATAAAGGGTTGCTCATAGAAAAGCCCAGCAACACATCTTTATTCAGTTTGTCAGGCGTTTGTAACAAATAAGCGAAAGTTGACGAATAACCCAAAACACTCGATGGGATAGTCGCAAGCGGGGGAATATTAGCAGCCAAGCACATCACCACTACAGCAGCACAAACCGTAAATGCAGCCATAAAGGGAAAACCAAGCATGGTTGTTGGTGAAATTTCTGTAAGCATAATAGCCGTTGCCCATGCCATGAATACACCAAAAATCCCGCAGGTAATGTTATTGATAACGGCTTCCTGGTTGGCGCCCAGTAAGAAATAAGCTGCCCAGGCGATAGTTGCTGCCCATATAAAGAAGATACCGCTAGTGAGAGGCAATACGGCAAAAAATGTTGCTACACCAGCTATACCGCCAATGCTTAAAGAAAGTGCTGTTAGTTTATCCACGCGAATTCTCCGAAACTCACCTCATTATTATTGTGGAGTCAGGCACACACTGAGGTGTTTCTATGATACCTGACGTTTATGTCACGGACATTCTTAACCCGTTGCGCCGAATATAGCAGATATTATCTTGGAGTTAAACATTCATTGCAGCAGTCTTGGCACATTTAAAATCACTTCTGCTTGCCTTCAAGAACCGTGCGTCTTGCACAGATACCATGAATTTCGATAGCCTTACTGTGTACGCTAAACCCAGGCCGGTTAATTTCCGCAGCCAACAAAAGCAATCGCTGCGAGGCCGAAAGCCGAGTAGTCCCCAGAAGCGATAGGCCTAAACCAAATGCGCCCACAGATCGTGGTTGTCGGTTTCTTCGACCTCAACCTCAACAAATTCGCCAACGGTTAAATGGGTGGCGCCATCTATGAAGACGAGTCCGTCGATTTCTGGGGCATCTGACTGACTTCTGGCAACTGCGCCTTCTTCCACCACTTCGTCGATCAGTACCGTTTCGATATTGCCTATGCGTTGCTGCAAACGCCCAGCGCTAATCTCAGATTGGCATTCCATAAAGCGGGCTAAACGTTCCTGCTTTACCTCTTCTGGAACCGAATCTGGCAAATTGTTGGCGGCTGCGCCTTTCACGGGTGAGTAAGCAAAACAACCGACCCTATCCAGTTGGGCTTCATCCAGAAAATCCAAAAGTTCTTCAAATTCCTGTTCCGTTTCGCCAGGAAAGCCGACAATAAAGGTGCTGCGCAAGGTAATGTCTGGACAAACTTGCCGCCAAGCCCTAATCCGTTCCAGATTATTCTGGCTGGCCGCCGGGCGTTTCATCAGCTTTAAAATCCGGCTGCTGGCATGTTGGAAAGGGATGTCAAGGTATGGCAAGATCTTGCCATCGGCCATCAGCGGGATAACCTCGTCAACATGGGGATAAGGGTAAACATAGTGCATCCGTACCCAGATACCCAAATCACCCAATGCCTCGGCCAGATCATAAAAACGGGTTTTTACTGACCGCCCGCGCCAGTACCGGGACTGATATTTTAAATCCAGGCCATAAGCGCTGGTGTCCTGGGAAACAATCAACAATTCTTTAACACCGGCATCGGCCAAACGCACTGCTTCCGCCATGACATCATCTATCGGCCTGCTCACCAGATCGCCGCGCATGGACGGGATAATGCAAAAGGTGCAGCGATGGTTACAGCCCTCAGAAATCTTTAGATAAGCATAATGGGGAGGAGTCAGCTTTATACCTTGGGGCGGCAACAGGCTGGTGAATGGGTCGTGCCTGGGTGGCAGATGCTCATGGACGGATGCGACCACCTCGTCGATGGCATGTGCTCCGGTCACCTTCAAAACCTGCGGATGCCGCGCCCAGATTTCATCTTCCCGTGCCCCCAGGCAACCAGTGACAATGACCCTGCCGTTTTCGGCCAGCGCTTCCCCTATGCTGTCCAGGGATTCTTCCACTGCCACATCAATAAAGCCGCAGGTATTCACCACGACCAAATCGGCATCTTTGTAGCTGGGTGAGATGATGTAACCTTCGGCTCGCAGCTTGGTCAAAATCCGCTCGCTATCGACCAAGGCCTTGGGGCAACCCAAACTGATAAAACCTATGTGTGGCACTGTCATGGCATTAAAGTGATGATAAATCTGATGTGTGCGGCTTTGTGGATGCCGCTGTTAGCGGCACAAGGTGACAAAATGGAATGGTGGAACGGATTTGGGTTATGGGAAACCGAGCTATTAGCGTCGAAGGCAGGAATGCAAATGTTAGAAGCTTTTTGTTTTCTCTGACCAGAAGGATTTCCCAACAATAAGAAAAATTCTCCAGGTTTCAAACCGCTAGAATCAACAGAATTTGAACCTTTAACCTTTAACCGTATCGGCAATGGCATTGAAGGCTTCAACTTTGGTTTTTCCGATTTTGATCAAATCAACACCCGTATCCACAATCATCTGGAAAAGGCCAGGGGTTTTGTAAACCATCATGCACAAATAACCCACTGCTGGAATCGCAATCAACGCGCCGATAAACCCATGAATGCCGACCGCACCCATCAATTTGACGAGTATTGCGACCGCATCAAGCGGCAACAACACCATCGCGCCAAAATAGGCTATGACCACAAACGTGAAAACTGCAAAAACAACAAATTGAATAAGTTTTACTAAGGCAAAATTTACTTTTTTCATAGGGCTACGTATTTTTCCAGACAGGGTTTAAGCAGGGATTCAGGCAAACAATAAGGTCGATCCTGCCCTGAAAGTTAATGTTTAATATTCGGATTATAGCTTGAAAGCGCTTAAACCACCTCATCTTTTCGTAGAAAGAAACGGTACAGGATTGCTCCGGCAATAAAACCCCCGATATGCGCCCACCAGGCCGAGTCCGCAGTAACGCCTTCGACAAAAGTCGAGGTGGTAATATAGTAGAGCTGAAAAATAACCCACAAGCCCAAAAAAGTGACCGCCGGCACATGCAAGACTACGGGGAAAAAATACACAACCACCCGCTCAAACGGATAGAGAAAATAATAAGCTGCCAATACCCCGGCTATTGCGCCTGAAGCGCCTACAACGGGTATAGTGAGGGTCGGTGCGCTATACCATTGCATCAAGGTAGCCAACAGGCCGCAGGTCATGTAAAAAGCCAAAAACCGCCATCTGCCCATCCTGTCTTCCACATTGTCTGCAAAAATCCACATAAACCACATATTAAATATGATGTGCATCCAGTTTCCATGCAGGAACAAGCTGGTCAAAAACGACAAATAGCCGTCGAACGGCATCCCATAAGCCAGTCCCCATTGCGGATTGGCATAACGGTTAGGCACCATGCCGTAGAGATAGATAAGCTTATAGCTCAACTCATAAGGCATAAACTGCATAACGACAAAAATCAAAATACAAACCACCATCAAACTCCAAGTCACATAAGGCGTTGAATGGCATGGCGCTGTATCTCGTATCGGTATCATTGGTTTAACCTCGTAAGAATAGTTGGTCTCAGTTTAACGGTTATCGACGTGTGGCAACAACAAAGTGATTTAATCATAACCTAATTACAATAAGTTTATAATAACCCGAATAAAAATCTTTTCTCCCTGATTCTGCTCATCTTTTTTAAGTTTAATGCAAATTCCCAACGCTACATCCTCATTTTCAGGATTCGGGCTAGATAATCGCATGCTGTTGGCGATTGATAAGTTGGGCTTTGAAACGCCTACGCCCGTCCAACAGCAAGCCATTCCTGCGGTTCTTGACCGAAAAGATTGTTTGGTCAGCGCCGAAACTGGTAGCGGTAAGACAGCCGCCTATCTACTGCCTACCTTACAGCATTTGCTCGCTTCAACCGCCAAACCTTTGGGTATCCAGGCGTTAATCCTCTGCCCTACCCGCGAACTTGCCCAACAAATCTTCGGACAATGCCAACAATTCAGCGAATTCACCCCGCTAAAAACCGGCTTGATTACCGGCGGCAGCGATTTCAAGAAGCAACAAGCGGCGCTAACACATAACGCCAACATTATAGTTGCCACCCCAGGCCGTCTTTTGGAACACTTCCAGCTATCGACCGCCTATTTTCAGCAGTTAAGCCTGCTGATTCTCGATGAAGCCGACCGTATGCTGGATATGGGTTTTAGCGATGACGTGCTGAAGATTGTCGAACAATGTAACAAGCAACGGCAAACCCTATTATTTTCGGCAACCTTGACCCATTTCGGCGTGATTAAAATTGCCGACAAAGTGCTAAAAAACCCCAAAGTGGTTGCATTAAACACGCTACACGACGTACATAGCAACATCACGCAGCACCTCATACTTGCCGATGACCATGACCATAAGCTGAAACTGTTGGCTAATCTGCTCACTCATAAATCCTTCGACAAAGCCTTGGTTTTTACCAATACCCGCCTAAGAGCCGATGAATTGCATAATTCAGTCCGTGGCGCGGGACTTCGCTCCGGCTTGCTGCACGGCGATATGGATCAAAAAGACCGCAACCGGATCATGGCGCTGTACAGGGACGGCACCATCAACACCCTGATTGCCACCGACTTAGCCGCCCGTGGCCTGGATATCAAAGGCATCAATCTGGTCATTAACTTTGACATTCCCAGAAACGGTATTGATTACATCCATCGTATAGGCCGAACCGGACGTGCAGATGAACTGGGCGTGTCAATCGCGTTGGTAAAAAGCACCGAATGGAATTTGATGGCCGGGATTGAACGCTTTTTAAAACAAAAATTTATTCGTCGAACTATAAAGGAATTAGAAGGCAGCTATAAGGGCCCGAAAAAGCTTAAAACATCCGGGAAAGCCGCCGGCAGCAAAGACAAAAATGAGCCTGCTAAAAAAGCGGTGGTTAAAAAAATAAAGGTACGGGAAAGGGATAAGAAAAACGTGGGAAAGAGGCGCGTTCCTAGTGAAAAACCGGCAACAGAATAGGCTAACGAATTAGGAAGTGGGACGAGGCATGTTGCCCCGTCCGCAAGGTTTCAAATAGGTTTCAGCGATTGTTGCGTGGTTGAAACTTTAGGGAGGACGGGGCTTCAACCCCCGTCCCGCTTGGGAGAAACCTGGATACGATGTTCAGAAAAGAGATGATGAAGTAGTTTCTTTGGTTTTAGAGATTACCCAATAAGGGGGAACGCCCCCTAACGGAGCTTCCGCCTTTCATTTTCTTATAAACACCAAATCCCAAACACCGTGACCCAGGCGCAAGCCACGCTGTTCGAATTTTGTTAAAGGGCGGTATGAAGGCCTTTCACAATACTCGTTGGTCAGGCTGGCATTGGAAAACCGTTCATCTGAGGATAAGCCTACCAGCATGGATTTAGCGTAGTTTTCCCAGTCGGTCGTGGTGTGGAAATAACCGCCTGATTGCAGTTTTTTTGCCAATAAA
>NZ_JBKKBJ010000294.1:0-9789 GCF_046714055.1 Methyloglobulus sp. | reverse complement strand
AAAGGGCCGTCCAGCCTGGCGACGTTTTGCCCGCCAGGAACACCGCACCGTTCGGCGATGCCTAAATCCTGGGCCGCCTTGGGGACACCGTCCCGATCTGCGCGTCCGGGCGCTTGTCCTTTAAACTGTGCCGTGTATTTGTTGCGTGCTGTTGTCCTGGCTTCTTCTTTCTTGATTTTCATTGCTGGCCTCGGTTTGAGAGATTGCTCTCTTAGCCGAGTGTCCGCTAGAGCGGGGCAAGATCATAGCTTAAACTAGTGCCTGGATTTTGGAGCCCACTATATAGCCATAATTATAATTTGAAAAACAATGGGTTATTCTTGGTCATAAGCTAAAAATGAACTCCGAAACTTTAGGTTCTAAGTATTTGTACTTATATAATTTTTATTGCTTTACTGTTCCAATAACGCCGAATGAGTTGTTGCCATGTGTTGTTTGATAAGGTTTAACGACATTGTAATAATTCTTCAATATAATTTAGGCAGGGGAAATGGCCGCAAACAATGGAGTAGGAGAGCTACTATGCAAGCAGAAATGATGAGTTATATTCAGCCAAACGACTACGTATATCAAGAAACAGCACTTATGGCTTTAAATTATTTTTTGACGCCCCTGTTAGCGACAGTTTTTTTTATCCTCGCCTTATATCCTTGCGCCTTAAAAATAGGTTTCACGGATAAGCCCAGCCACAGAAAGCAACATCAAAAGCACACCCCTCTTATTGGCGGTATAGCAATTTATTTTGCCATCCTGGTAACACTATTTTTTAATGACGGCCCCCTCCCCAATCAAACGGCCTTTATCGCTGCCGTCTCCTTACTGGTTTGTGTGGGCCTTATAGATGATTACAAAGGTCTTGACGTCAAGACCAGATTCATTGCTCAAATTGCAGCCGGATTAATTATGGCCGAATTGGCGCACATAAAAATAATCGATTTAGGGGATTTGTTAGGCTTGGGCAATATCCACCTTGGCAGCTATGCAACTGCCTTTACTCTATTCGCTGTTGTCGGTGGCATTAATGCTTTCAATATGATTGATGGAATCGATGGCTTGGCAGGAAGTTTAACCTTAATCTCAATGGCCTCAATTGCTGTAGTATCCTGGATCTTTCAGGATTGGACGCTTTTTAAATTCTGCATTATTTTTATTGCTTCGATATTGGCTTTCTTGTTATTTAATTTACGTATTTTCGGACGGTCGAGTGCCAAAGTATTTTTGGGTGATACCGGAAGCACCCTGCTTGGCTTTACCGTTTGTTGGCTGTCAATCGATGCATCGCAGGGCGATAAAAACCTGATTACGCCAACAACAGTGTTATGGATTATGGCGCTTCCGCTATTCGATTCTGTTTGCATCATGTTGCGTCGCCTAAGCAGAGGACGGTCACCATTTAATCCGGATCGAGAACATTTACATCATGTTTTTCACGTAGCTGGTTACAGCATCGATCAAACGCTGAGTGCAATGTTGTTTTTTTCTGTTGGTTTGTCCTTTACTGGCATAACAGCCAGTCTCTTTCTCAAAGTTCCAGAGCCAGTACTATTTGGTTTTTTTATATTGCTTTTTATTAGTCATTACTGGTTAATGGATCACGCTTGGATGACAATAAAAATATCTCGCTATCTTAACCGCACGAAAGCAGTTGACAGGCGAGTCGAAAATCAAAGAACAGAAGCTGACATGCGATCAAAAATTGATAGGAGATATACACCTACCCAACAAGAAATTGAAAATAATGATAAATTTAATGGATTTTATGGGGCAGCTTTTTTAGGACAACGTTTTCGGCACAAGAGTAATGGACAGAAGATTCTAAAACCAGGGGAAAACCAAACAACCGCCAGCTAAAGCTGGAGGGTTCGTATAATGGACTTAAAGGCCGGATACGGGCCACAAGACCCGTTCAGGGTTCTGTCCTAAAAATTATCATCCCCTTTGGGTTCAAAATGATGCTCCAGATAGTTTTTTGTCATTTCTTCCGTCAATTCACCCGAAGTCACGCAAAATTTAATCATCTGCACATTGTGTCGCCCCCAGTAGCGCTTTTTCAAGTCAGGGAAACTCCCGAACAACTTCATCGAACTTCTTCCTTTAATCCCTGCCTCATGATTTCGATCGATGCCAGATTAGGTGGCGCAGAAACCAAAACATGGACATGATCCTGACTGACAACGCCTTTCAGTATTTCTATCTCAAACGCTTCGCACCCCTGCCTAATCAGTTCTCGGGCTTACAGGCCGACACCACCATTCAAAACCTTGTAACGCTATTTCTTGACAAAGACAAAATGGTTATGAATGATTAATCTAACAATTCCTTCGGTATATTACCGCCGTTTTGGGCAAGTTTTTGCAGTACGGTTTTATGCAACCATATATTCATTTGGGCTGAATCCCCCATCGCCTGAGCGGGGCAACCCAGTTCAGTAGCCAGTCCTTTACGTGCAGATAAGCTGCTATCAAGCCCTAACAGCTTTAACAAATCGACTATCGACGTTTTCCAGTTAAGTTTTTCCGCATGGGAGGACGCTAATCCTTCCAATTTGGATACGACATCGACCTCAGTAACAGGCGTAGGTGGAACAGGGGCTGAAGTGGCTGATGGCTCGACTGCAACAGGGGCTTCCGCAGCCTCATCGCTACCAATACCTAATTTTGCAAGAATGGAACTAAATATACTCATGGTTGATACCCAATGTGTGGTTGTGTAATTGCAGTTATTTCTTCATATTTGAAATCAATAAGTTAACTCATGCAGAAATCATGAGTTGTTACTTTACCAGTGTATCTACGATTAGTCACTACCTGCAAAACAATTTGGCTAAAAAGCCAACATTTTGGAGTTTTAAGCCCAAAACCGCAGAATTTTCCCATTCCTTATTAAACACATATGCACAGCAGGTTCAAATAAACTGACTTCAATCTTTAAAAGGCCGGATCAATAAGCTAATCTACTACAACTTTTATTGCTTTTACTATGCTCCCGAGTGATTAAGATGGATTTTCAGTTTACGAAACAACATTTCGTCCCCATAATCTGAATAATACTTAAATTAAAGATGGAGGATTGATAATGAGTACCCCCAAACACTGCCGACTATTAATCTTGGGTTCGGGGCCTGCCGGTTACACGGCTGCTGTGTATGCGGCTAGGGCCAATTTGAACCCGGTGATGGTTACAGGTTTAGAACAGGGCGGGCAACTGACGACCACGACCGACGTTGATAATTGGCCGGGAGATGTTGAAGGTTTGCAAGGGCCTGAACTGATGGACAGGATGCGGCGGCATGCCGAACGGTTCGACACGGAGATTGTTTTCGATCACATACATACCGCCGATTTATCGGCCCGGCCTTTTAAACTGACTGGGGATGCAGGTTCATATACTTGTGACGCTCTTATTATATCTACCGGGGCATCGGCACGTTATTTGGGATTGGAATCCGAAGAAGCATTTAAAGGTAAAGGCGTTTCTGCTTGTGCCACCTGTGATGGCTTTTTCTACAGAAACAAACCTGTGGCAGTGATTGGCGGCGGCAATACCGCTGTTGAAGAAGCGCTTTATTTGTCTAACATTGCCTCAAAAGTCACTGTAGTTCATCGGCGGGACAAATTCCGTTCCGAGAAAATACTGTCCGACAAATTACTGGAGAAAGCCAGAAACGGAAATGTTGTGATTGAGTGGGACAACACCCTCGATGAAGTTTTAGGCGACGATACGGGTGTTAATGGAATTAGAATAAAAAACACAGTTGATGGATCTACCAAGAACGTCGATGTGTATGGCGTATTCATAGCGATAGGACATAGCCCGAATACGGGTATTTTTGACGGTCAGCTTGACATGGCGCATGGCTACATTAAAGTTAAAAGCGGCATTACCGGAAACTTCACCAACACCAGCGTGGACGGCGTGTTTGCAGCCGGCGATGTCATGGATTCGGTTTATCGGCAGGCTATAACGTCGGCAGGTGCGGGTTGTATGGCGGCATTGGATGCAGAAAAATATCTGGATGAGTTGGTCGATTAATACTTTTTGCGTAATGTCAGGTAAACTGGACGGGAACTGGCTGAGATAGTGGGTCTTTTATGACCATGAGAATGCAATTGACTGTGCTTGACCCCAACGATCAGGAACAAAATTTTCCGTCGATTTCCCAAGCATTGTCTGTTCCCGATGGCCTACTTGCAGTGGGTGGCTGCCTCTCAAAAAGCCGATTGCTTAATGCGTATCGGCAAGGCATTTTCCCTTGGAACGGCCCGGATGAGCCGATTTTATGGTGGTCACCCAATCCGAGGTTGGTCTTATTTCCAGACAAATTAGTCATTTCCCGCAGTCTTGGCAAAGTTTTACGGAAGCAGAAATTTACGATAACGATTGATCAGGCCTTTGCTGAAGTTATCGCAGCCTGTTCCAAGCCTCGTAAGGAAGAGTTGGGCACATGGATAACACAAGGTGTTTTTCAGGCTTACCATGAGCTCCATAAGTCAGGCTATGCCCATTCAGCAGAAGCCTGGTTAAATGGGGAACTGGTCGGCGGTTTGTATGGGATTACTATGGGGCGGGTGTTCTTTGGGGAGTCTATGTTTTACAGCAAAACCGATGCTTCGAAAGTGGCTTTCGTCAATATGGTAGGGCAGCTTAAGCGTTGGGGCTATCAGGTTATAGATTGTCAGGTAAGTACCCGGCATCTCATAAATTTTGGCGCTGAAGAAGTAGCCAGGGATGATTTTGTAAGGTTGCTGGATCAATACTGCGATGAATCTCCCGATCCATTAGCTTGGAAAAACATATGATTTCCATTCCCTTGTTTCTTACAGAGAAACATCCTTGCAGTTATCTTGACGATGAGGTTGCACAACCCGCTTTTGTGCACCCTTTATTCGACATGACGACAGCTATCTATTCAGAACTGATAAAACAGGGCTTTCGCCGTAGTGGTGATGAGGTCTATTCCCCGCACTGCCCAAACTGTTCAGCCTGCATTCCCGTGCGATTAAACGTTTCTGAATTTACCCCTACTCGAAGCCAAAAACGCTGTTTTAGAAAAAATATGGGCATCCAAGTTGTGGTTAAGCCTCCTGATTTTGATCAAAGTCATTACGAGTTGTATCTTCGCTATCAAGCTGCACGGCACCGCGAAGGCTCAATGGCCTATTCCAGTCCAAATGATTACCTGTATTTTCTCAAGAGTTCCTGGTGCGACACCCGCTTTGTAGAGTTTTTAATTGGCGGTGAACTCGCAGCAATTGCAGTGGTTGACCAGTTGGATAATGCCTTATCTGCGGTCTATACCTTTTTTGAACCTAAATTTTCCTGCTACGGCCTGGGTGTTTATGCGGTGCTTTGGCAAATTGAATGGGCCAAGCAGTTAAACAAGGAGTTTTTATATCTGGGGTTTTGGATAAAACGATGTAAAAAAATGTCCTATAAAGGTGGTTATCAGCCGCTACAGGTTCTTAGGGATAAGCAATGGGTATCCCCAGTCTCAGTTGAGGCATAGCTAAGGCACGAAATTTCATGAGTCGATTGGCAGCATTACCTTGTCAGATTGTAATAAAGCCCACATTTAAGCGATAATGTGAGTCAGTTCAGATCAATAGTCTTACCGTTTTCTTCATGTATAGAGATGTAGGAACGGCAGTTAGTTTAGGAACAAGCAATGAAAAAAACCATGTACGAAAAAATCTGGGAAAGTCATCTCGTTGTTGATGAGGCGGGGCAGGCCCCTTTGATTTATGTTGACCGTCACCTTATGCACGAAGTCACCAGCCCGCAAGCGTTTGAAGGTTTGCGGCTAGCTAACCGTAAAGTCCGCAATCCGCATAGCATCCTGGCTACAATGGATCACTGCGTCCCTACCAAAGACCGTGATTTACCCATTGCCGACCCTATTGCCAAAAAACAGATTGAGGTAATGGCCGAGAATTGCCAGGAAAACGGTTTGAACCTCTATGATATGAAGAACCCTAACAATGGTATAATCCATGTGGTCGTGCCGGAACACGGTTTTGTGCATCCAGGCATGGTGGTTGTGTGTGGTGACAGCCATACGGCCACGCACGGCGCTTTTGGCGCACTCGCTTTTGGGATTGGCACATCCGAAGTTGAGCATGTCATGGCAACGCAAACCCTGCCCCAGAAAAAATCCAAAACAATGTTGGTGCAGGTCAATGGCCGTTTGTCAAAATTTTCTTCCGCAAAAGATATTGCACTGGCTATTATCGGCAAAATCGGGACTGCAGGCGGTACGGGTCATGTCATCGAATATGCAGGTGTAGCGGTCAAGGCGCTTTCTATGGAAGGCCGGATGACGCTTTGTAATATGGCGATTGAAGCGGGTGCCAGGGCAGGGCTGGTTGCACCGGACGAAAAAACTTATGAATATCTCAAAGGCCGTGAATTTGCCCCGGCAGGGAGTCAGTGGGATCAGGCTTTGGCTTACTGGCAAAGCCTTCCTAGCGATGAAGGCGCTGTATTCGACACAATCGTAACATTGGATGCTGCCGATATTGCCCCGCAAGTGTCCTGGGGGACATCGCCCGAACAAGTGATTGGGGTGGATGGCCGTGTTCCGGCGCCGGAAAGTTTTGACAACGAAGGCAAACGTAAGGCTTGCGAAAGTGCCTTGGCTTATATGGGCTTGACCCCCAATACCAAAATGACTGACATCCCTGTTGATTTGGTATTTATTGGTTCTTGCACCAATGGCCGGATCGAAGATTTTCGTATCGCGTCGGAAGTGACCAAAGGCACCAAAGTTGCCAAGGGTGTAAAGGCCATTGCTGTACCGGGTTCCTATCATGTTAAACATCAGGCTGAAGATGAAGGGCTGGATAAGATTTTTATTGATGCAGGTTGGGAATGGCGCGATCCGGGTTGCTCGATGTGCTTGGCGATGAACGGTGACGAATTGACCAAAGGCCAGCGCAGCGCGTCCACCTCCAACCGCAATTTTGAAGGCCGTCAAGGCAAAGGTGGCAGGACCCATTTGGTGTCACCGGCAATGGCGGCAGCGGCTGCGGCGGCAGGACATTTTGTCGATATCAGAACTTTTGGTTAAGCAACGAACATGGAACCTTACAGAAAACACGAAAGCATTGCGGCATTGATGAACCGCAGCAATGTGGATACCGACCAGATCATCCCGAAGCAGTATTTAAAGCGGGTTGAGCGCAGTGGCTTTGGTGCACATCTTTTTCACGACTGGCGGTTTAATGATGACGGCAGCGATAATCCCGAATTTGAACTGAACAAGTCCGTTTTTAAGGGCGCTAAAATACTGGTTGCGGGCGATAATTTCGGTTGTGGATCCTCCCGCGAACACGCGCCCTGGGCGATTGCAGACTATGGCTTTAACACCATCATCTCAACCAGCTATGCCGATATTTTCTATAACAACTGTTTTAAGAACGGCATTTTGGCGATCAAGGCCAACAGCCAGCAGTTGGATGGTTTAATGGCTGAGATCAACGCCAATGAGGGCGTCCGTTTTGTCGTAGACCTGGAAAACCAGCAAGTCATTACGCCAGCGGGCAATAATTTTACGTTTGACATAGACCCGTTTAGGAAAGGTAACCTGTTAAGCGGTTTAGATGACATCGGTTTAACCTTGAAGCACGTCGATAAAATCGGTGCGTATGAAGAACAGCATAAAAAAAAATTTCCTTGGCTTTGGCCGCAATAACCCCAAAGCTGTCATAACCACCTGTTTGGCATCTGAAAAACGGTCACTTTAGGAATGAGCAAATGAACTACAAAGGTAGCTGTCATTGTGGGCAAATATCCTACCAAGTCGAGGGTAGCCTAGAGCAAGTGATGGAGTGCAATTGTTCACATTGTAGCCGCAAGGGGTACTTGTTGTGGTTCGTGCCGCGCTCTCAGCTTAATATGCCCACTCCAGAGGAGGGGCTAGCTACCTACACTTTCAACAAACACGTCATCAAACATCATTTTTGTCCCAAATGCGGCTGTGCTCCTTTCGGATTTGGGGAAGACCCGACGGGGGTGGCGACGGCAGCAATCAATGTGCGTTGCTTGGAAAATGTAGAGTTGTCGTCTCTTGAGAAAGTGCTGGTTGATGGGCGATCATTTTAAGGTCGCATATCTTTCACGGCAGATACCATCCACATTGAGCAATTTCAATCTATAAACATGTCCGCAGTTTCCAGAACGATACAACTTATGGATACCACGCTGCGGGACGGCGAGCAAACCCAAGGCGTTTCTTTTACGCCCGCCGAAAAAGTCAGCATCGCCAAAGCCCTGTTGCAATCGCTACGGGTAGACCGAATCGAAGTGGCTTCTGCCCGTGTTTCGCAGGGCGAAAAAGAGGCGGTCGCCAGCATAAATGACTGGGCGCAACACGAAAGTTTCGCAGGACGGGTGGAAGTGCTGGGTTTTGTTGACCATACCCGCAGCGTCGATTGGATTGTGGAAACGGGCGGCAAAGTCATCAATCTGCTCACCAAAGGTAGTGAAAAGCACTGCCGCGAACAACTGGGCAAAACTTTAGCCCAACACATAGCCGACATTCTACAGACGATCCGATATGCCCTTGAAAAAGGTCTTAGGGTAAATGTGTACCTGGAAGACTGGTCTAACGGTTATCGCGATAATCCTGCTTATGTCTATGAATTGGTGGATAACTTGAGCCATGCCGGGATTAGCCATTTCATGTTGCCCGATACCTTGGGGGTATTATCGCCCGATGAGGTGTTCGCCAGCCTTAGCGATATGTGCAGCCGTTATCCTGAGTTAGAATTTGATTTCCATCCCCATAACGATTATGGATTGGCGACCGCTAATGTGATGGCGGCGGTTCGTGCCGGTGTAAATTCCATCCATTGTACAGTAAATTGCCTGGGCGAGCGGGCGGGCAATGCCTCTTTAGCTGAAGTTGCGGTGGTCTTGCGCGACAAAATGCACTTACAGCTTGCCATTGATGAAAGCCATATCGTTGCGATCAGCAAAATGGTGGAAACCTTTTCGGGCAAACGTGTTGCCGCGAATGCGCCAATCATCGGTGCGGATGTGTTTACCCAAACCGCTGGCATTCACGCCGATGGTGACCAGAAGGGCGGCTTATACAAAACCAAGCTGGGCCCGGAACGGTTTTCCCGTACCCGCAGCTACGCCTTGGGGAAGATGAGCGGTAAAGCGTCTTTACGGAAAAATCTGGAGCAACTGGAACTGGATCTTTCCGAGGAAGACCAGAAAAAAGTCCTAGACCGCATTGTGCGCCTTGGCGATTCCAAGCAGACCATCACTGCGGATGACCTGCCTTTTATCATCGCCGATGTGTTGGCAAATAAGGATTACCAGCATATCAAGCTGTTGAATTGCTCCATCACCAGCGGTTTTAACCTGGAATCCACCGTCAGTTTACGGGTCAGCATTAATGGCAAGGATCATGTGGCTTCGGGGTTCGGAAATGGCGGTTTTGACGCTTTTATTCATGCCATTGAAAAGGTGCTGGCATTATATGGTTATTCCCTGCCCAGGCTCGCAGATTATGAAGTGCGTATTCCAAAAGGGGGGCTTACCAGCGCACTGACGGAATGCGTGATAACCTGGGATTGTGGCGGTGAGATCCGCAAAACCCGTGGCGTACATGCCAACCAAGTATTTGCGGCGGTGTTGGCAACGCTTAGGATAATCAATATGCAGTTGCATGAGATGAATTGTAGGGCGGATTAGCCGCGCAAGCCCACGGTCTATCCGTTTTGTTTGTGCTTTGGGCGCGTCGTAATCCGCCAAATGCGGTGTCCGTCGAAATGGCGGATT
>NZ_JBKKBJ010000293.1:0-11069 GCF_046714055.1 Methyloglobulus sp. | reverse complement strand
GAAGATGAGAAGGTGATTGCGGCAGTGCGGGAGAAAGTCACAGCGCTTTGTAAGCGGTTTCCGGTTTATGGTTGATTATGGATAAAAGTTGGGTTTCGTAAACACGACCTATTGTTAAAGTATATATTTGAATTTGCACTTAACTTTATTGCCGTTGTCTTAAAAGCCATTCGTGAAAACTTATTGAAATAAGCTAACAGAAAGGCTGTGCAGCATTTAAAATTAAGAAATTTGATCATAAATGGGAAATTAATTGTATTTTGATGAACTTACCAGAATTTGAGCGTGTAATATATAAGTGTAATCCTCTCATTGAGGTTATTTGCCAATTACGCTTTCCTCCCATATTAAAAATATCTCATGAGGAACCAGTCGATTTTCAGGATAAGATTCGGCTTCATTATCCGCTTTTTGAGACGACCAGAACGCAAATTCCAGCGGAATTATCAAAGTTTGTGCAACAATTTGACTTGCCATTGCAAAGTGACATTGCATATAACTTCAAGTCAGAAGATCAAAGATGGAATCTTACTCTTACCAAAGACTTTATTGCTTTAAGCACTTCTTCGTATGAACGGTATGAACAATACAAACAACGTTTTAGTATCGCATTAGACATTTTTGATCGCATTTATAAGCCTTCCTTCTATTCTAGGTTAGGACTTCGTTATAAAGATTTAATTATTCGATCAAAGCTTGGGTTTGAAAGCCGAGAGTGGTCAGATTTGATAGCAAAACGTTTCGCTTCAGAATTGCATGATGAAGAGCTCTCCTCTTCAATACAGGGAATCGCCAAAAACCTAACTCTAAAATCTGAAAACATACAAGTCAATTTAAATCATGGTTTAGTGACCATAAAAGAATCGCAAGATAGTAATGAAGAAACGGCTTATTTAATTGATGCTGACTTTTTTAGTGAACAGAAAATAGAAGGAAATGAAAATGTCTGGAACGTACTCGATCAGTTCAACCGCTCTGCTGGAAGGCTCTTTAGGTGGAGTATCACAGAGATCCTCCATGACGCTTTACAACCCCAACCAATTGATGCAAGAAAAGATTAAGGAGTCGACATTAGGCTTTGCCATCAATAACACTGCTATTGATAGAGAGAGCGGTAAAACCTATGTGATCCAATATCCTTCTTTTGGTTTGGCGATGTCCGCCCCCTCATTATCAGTTAGATTAAATCGGCATGACCTATCAGCAGACAATTCTATTCAACTAATCAAGTGCTTACTTATTATTCAATCTCTTCCTGAGGCTGCTTTTGAGGAAACAGCCGATGAGCTGGAAGGAATTTATCATTTCTATAAAGACCGCCAAACTCAGATTAACTTACCAAAACCTCCTGCTAAAAAAATAAAAGGCAAATTGCGAGCAAAACAAGTCCGTCCAGCTTTCATTTTGGAACCTTAGTCTAACTAAAACATTATCAGCATGGAAGTAAGGGCAAAATATCAAGCATCCAACAAAAACAACTCACTCAGACAAGGTGAAATATTGACGGATGTTATTCAATATAAACCTGTTGCCGATGATCTAAGAGAGGACAATCAAGAACTTTCTTTTGAACCGATTGTTCATCCGTTTGCAATTGTCGTTACTCAGGATTGTGATCTTGACTGGGATTTCAGGGATAGAAAAGCTAAAAAAAGCCAATCTGTAAAATTTTTAAACTCAATACTTTTATGTGAAATTGCGACCGCAAGAGAAATCAGAGACAATGGAGAAAATATGAACTCCGGGGCATGGAAGTTAGTAGTATCTCATCGTGATGAAAGATTTTATTTCTTTGAAAAAATCTCTTCCGCATGTGATTTTGAACAAATTGGGTTACCAGAACTAACAGCGGATTTTAAGAGAATTTTTGGTATTGATGCGGAGATTTTATATCGTCAAATAGAGGTTGGAATGGTGAAGCGACGGTCTATATTGGTCAGTCCTTACTTAGAGCATTTTTCCAGACGTTATCATAGCTTTCATGAAAGAATTGCATTACCTTCCCAATACGAAAGTGAACGTGAAAATTAAATTAGACTTTTTGATAAGGCACTAAGACATTCTTAACCATCGGGTAATGTTTGCCGTTTAAAGTCACCAACTGCAAACGGTTTTTTAGCACGGTTGCTGCTATCAGCGCGTCGTTTAATCCGACACCGTGGCTTTTACCGTAATCGCGTCTGAGCAAGCCACCCTCGGCTGCAAGTTCGGCATCCAACGCAATCGTGTCCAGCGTATCTAAAAACTCGGTGAGTGCGGCGCGTTCTTTACCGTTACGTACGCCTACATGCAGTTCCGCCACGGTAATGGCAGAAATATAAGCCTGCTCAGGCAGGCTGGCGATAAAATTTTTGGCATCTTCCAAACCACGCAAATAATCAATCAACACGTCGGTATTAATTAGAATTGCGCTCATTCGGTAAAACGCTCTTCGGCTCGTAAAACGTCTAAATTAGGCAGGTTTTCGTGGTCTTGCCAAAGCCCAAATACGTTCATGCGCTTGTTGGCGTTGGTGCTAGGGGTGTTCTGGGCAATGTATTGGTCTATCGCCTTGCGAATCAATGCACTTTGGCTGGTACCGCTACGAATGCTGATTTGACGTATAGCGACTTGCTCTTCGTCGGTAAGGTATATTTGGGTACGCTGCATGTTCATCTCTACGTAGTTTCATTTATAATGTATTTAATGTACATTACTTTTGAGAAAGTGCAAATACCCATCTTTCACTGATTTCTCAGTAGTCTCGCAAATAACTTACACCTATGGTATGTTCTGACTAAATTAAGTATGGACGCATCATGAGTATTAAATGCCTTTTATAGTAACGCTTTCGAGCAATTATCAAATCACTATCCCTAAATCTGTTCGGGAAGAACAGCATTGGCAAAAGGGGCAACAATTAGCCTTAATACCTAAAGGCAAAGGATTGTTGTTAATACCAGTGCCGAGTTTTCAACAATTACAGGGAATTGCGGCGGGAGCTGATGTGAAAAATTTTAGAGACCGTAACGATAGAATTTATTCGAAAAATTTATAACACAAACATCATGTCTGATATTGAAATCGCCCAAAAAGCGAAAATGAAACCCATTATCGATCTTGCCAATGAAAGTTACGGTATAGCGCCTGAACACCTGGATCCATTCGGCCATTACAAGGCCAAGCTGTCACTCGAATATGTCAATAGCCTAAAGGACAACAAAGACGGTAAGTTGATACTTGTTACCGCCATCAGCCCAACCCCAGCCGGAGAAGGCAAAACCACCACTACGGTAGGTTTGGGCGATGCCTTGAACCGTATCGGCAAAAAAGCCATCATGTGTTTGCGCGAACCGTCTTTAGGCCCTTGTTTCGGTGTAAAAGGCGGTGCGGCTGGCGGGGGGTATTCCCAGGTCGTGCCTATGGAAGACATCAACCTCCATTTCACCGGCGATTTCCATGCGATTGGTGTGGCGCATAATTTGTTGGCTGCCCTGATCGACAACCACATCACGCAAGGCAACGCGCTCGGTATCGACCCGCGCCGTATCCAATGGAAGCGAGTGATGGACATGAATGATCGTGCCTTACGGAAAATCATTGTTGGCTTAGGAGGTATCGGCAACGGCTATGCGCGAGAAGATGGTTTCGATATTGTCGTCGCTTCCGAAGTCATGGCGATACTCTGCCTGGCGACTGGCCGTGCCGATTTGAAAGAACGCCTGGGCCGCATCGTTATCGGTTATAAAGCCGACGGCAAGACTGCGGTTTACGCCCGCGACCTCAATGCCCACGGCGCGATGGCGGCCTTGTTAAAAGACGCGATCAAACCCAATTTGGTGCAAACGTTGGAAAACAATATCGCCATCATTCATGGTGGGCCATTTGCCAATATCGCCCATGGTTGCAATACCGTGACCGCCACTAAAACCGCCTTAAAAATTGCCGATTACGTGGTGACTGAGGCGGGTTTTGGCGCGGATTTGGGGGCGGAAAAATTTATCGACATCAAATGCCGGATGGCAGGATTAAAGCCCTCGGCGGTGGTTTTAGTCGCGACGGTACGGGCATTAAAATTCCAAGGTGGGGTGAACAAGGATGATCTAAACCAGGAAAATCTGTCTGCACTGGAAAAAGGCTTTGAAAACCTGGAACGGCACTATAACAACATCACCCAACACTATGGTTTGCCTTGTATTGTTTGCGTCAATCATTTTACCTTCGATACCGAGGCTGAAATTGACCTGCTTAAGAGCTTGTGTGCCGACTTGGGGGCAAATTGCGTGGTCTCCAAACATTGGGCAGAGGGCGGTGCTGGCGCAGAAAACTTAGCTAAAGAAATAGTAGGCATCGTCAATTCCCGTGAACCCGGCTGTACGTATGTCTATGATGAAAACCTGAGTTTGTGGGACAAAATCGAAGCCATCGCAACCAAGTTATACGGCGCATCCGGGATTACCGCCAACGCCAAAATCCAAGCCCAGCTTAAGACCTGGGATGAAAGTTACGGCAAGTTCCCCGTGTGCATTGCCAAAACCCAGATGTCATTTTCCACCAATCCTAGCCTGAAAGGCGCACCGTCAGGTCATACTGTCGAAATCAGCGAGGTCAGGCTGGCGAATGGCGCGGGCTTCATCGTCGCTATCGCTGGCGATATGATGACCATGCCAGGCTTGCCTAAGCAACCTGCGGCTGAGCGGATTGATATTGATAATGATGGGAAGATTACGGGGTTGTTTTGAAAGTGAGGTGGAACTGGAACCTCTAAATTACCCTTTCCCACTGGGCATAGCTATATACACAAGCCGTCATCTCGGCAGAGCCTGCCCAGGACAGGGATTGGCGGCGAGGATTCCATATCCTTTTCCGCACTTCCTCCATCCATGGAGGTCGCCGAGATCCAGGAGCCATGGACATATCTTGCTAACCATTTTTTAGCTACATAGAACTCTTTTTGAGCTGTTTTTCATATCATAGTGTTCTGGATTCCGTCAGCAGGCTAATAGCCTGGCATCAATAAACATGGCATGCCCACTATTGTTCCGCCCTATTATTCAATGAATGGCATCAGAACAACTCACCCAACACCGACGCCAGCGTCTCCAATAAACTCTCTTCCACCGTGTTGCCAAAACCGCCGCTGGTTTTAACAGAATAATCGGTCGCGGCACCGGGCAAAACATCCTGCTGCCGCTGTTTCTGCTTTTCCAAGTTTGCGGCATGTTGTTCTTGCAATAGTTGCCCACCCGCTTTTTTCCATTCCAGTAGATGCGTAAGTTCGCCGCTATCGAGCCAGATGCCGTGTTTGATGCACTGGTCGATAACCACGCCGCTACGCCGTCCGAAATTGACCCGGTTCATCAACATGCGGCATTCCGGGCATTTCATATAGCGTATTTTTTGTTGCTTACGGTAACGGTCCTTGTTGATGTTGTCGATGTGTTCCACGTTGATACCGAACACATTGGAAACAGAGCTGTGCAAAACTGGCTCTAATTCGCCCTTATCGAAAAACAGGCCGAAGCAGGTGTGGCAACGCTCAATATATATCAGCTCTGCCATTTTTAGGCGGATGGTTTGCAGCGCTTTCTCGCAGTTGGGGCAGATACGCATGGATGTTGGCTTGGCTATGGTATACGGATGCTTGGAGTGCAAATCCACGTCGCTACGGGTGTCGCAGTAATTACAACGATTAGTGTTGGTAGGCAGCGGTGCCGAACACGAAGTGCATCTAGCCATGGTTCATCAGCATCGAAATTATAACGTGTCCAGAATCACCTGTCTTTTGTCGGCGTATTCCTGATCGGAAATCAAGCCTTGGCTATTGAGTTCTTTGAGTTGCTCTAATTTACCCGCTACGTCGTTAGCGGGGGGTTGGGTGCTTGGGGTATTAGGAATATTCTGCAACCCTTGGGTCATCGCTTGGCCCAAGCCGATGCCTGCGCCCAAACCCACGCCAGCACCCGCAGCACCGCTTTCGTTCCGTGCCGCTTCACGCATGGCTTCAAGCTGTTGCAGGCGTGCATAATCCATTCCCGCCGCTTGCGCTGCTTGCGCTTCCGCGTTGACATCGGCAATACGGTTGATGCGCGTTAGGGTTTCATCATCGAAATCCGCGCCTTCGATACGGAAGTCGGTCATCACAAAACCGAGTTTGCCGAACTCGACATTTAATTTTGCCGTTACGCCCTGGGCTATTTCAATGCGGTTGGCATCAATGTCCGCATAGGAATATTTACTTTCGGCAAGAAAATCGCTGAGCGGATGGATAATCCGTTCGGACATGACTTTGCGGAAATCCTCAACCAGAAAATCGCCGTGGTTGCCAACCACATTGACGAAAAAGTCGCGCCCGTCGGAAATGCGGTAACTGTAATTGCCGTAAGCCTTCAACCCGACGGGAAACTTGTATTTGGGGTCATCGTATTTAATGGTTGCCGTAGTGCCCCATTTTTGGTTCAGGATCGTAGTGAGCCTGAAAAAATAAATGCCGACTTTGTGATGGCTTTCAAAAAACTGCATGAAGTTTTTGATTGTCGTCCAGAACGGGATATTGTCGGTTTCCAGCGTGACCAGGCACTGTTCTTCGATCACCGCTTGCACCTTGCCCTCGTAAACGAAAATACAGCCTTGCCCAGGGCCGACAATCAGCTTGGAGGCATTTTTGATTTCGTCGCCGTTGTCGCTCCAGTCATAAAACAAGGCATCTGGATTCGGATCGCGCCATTCGATAACCGAACGCAGTTGCCGTCTAATACCGTCGAAAATTACCATAAAGATTCTCCACCGGGGCTGAGCAAGTGTTTTTATGATAGTTGAAAAGCATGAAATAGCAACACTGGTTATTTAAGCTTGTGTAGGGCGCATTAGCGTAGCGTAATGCGCCGCTTGGAGCTACGCTATTCCACCCTGCGTAGACTCAAGTTGTATAATGCCCATAGTGATGTTGATAATCTGCCATGGCTCTTCTAATCACCTCATGGGCTTCATCCCGGCCGTATACATGGGTTATCTCACAGATGAAGTCCTCGCTGGGCAAATGTTTATAGGTCAGAAAATAATGTCTTAAGCGGTCGATATAAGAGGGCGGGCAATCTGAAACATCATTCCATTGCCGATAAAATTCGTCCCCCTTCATGACAGCTATTATCTTGTCATCCGCTTCTCCACTGTCCAGCAAACGAAATCCCCCAATGGGTACAGCCTGTAAAATAATGTCGCCATGGGTTACGCTACGTTCACTGAGTACACAAATATCCAGCGGATCGCCATCACCTTTTATGACTTTCTTGCCGGATTTCATCCCTGCGTACTCAGCCACTTCCTCCGCACAGTAGGTTTGCGGAATAAATCCGTACAGTGTTGGGATCATGTTGGAAAATTTTTGCGGTCGGTCAATCTTCAGATAACCGCTGGCCTTGTCGATTTCATACTTGATGGTATCGGACGGGACGATTTCGATAAATGCTGTCACTATGTTAGGTGTATTGTCGCCAGCTTCTATGCCATGCCAGGGGTGTGCTTTGTGTCTTATGCTCATTGAACTCCTTTTTCTTTAGCTGTGGTTTTTAACTATGGTAATTTTAAAAATTACCATAGTTAAGCAGGTGCTTTTTAGACGGAAATAGCCGCCTTGATGTGTTCGTGGGCTTGGTAATCCGTGATTTCAAAATCGTCGTAATGGTAATCAAATATCGATTCTGGTTTCCGTTTGATTGTTAGGGTTGGCAAAGTGTAGGGTTGTCGGGTTAATTGTGTGTTGGCTTGCTCCAGGTGGTTTAAATAAAGATGGACATCGCCGCCCGTCCAAATAAAATCGCCCACTTGTAAATCAGTTTGTTGCGCCACCATGTGGATCAATAAGGCATAACTGGCGATGTTGAAAGGCACACCCAAAAACGTATCGCAGCTACGCTGATAAAGTTGGCAGGACAGTTTTCCGTCCACCACATAAAACTGAAAAAACGCATGGCACGGCGCTAAGGCCATTTTGCCCATTGCCACATTTTGTTGTGGGCTGACGCTTTCATCGGGCAAATCAGCGACATTCCAAGCGGAAACGATCATGCGCCGACTGTTGGGCGTCTGTTTCAGTTGATTGATAACCTGCTGAATCTGGTCGATGGACTCGCCGTTTGGAGTGGGCCAGGAACGCCATTGGTAACCATAAATGGGCCCCAGCTCACCTTTCCCGTCTGCCCATTCATTCCAGATGCTGACATTATGTTCACGCAAATAGGCGAGATTGGTCTCCCCTTTTAAAAACCAAAGCAATTCATGGATGATGGATTTGGTATGTATTTTTTTGGTTGTCACCAACGGGAATCCGTCCGCCAAATTAAACCGCATTTGGTGACCAAAAATGGACAGCGTACCGCTGCCCGTTCGATCTCCCTTTAAGGCCCCTTCCTGGAGAATTTTGTCAAGTAACTCTAAATACTGCTTCATGGATTTTTCTACAACGTTAAGTTTTAAAATGTTCGGTTATTGCTAACAATATTTCTCTTTTGTAATCCTGCTCACTAACGTTCTTTAACAAAAATTTGGGTTGGAAAGTCTTTAGCATTTCTAACGTTAAGCCTAGGAATTAATAACAGCATTTTTTCTGCCTGTTGCCCAGGCTCTGCTATATTGCAATCAAACCAGGGCGCTTTATCGTCGATTTGCCAATAGCCAACACCTTGATCCAGACGGATATGGGTTGTTTTTCCAGACTGCCACGTCAATTCCATCACTCGACCATGTGGCGTATCGCTTGCAGCATTAACAACACACAGTTCATCCATAGCCTCAAAATAGGCAGCAATAACATCCATGCGTAAGTTGTCATCCATCCAGTCCGCCAATAAGCCGCGGTTCTGATAGCTGCTTTCCCGCTTAACACCCGTATCAATAACAATTTTCGGCTTATTCCAGTTACTTTTCATAAGCTGTCTTAAGCCATCAATAAGTTTGGCAATCAGCATAACCGACCACGGCGAGAATAAATAACGGTCTGAATAATGCAGGCTGACAAGTTCATCCGTAAGTACATGTTGTTGCAATAATGGATGATTCTTAAGTACACGCTGCCAGAATTTCTCGGCAAATTGAGCTAATGGGCCATTGCATTCAGCAAGTATTTCAATCTCTATATCACCGTTGCCTGTATTCGGTTTCAAAGCCTCTTCATCCAGATACTTTAATACCGGCACAAGCGGATATTTTTCCGCCGATACTAAAACACTGTCCGGCAGATTCAGCCAGTTTTGTGCGGGTATTGCGGTTTGTTTAAGAGAGTGCGCAAAAGTCTTGCTGGTAGCGCCTGACAGGGTTTGCGCAACAATACAGGCCACGCCTTTGAGTAATGACTTGTTATCGTCAACCGTGGCGATGGTTATCCCAAAACGATGCAAAATCCAGAGTTCTTCTTTGATGCCTTCAGAAAGCGGTTGTGTTGACGCGTTGATCAACAAAACCACCTTGGTATAGAGCTGTTTCCAGCGATAGCAGCGTTCAAGTAATTGACTTTCTGCTATTTCCCATTCGAATGGCTGGCCTTGTAAAAAAACATGCAGTTCTGTCGCGCCATGACTGGATGCATCACGGATTTCGGTAAACAGCGTTTCCGGGCAATAACGCGATGAACTGCCCAATAGTTTTAATTCCTCCGGCAAAGCCAGCAAGCGGATAAATTCTTCGTTCAGGTAACTTGCCGCCAACTGCCGATCCAGATAATCAATATGGAAGCGGGTATCGAAGCCTAACAAGCAGTTTTGGCACACGCCTTGACAATTACACTTGAGGTGCTCTCTCGCTTTAACAAATAACTCGTCAAAATAACGGTGTGCAGACGACGCAAAACCGGCACCGCCGCTGCATTTATCGTATAAAACAATAGTCGCTACCGGATAGCTGCAACCCGTCAGCTTAGTCGGCTTCACGGTATAGCCCAATTCATCGGCATTGATGCCTAGGATGTCTGCTAGGGCTTGCCTAAGCACAACGGCTAAAGTCCAAGCTATTTTTTGGCTGTTTTCATCCCGGTTATCAAGATACGCCCGTTCGTTGTGATGTTTTAAATACAATTCAAAAACATCGGTATGATCAACATAGCCTAAATGCAGATGGGTTTTAATGGCGAATTCGCTTTCGTTACCGCTGCAATACGCATCTGTTTCACCTTCAGGTCTGCCTCGTAATTTTTTATGCAGTTTTGAAAAAACTTCAGGCAGCTTATCATCGGTAATCATAGAATCGGCGCGGCCGCAATGCCAACACAGTGCGTAACCGTGTCCATGCTCACCGGAGCTGTGATAAAAAATATCGCCCCGACTACCGGCGCGAAACTGTCCTAATTGCGGATTAGGTAAAGTGCGCAGCCTGTCTTTAGCGGTAACCCAAGGTTCTTTAACCGGCACATAATGCTGGACGGAAACATCGGTATGGGGGCTGGTATAAAAGTCAACAGCGAATCCGGTGGGTTCAATAAATTCGCGCTTATGCTCAGGATTTAACGGCTCGCTACACTTGTCGCAAGGGCTATTCGAAGCGCTGCTTAAAGCATGGTCAATTGCACCACAATGATCGCAACGCCACGCCGTCATCAGTTTCTGGGTTTCGTTGGCGCCGCTTTCGGGACTATGCCAGCTTAAACTCAGCCCCGCTGAACGATACGCCAAACCATTCAAGACAATATCGCAGCCGGGTGCATATTCTCTAATGGCAATGGCTAAATCGCGAGTCGGCTTTTCGCGGATACGGCTAAGATTATCTTCCCGCTCGTCATTTTTTTTGTAGTTTTTACGTTGATAATCATGAACGCTGTAAGGATCAAAGTAGGCAATTCCGGTTGGAAATCCGTAACAGGGTAAAAAGCCGCGCGTTGCTAGTTCAGCCAACAGGTATTCACCCTTAAGGCGTTCCAGGTCTCTTTCTACCCGCTTTTTATAAGGGTTGTTTTCGCCGATATTTGAACTTAACGCATTATATTCAGCTTGCAAGGGCTCATATTCTGACAACCATTTTTCCTTAATCATGGTAATGGTTGAGATAGCTTGAAGGGTGAGATTGGTCAGTGGTGTGCCTACCAGAATCGTCTTGTTTATTAA
>NZ_JBKKBJ010000292.1:0-8352 GCF_046714055.1 Methyloglobulus sp. | reverse complement strand
GTTCGAATATATTGGAGTGTGTTACAACCGCAAACGGCTACACCCCAGATTGGGCTATATGAGCCCAGTTGCGTTTGAGGCCAATAAAGTCGCTTAGCGGGGTGTCCGTGAAAGCGGGGCAAGATCAAGCCACTGGTTTGACCAGTGAGACTATCAAGGCTTTGCCTTTAGATTTAGTTTTAAAAGACATGACCCATTGATAGTCGAAAAGCCAAATCGGGTACGCGCTAAAATTGTCACTTTATGGTAATTATCGACACATTTAGGGGCTATCGAAAACATCACATTTGTTATTTAAAAGCCCGTAGCCCTGCATTTATCTGTTGATAACCATGATAAGTAAGGCATATAAACATGCTGGCATGAATGATGCTTAGTTTATTAAGTTAGAATCCAAAGATGATTAACTTAACATAACTTTGATTGGGCATTAAACATAAAATGAACGATGATGAGAAACCAAAAACATCCCTCCATGACTTGGTATTAGATTACTTAGTCCCTATCCTTACTGTAGCGTTAGTCTTGTTTTGCCTGGTTATAGCGATAATTTTGTATTAGTTCAAGCTTAACCTGACATCGCGCTTGAAATGAGGGATGATTATTCGTGGAATAGAAGTGTCAACTTTTAATCAAACCATAACGAGGTAACTCTTATGATTTGATTCTATATACGAACAAATAGCGCTAACGATATTTAACTTCAACCGCCACCACTCCAGGCAACCGTTTTAGTCTTGCTTGTAATTCGTCTGTTGGGTGTACGCGCCAACCGTCGCCTAACTGGATGCTTGTTGATGCTGCCTGGGATGCATACCTGATACCAACAGGGCAAGCTCCGCCCTTAAAAGGTTGCAGTGCAGTATGCAATCCAGATATGAAAGCGGGGCCTTCCGGAGCTTGCCCGTCAACCGCCCAGCTTATCTGTAGCCCTCTCGCGAAAGATTCCCTGGCTTGCTCCATATTGTAGAGATTTTCAACCGTTAACCTGAGATTTCCGGAAAAATCATCAATCGCTAAAGCGCCTTCGGCAACCAACAGGTTATCGCGGGAAAAAATGCTCCGGTAGTTTTCGTATTTGTCACCGAACGCCGCTATTTCCAGGCGGCCTGTGCGGTCGTCAATCGTGGCAAAACCCATGGTTTTACCTTGCTTGGTCTGGCGGGTGCGTATCTCCACAACCAGGCCAGCAACACGCGCTTCCATCTTGCCTTTGGATCGCTCCACTTCAGCCTGCAATTGGGCTATGTTGCCACTAATAAACTGCCTGATTTCCGGTTCGTATTGCGCGATGGGGTGACCCGTCAAATATAATCCTAAAGTCAGTTTTTCACCAGCCAACCTTTCCTGCTCAGACCAGGGTTCGACAACTGTCGTATAAGTCCCTGCATCATCAGCAATGTCCACTGCACCAGCCCTCAAACCGAACAAATCATCTTGACCCGTCTCTGCCATCTTGCCATGTTGCTCCGCCACCTTCAAAGCAGTGGGCAGCTCAGCCAGATGGCCAGCGCGGTTAGAGTCGAACACGTCGAACGCCCCCGCCCGACATAAGGCTTCAAGCACCCGTCGATTGACCTTTCTCAAATCAACCCGCTTGCATAAATCGTAAAGCCCGAGGAATAGCCCATGCCCTGACCGTTCCCTGAGTATTTCTTCAATGGCGGATTGGCCTACACCTTTGATAGCGCCCAAGCCGTAAACGATATGTTCATCATCATTGACCGTAAACCGGTAATTTGAAACATTGACATTAGGTGGGCATAGCTCCAGTTTCATTTGCCTGGACTCTTCGATCAGGGTGACAACCTTATCGGTATTGTCCATATCGGAGGATAATACCGCCGACATAAAAGCCGCAGGGTAATGCGTTTTTAGCCAAGCGGTTTGGTAGGCAACTAGTGCATAAGCCGCTGAGTGCGACTTGTTGAACCCGTACCCGGCAAATTTTTCCATCAAGTCGAACACGTAGCTGGCGATTTTTTCTTGCACCCGATTGGCTACGGCCCCGGTAATAAAGGTTTCCCTCTGTTTAGCCATCTCTTCGGGTTTTTTCTTGCCCATTGCCCGCCTTAGCATGTCTGCACCACCCAGAGTGTAATGGGCCAGTTCGCGGGCAATTTGCATCACCTGTTCTTGATACAGGATAACGCCATTGGTCGGTTTGAGTATGGGTACCAACAAAGGATGTGCGTACTCGGCTTTGGCGCCGTGCTTGACCTTGATGTAATCATCGACCATGCCGGATTCCAAAGGCCCTGGGCGATACAAGGCCACCAGCGCGATAATGTCGTCAAAACAATCGGGCTTGAGCTTTTTAATCAGCTCTTTCATGCCTCGGGATTCCAATTGGAACACGGCTGTAGTTTGGCCTTTTTTCAGTAGTCCGTAAGTTTCCGAGTCATCCCTGGGAATGCTGTTAATATCAATCGGTGGCGCACCGGACTGCTGCTTTTTTTGGTTGATATCCTGTAAAGCCCAGTCGATGATAGTCAAGGTGCGTAAGCCCAGAAAATCGAACTTGACCAGCCCCACCGCTTCCACATCGTCCTTATCGAACTGGGTGACCAGATTGCCGCCGCCCTGCTCGCAGTACAGGGGCGTGAAATCGGTCAATTTAGTAGGTGAAATCACAACGCCACCGGCGTGCTTACCGGCATTTCTGGCTATGCCTTCCAATGCCCTGGCCATGTCGATCAGGTTTTTAACGTCTTCTTCAGTGCCGTATTGTTGCTTAAGCTCGACGTTTTCCTCTAGTGCCTTCTCCAGCGTCATACCGATTTCAAAGGGAATCAGTTTGGCGAGGCCATCAACAAAGCCGTAAGGAAACCCCAGCACCCTGCCCACATCACGAATCACCGCCTTGGCCGCCATTGATCCATAAGTGATGATCTGGGCGACACGATCGCGGCCATAATGCCGAGCCACGTAATCAATGACTTCATCGCGTCTGTCCATGCAGAAGTCTATGTCAAAGTCGGGCATGGAAACCCGTTCGGGATTCAAAAACCGTTCGAACAGCAGGTCAAATTCAATCGGATCAAGATCAGTAATCTTTAAGGCGTAAGCAACCAATGAACCCGCCCCTGAACCCCGTCCCGGCCCGACGGGAATCGCATTGTTTTTTGCCCACTGGATGAAATCAGCCACTATCATGAAATACCCCGGAAAACCCATCTGGGTAATCATAAGTAATTCATCTTCCAGGCGCTGATCATAAATTTTGCGGTTTTCTTCAGCTGAACCCTTACCTGTTGCAGGATAGCACTGCAAGCGTTCGGCCAAGCCTTTTTTTGCCGCATCGGACATCAGTTCGGCTAGCGTCATTCCTGGGGGAACCGGGAAGTCGGGCAGGAAGTTTTCTCCCAGTTCCAAATGCAGGTTACAGCGTTTGGCAATTTCTACGGTGCTTTGTAAGGCTTCGGGAATATCGGCAAATAAGGCCTGCATTTCATCAACGGTACGCAAATATTGTTGATCGGTGTAGTCTTTAGGCCGCCTGGCATCGTCCAGAACCCGCCCCTGATTGATGCAAACCCGCACTTCATGCGCGGCAAAATCAGCTTGATTGAGGAAGCGGACATCGTTGGTCGCTACTACGGGCAATACGGTTGCCAAGGCCAAGTCTACGGCGGCGGCAATATAACGCTCTTCTTCCGGTTTACCGACGCGCTGTAACTCAAGGTAAAAACTTTGCCCAAACAACGTCCCCCATTGTTCAGCCAGCTGCTTCGCGAGGTCGCTATTTTCAGCCAGTAACGCCTTGCCAATATCGCCATTCATCGCCCCCGACAAGGCAATCAAACCGTTATGATTGGCTTCCAACCATTCCTGTCTGAGCATAGGTACGCCTTGGTGCTGGCCTTCCTGATACGCTTTGGAAAGCAGTTCCATCAAGGTGATGTAACCCAAACGATTTTTTACCAGCAAGGTCAAACGATGAGGGGCGGCGGGTTCTTCGGGATTAAAAATTAGCACATCAGAACCCGCAATTGGCTTGATGCCCTGCCCTATCGCCGCCTTATATAATTTGACCAAGGCAAAAAGATTGGCATGATCGGTCACTGCCACTGCCGGCATATTCAATTCAGCCAAGCGTTTAACCAAGGGCTTGATTTTGACTATCCCGTCAACCAGGGAGAATTCAGTGTGGAGTCTTAGGTGGACAAATTTAGGCTGCATTAGGTGATGCGAGTTAGCAATCAAATATTCGATGGGTGTCTCATGGCAAAAATAAGGAGACTAGTTGCTTAGGTCGATAAACTCATCATTATTCGGCAAATAATGATCAAGAATTAAACCATTAATTTGCTCAAAATGCTTACTATTGCTGGTGTATAGCAATTCTGTATGGGCTAATGCGGCTGCCGTTATCAAGGTATCGACCATTTCCATGCTGTGGCTGAGTGCAAACTGGCGGACTAATTGACGCGCATGATAGGAAATGGCATGGTCAACCTCATGAATCGTGAATTGGAGCGCTTTGAGCATTTTTTCAAACACAAGCAACTCATGTTTGTTGCGGCAAAAAGGCACGTATTCCATATATGTTACTGCCGAGATTGACCGATGCTCAGTGCTCATGATCAACTCCTTGGCTGACACTAGGCCTCTATCAGCATAAATAAGATATTGGTGTCAAAGATCACTCAATGAGCTCCGCCGACCCTTGCGGATATTACGCAATTCATCTTCAACAAAGGCAATACCGACATCACGGTGCATACCAAAAAATTCGCCCATCGCGGATTCTTGATCTTTGTTATTGATGGTTGGAGTGGCTGGATGCACTACCCCAAGCGTTTGTCCATGGTAGGTAATTTCTACCGTTTCGCCACGCTTAAGCGCATCAATAAGCGCTTTGTGTTTAGACTGGAGTTGGGAAGCGGTGAGTTGCATTGCTATGAAATAGATATTTATAAATATCTATCATAACAAACTTGAGTATTAAGAGAATAGTTCGTCCATATTAATGTGTCGCTACCGCGACGCAGGCACGGCACACGGTCACAGCATTTAAGCAGGATGGGCTAAACAAAGTGCAGCCCATCCTGCTTACTAAAACCAACCCGCTGTATGACCGTTGGGTATTAGATGAAAAAATAATTTTTCGTACTCCTCCAAACCCTTTAAATTCGACTAACAAAGAAAAACATACTTGTAAATTTTTCGGTAGCAAGAAAATCTCATGACGTTACAATCTATTCACAAACGATGAGAGGCCTTGGATACATATGAAAAAAGCTCTAACTTTTCAAGAAAAATATGACGCTTCCGGGAGAAAGGACTCCTTTTATGAGGGCGTTTTTATCACCGCAGTCAAAACAACGGGAATCTTCTGCCGCCCTTCTTGCAGGGCAAGGAAGCCAAAAATAGAAAATGTTGTTTTCTATGACACTGCTCAAGAAGCACTACAAAATGGTTTCAGACCATGTAAGCTTTGTAAACCAATGGAAAAAATGGATGAAACGCCTGAATATATCAAAAATATCATAAAAGAATTACATGAAAATTCCTATTTAAGGATAAGGGATGGCAGTTTAAGACAAAGAGGTATTGAGCCTAGTCACATCAGAAGGTGGTTTAAAAAACACCATAATACGACATTCCATTCCTACCAAAGAATGTTGCGTATTAACACTGCCTTCAATAGTATCAAACAAGGTAAAACCATAACAAATTCGGCATTCGACAGCGGTTATGATTCATTAAGCGGATTCAATGATAGTTATCGCTCTATTTTTGGTGATTCTGCTACACACTTTGATGAAAAATCTGTTATAAACATAATTCGGCTCACAACCCCAATCGGCGCAATGTTTGCTTGTGCCAGTGACCAAGGAATCTGTCTGTTAGAATTTACCGACAGAAGAATGTTAGATACTGAATTTAAGGACTTATGTAAAAGGCTCAATGCAGTTATCTTGCCTGGAACTAACCCTCATTTAGAACATGTTCAAGCTGAATTATCTGAATATTTTTCGGGCAAAAGAAAAAAATTTACAGTACCACTGGACACGCCAGGCACCGATTTTCAGCAATCTGTCTGGAAAATACTACAAAACATAGTTTTTGGTGAAACGCAGTCTTACAAACAACAAGCCATTGCCATTAACAATGCGCAAGCAATACGAGCCGTTGCATCAGCCAATGGTAACAACCGCGTAAGCATCATCATTCCTTGCCATAGAGTTATAGGTTCTAACGGTCACCTAGTTGGTTACGGTGGGGGAGTGCATAGAAAAAAATGGTTGCTCGATTTTGAAAAGTCAAATTCTAAAGAGCCTTAACCCGGAAGTCAAAAGCGGTAGATACCCGTATGCCGCGCCGAGCACCGGCGTTTTTATTGGGAATAGCCCGTTAGGGGTGCGGCAGGTATGCCACACGTTGCCAAAGGGACAGGAGTCCCTTTTGGCAACCCCCGATAAAAAACGACGGAGCGCAGGAAGCAAACGGCATCAGTGGGGCTTTACTTTGGTTTCTGTATGCACAAAAGAAAGAAGCTCGCCTGGCGGTGCGAAAACCGGTTTCGTAATAACCGTCGCGATAGCGACAAATTAGCTCCATAGTCAAACCCAACCCCATCCATGGGCCTTGGATTCCGGCAATCCATGCCGGAATGACGATTCTGCTGCGGGATGAAGTTTGTAACTTCGTATCTAACCTTCCTGATGATACCCCACAACCCGCTCCACTTCCTGCTTAGACCCCAGAATCAATGGAACCCGTTGATGAATATCGGTCGGCTTAATATCCAGAATGCGCTCTCGCCCAGCCGAACAAACTCCACCCGCCTGCTCAATAATAAAAGCCATCGGATTGGCTTCATACATGAGCCTTAACTTGGCAGGTTTTGCCGGATTACGTGAATCCAGGGGATACAAAAATATCCCGCCGCGCGTCAGGATTCGGTAAACCTAGGCAACCAAGGAGTCAATCCAGCGCATGTTGAAATTTTCCCCGCTCGGCCCTTCCGCACCCTGCATACACTCGGCTATGTAACGTTGGACGGGGGGTTCCCAAAACCGCTGGTTGGTCATGTTAATGGCAAATTCGGCGGTTTCCTCAGGAATCCGCATGTTCCTGTGGGTCAGGACAAACTCACCGATGTCCTGATCTAGCGTAAAGACGTTAACCCCGTGTCCAGTCGTCAACACCATCATGGTCGATGACCCATAGAGCACAAACCCCGCACACACCTGTTCCACACCTTTACGGAGAAAATCCTGCAAGTCGGAGTCAACCCCTTCACGGCAACGCAAAATGGAGAAGATGGTGCCAACCGCCAAATTGACATCAATATTTGAGGATCCGTCCAAAGGATCGAATGCCACCAGGTATTTACCTTTGGGGTAATGACCGGGAATCTTTATCATGTCGTCGATTTCTTCGGATGCCATGCCGACAAGATGCCCTGTCCAGTTAAGGGTACTTATCATGATGTCGTTGGTAATAACGTCCAGCTTTTTTGGACTTCACCCTGGATGTTTTCGGATTCAGCACTGCCTAGCACCCCTATCAATTCTCCCCGGTTGACGATGCGGGATATTTTTTTGCAGGCGGTGGCGATGTCATTGAGCAATGCCGTGAACGTTCCCGAAGTGCCTGGGAATTCACGTTGTTGCTCGATGATGAACTGGGTTAAAGTCACTTTGTTGGTCATGTAGCCTTTGTCTCCGTATCCGGCGCTTGGGCATGCTTTCCCAAACCCTACCCGGTGCACTAATTACAAATCAGATGTAAGCATTGAATAGTTTCCCTAGTTGAAAAAAGTTGAAAAATGAACAACTAGGTTTTTTTACAATAGGTATGGTAAATCTTGAATGAAAGTATACAGGCCGCCAACAACAAGGTTATCGCATTTGAAAAAATGATCGCATAATCTGTCAGGTGAATGCCATAAATTAACCAACATAAAACTCCTAAAGTGAACAAGCCGTACATGCTCAGTGAGAGTGATGAGGTGTCCCTGGTTTTAATGGTCATGATTGCCTGCGGCAAAAAAGAGGCAGTAGTCAAGGCCGCAGCCACGTAACCAATAAGATCTTGATTGGTTGTCATATCGTCAGTTTGATCGGTTGATGTGTATAGAGACCACTAGTAAAACATCGCTTCATGACTAATGAAAATAGGTGCTGCACTTGCCTGAATTTGCACACACAACATACTCCATGTCCAAAAGGGTCATTTTTCGAAGGAGATTATACAGGTTTATTGGCGTTGTTTTTTGGCATTGCTAATTATATATAGATACTGTATAAGTTTTGGATCATTAACATGCACCGGGAGGTTGCGATGGATTGTCCAAAATGCGGGAAGCAGGCGAGTTGCAAAGACGGCCAAGTGAATGGG
>NZ_JBKKBJ010000291.1:0-9598 GCF_046714055.1 Methyloglobulus sp. | reverse complement strand
TCATTAACGCCATCGGAATCTGAGTCTAAGGTTGAACAATCGGTAACAGGTTCCGGTGCGGCGGCTTTAGGTTTGGGCCCCAAAGGAACCACAAAGCCAACGTTGAGGATCATATCATGATATTCATCTGTGCCGCCCACTGGAGTCAAGTGTGCGTTAAAGTTGTTGTTGTAGCGATAACGTATATCACTGCGGAGCAGGAAGTTGTCATGGAGTTCGTAGGTAAAACCCGCTCCGGCTTCACCGATAATGCCGACACCGCTGTTACCGTTGACATAGCTGTTCATGCCGCCCGCTGCGATGACCGTGTAGGGGGAAAACTTGTCACGCCAGAAATAATATTGCAAATCCGCAGTGCCACCGGCAAGATCCCATTGGCCGTTTTTTCGAGGGGAACGATTGGTTTCATCATCAAAGCCATTATAAAAGCCTCTCAACTCAACGTTGAAATGTTCATCAATGATTTTGCCGAAGCCCAAGCCAGCACCATAGCCAGCGTTATCTGCATTTCTATCGCCGCCGGGATTCACATACGAGCCGAAAGGCGCGACATACCAACGATTGTCTAGGAACTCTTCGGCATGCACCGATGCGGTAAAGCCCACGCTTGCTAATAGGGCAAAGGCCATTAAATATTTATTAATCATAATCTTATCCTTAGGTTAGTGAGAAAAATAATTGGTTAAATGGGTAACTGAATATATGTCAATACAGTGCCTGCTTGAACCCTACTACCTTTCGACAACCCAAACTTACACTAAAAGCTGTTTCAAGTGCAAGCCTGACTTTGTCAAATACAATCTTTTTATCTGTTTTCAATCAAGGGCAAAGCGCATCGCTCATTGCAAACTGAAACCATACAAGAACATGAAAACCTAACGCTTGTATTAACTATACAACAATAGTATTGAATATACAACATTATTATCGGACTAACGACACTTACCCGATGAATATTAAGAATAGCCATGGCAACGCTCAGTTATAGGGTTATGCGAGTTTCTTCTGAGGAAGGGGGCTAAATTTCCATGTTTACCACGCCAACCTGTTTGGCGTTTAGTTATTGAAATTTGTTCGCCAGTCCTGTCACCCTTTCCATTTTTCTGTTGATAGTTGCGGCAAAAACACTTTCCTCCGCAACGAGTTTAATGTGCTTCTTGGCTCGGGTAATTGCGGTATAGAGCAGTTCCTTGCTCAAAACGGGGTTGATGGTTTCCGGCAACACAATCAGTGCTTCGTCAAATTCAGAACCCTGGCTTTTGTGTATGGTCATGGCAAACACGGTTTCACACGTTGGCATACGCGCTGGCAGATATTTTTTAAGCGTGCCGTCAGGCCGCTGAAAAAAAACCATCAGGTTTCCGTTTTGATCTTTATCGGATAAACAGATACCGATATCGCCATTGTAAAGATGCAGGGCTGGATTATTTTGCATTACCATCACCGGACGGCCCGGATACCACAATATTGGGCTGCTTAGGGTACGTTGCCCAAAAAGTCCCTGTTCGACAGCGTCATTTATTGCCAAAGCGCCGTTTTTTCCATGGCGGTTAGAACACACCACCTGGAAACGACTAAAAGCGCGATAAACATCGGTAAATTCAGCCCTTGCTTTAACCAAACGTACATAGTTTTCTCGCTGTTCCAATATATAAGGTATGAGATGTTTTTGTTCCAGTATCCCGGCAGTTTCATTGCCCGCTGACAAGATGCTCCAGGCAGCTTCATGGTGTTGTTGATTGACTGCATCAGCCAGTTTTTTTATGTTATCGTCAAAGCGATACGATTGCTTTAATTCAACCGTGTTGTCTGGCAATGCAGCGATCAAGTCGGCGAGCACTGCCCCTGATTCTACAGAGGCAAGCTGATCTTTATCGCCCAATAGAATTATCTTAGCCCCGGGCTTTAAGGCATCGACCAATTTACTCATGAGCGCGAGGTCAACCATCGATGCTTCATCGACGACCACGAGGTCAAAAATCAAAGGATTAGTCGCATCATGGTGAAAATAAGGTGAGGGCGGCTTGGCGCCAAGTAAACGGTGTAAAGTGATGGCCGTGTGCGGTATCTGTTCCTTTATGGTATCCAGGCAATCTAAACCGTCTATGTTAACCGCGATGGCTTCCTGAAGGCGCATTGCCGCTTTTCCGGTAGGTGCCGTCAAAGCAATCAATAAGGGTTCATCGGCTAACTCTTGCAACACCGCCAAAATTTTGCACACGGTGGTGGTTTTGCCCGTGCCTGGGCCACCGGTAATGATGCAAAATGCTTGCTGGGCGGCTATTTTTGCCGCTTCCCGTTGCCAGTCCGTTTCTGTAGCGCAGACGCAAAAATATCGGTCAAGCAGACTATCCAGGTTTTCAACGGGTTTAGAGATGTGTGCAAGTTGCTTAATCTGCTTTGCCAGTCGGTCTTCATAAAACCAGTACCGTTGCAGGTATAAACGGTTTTGTTCTAAGGCCAATGGGTAAGTCTGGGAAGGGATTGCCGGATGCTCACTGGCTAGCCCCGAAGCCAACAGCAGATTTTTATCCGACTTATTAATTTCAATACAACTGTGGCCTTGATGTTGTCTTTGCGACAACGTTGCCAGCAGAGTCTCCAGCGCTTGTTTTCTGTTGGCAGCCAGCGTTGTGCGTTGGCTTAGAAACCGGGCGAAGGCAATATCCAGGCGGCTAAAGATTTCCTCCTCATTAAATGCTAACACGTCCGCTCCTTGAATAACGCAGTCAGCGCTTCGATGGTCGGCAAGTCGGGGCTGTCCTGAAAAACGCCGCTCATTGCCGTGTCAGGCCCCATGCCACGGACGAATAAATAACGCACGCCACCGAAATGTTGGGCGTAGTTGTAATTGGCTAACCGGTTTTGTAGATAGCTGTGCAATACCGCGCTATAAATCCAGTACTGTAAGCCGTAATTATGTTCACGCATGGCATGGGTTAAGGTGTCGATTCGGTAATCGGGGAGGCTATTCGTTTTGTAATCCATCACATAATAACGATGGCCGTATACGCAAATCAGGTCGATAAAACCCGTCAGAAAACCGCTCATCTGCTTGGCAGTTAAGGGTTGGAATGCCGGTTTATTATGCAAAATCCCGTTAAGTTGATGGGTATTGAAAGAGGGCAGGGACAGGTAAAAAGGTATCTCTTTTAAACATTGGGCATCCGGTATATTCATCAGACAAAACTGGGGATCCGTTACCGACAACGGGGTGGTGACCGTTTTGTGCAAAAGGTTGTCAATAATTTCCGGCTGCTCCAGCCGTAAGCCGTAACGCTGACAGGTTTTGTCCCTTAGCGCTGAAATATTGCGTTTATTGGCCAAGTCGATGAATGGTACGTGTTCAAGCAGCTCATGAATAACATTTCCGGTATGTGCGCCAGCAGGGAGAAGGTCGACCAAGCTTTCACGCGTATCGATCAAGTTGTTAGGCGTATACTGATTTTCCCCCACTTTATCTTCCGGCATTTCAGGCGTTTCGGACAGGCTTAGTGCCGATAACGCCGTATAGCTGCTCATTTGCCAGTCCGTGTATAACGACCTGTGCCGTTTTTTTGCCAGTAGTTTGGGGTGTGTTCCTGATGGTTGGTAGCTACCGGTTATGGTGCCGGAACTATCCAACAATCGGTAAGCAAAAGTGTTTTCGTCCTGTGTTTGCAGCGCTTGCAAAACGGCTTGCTGCCCGGAAAAATCGTCTTCCGCAAAATCCAGTAACCACGCCAGTGCGGAATCATTAGCCGCAGTTTCAGCACGGACGTTTGCCCATGCGATATAACAACGGCATTTTGCCCGGGTTACTGCCACATAAGCCAGGCGCAAATCCTCCGCGTGATCTTCATACTGTGCTTGGGCATGGTGCTTGTCAATCTCGGCAGAACCCAAATCCACAATCAAACGGCTTTTGTTGCCACCTTCCATTTCAGGAAGATGGCACAGGACCAAGGGATTTTTTTCATTGGGGCGATGCTTGCGTTGCCATAGGTAAGGGCAAAAAACGATGGGATACTCAAGACCTTTGGCACGGTGCATAGTGATGATTTTTACTGCATCGGCATCGCTTTCAAGACGTAGTTGTTGACTGTCTGGACTGCCAGGATTTTCTTTGGCTCGCGTTATCGCCGTTTTTAGCCAGTTTAGAGTTTTATGAATGCCCAGGCGTTCGTCAATCACCGCTTGCTGCAACAGTTCCAGTATGTGCTGCAAATTGGTCAATCGGCGCTCTGCCAGCACGGATTTTGATAATACCGCCGATATTTTTTCCTGCTTTAGTAAGGTTTGCATCATGGTCATCATGCCCGCTTGCTGCCAGGTTTGGTAATAGCCCAGAAATCTCGACAGGATGTTATCCATCTCAATTTCGCTGTTGATGATTTGGTAAAGCCTCTGCCCGTCATGACCAAACCAGCTTAAGGCCAGCGCTAGGCCAAGCAGGTTGATGTCACCTGGATGCGCGACCGCTTGTAACAGGATGTACAAATGTTCCGCTTCAGCAGACGTAAAAACAGATTCGGTGCTGTTTAATATCGAGGGCACGCCAGCTTGGCGTAATGCCTGTTGATATTCCCTGGCTTGCTTATTGGTCTGTACCAGAATGGCAATATCCTGGGGTTGTAACTTTCGATTCTGGGGTTGTATCGTATAGTTGCCAGTCAGTAATTCAACAATTTCATCGACCACGGCAATGCAGATTGCATCCGCAGCATCGCTATGGTTGCTTTGCCAATACCCGGTCTTGCTGTCGCTTTCTTGCAACTGCCAGAGCATCATGGGCGCAGCGGCCTTTCCGCACGCATGTAAGGTTCCATCTTCTTTCGATAAGCCGGGTTGAGTGGTGTTAAAGACTATATCCGGCAATAAAAACGCTTGTTCCCTTTGAAACAAGCGGTTAACAGCCTCAACTAAAAGGGGATGCGAGCGCCAGTTATTCCTGAGCGTAAAGCGGTGCTGCGCTTGCGTCTGCGCCTCAAGATAGGAATAAATATCGGCACCACGAAATTTATAGATGGCCTGTTTGGGGTCGCCGACCAAGACCAAATAATGGCTATCCACGGCAAAAATACTGGAAAAAATATGCCATTGGTTATTGTCAGTGTCTTGGAACTCGTCGATTAATGCCGCATTGAAGCGTTGTCTGAGCTCACCGATTAACTGTTGTGATCGCTCACCATCTAATGCTATTGCCAAGTGGGTGATTAAATTGTCGAATGACCAGACGTTGATTTGTTCTAGCTGTTTGTCCAGTTCTTTCCGCAGGAATTCAAGCAAACTCCTACGCAAGGCAACGGTGATTTGCTCCGCCTTAGCTGCCAAGTCCTCAAAGGGTTTGGTATCAAGATTTAATGAGGCCAAGAATTCCGCCTTCCGTTCCTCGCTGTGCCGATCTTTATTTTTCTTAAATTGAGTGCCGTTCAACCCGTCCAACAGTCCCTCGTAAGTCAACAAAGACAAAGCCTCGGCATTCGGGAATTGCAAGGTATCACCTTGTAGCCACTCGCCTAACATGCTGCAATGTCCTGTAAATATTGCTTGATAGCTGGCTTTGAAGGATTGCCCAGTGAACTGTGCCTCGACCTTTTGGGCGCAAATCGCCAGTTTCGTTTTCGCGTTATCCGCGAGTTGCTTCAACTCAGCTAAAGCAGTATCCAGAGGTAGTTCGTCAGGGTAGATCAGCGCATCGTTGGAAACATTATTAATGCTGCCAAGTAAAGCATCCGGCGATTTGATGTCTTTGGTCAGTACCGCAACTTCCCACGCCGTGCGGTTTTGGACGTGCCGCCGCCAGAAATCATCGGCACAGGCTTGCTTGATTGCCGCCAGATCGTCCGTCAACTCAGCATCGAACAATTGCCCGCTGGCCAGTGCATGTTCCCTGAGTACGCGCTGGCAGAAACCATGTATGGTGAAAATCCCGGCTTGGTCTATGTCCAGCAAGGCCAGATCCAAACGTCGTTTGATAATCTCGGGTGGCAGATCGATCTGTGCCAGCCAAGTACCGATGTTGCTGTCTGTTGTATCAGTGTGGCCTGCCAAAACTCTTTTTGCATCGGCCAATCTGTTGCGTATGCGGTCTTTGAGTTCCTCGGTTGCCGCTTTGGTAAAAGTCACAACCAACACCTTGTCTATCGACACGTCCTGTTCAACCAACAGACGCAATACCAGCATGGCGATGGTGTAGGTTTTGCCCGTACCTGCGCTGGCTTCGATCAGGCTGGTGCCTTTGCGCAACTCGGTCAATACCGGATCGAAGTCCTTAATTTCCATGTGCTGCGTTCCATGCTGGCAGTAACAAAGATTTGCATTGTTCCTCGAATGTATCCGTCAGAACCAATCCCATATCTGGGACATTTCCATATAGTTGCCTGAGTTCGTGTTCACTTGGATACGAAATTGTAGTAGATAACCCCCCCCGAGCTGCGTCCAGCGGCGACTTTACCGCTCTTTGTTTATCGGTTTGCTTGAGATAAGCCAAAGCCGCTTCAACAAAAAAGGCATTCGGTTGCTGCTGGCCTAGGCGGTAGATTTCAATAAATTGGGGTAAATATTCTGGGCTGCAAATGTCGGGCTGAAACAGCAAATTTTCGTCTGCACTTATTAGGTAAGTGTTTTGTTCTTGCGCGTGGTTAATTATCAAGTGATGTAACCAGGCACTAATAAAGTCCTTACCTTTTAATTTAGCATAACGATAAATCAGGTTGCCGTTTTGATAGCAGTTACCTAGTTTGCCAACCAGCCGATAGTCGCCGATTTTCAGATCAACAGCAAGGTCGTCCAAAGGCTGTCCTATGTTTGTTGTTCGTATCCGTTCAACAAATTCCTGCATCGTAAGTTGATGTTGCTCGAATTCCACGTCACCTGCTACGCCGGGCAGCCACAAACCCTGGGCTTGCAGTTTTGTAAGCGAAACAGATGAACCTGCAAGTAATTGCTGTATCCACTCCTGATTCATGTCATACAGGCTGAGTTCATTGATAGTGAAGGGCTCACGTTCCTGCGTTTCCGCATCAATACCCACATAACGCAAATGCAGTTGCTGGCACATGAAATAACGCTGCGGATGCTGAAAAAACCTGAATAAATCGCCTAATTCAATTACCTCTTCAGTTTCGGTATTGATGGAGCCTTGCCACCATAAAGCAGGTTCCGGCTTGGGTGCTGATAAGGCTTTAGCTGTTTCACAATCGGCTTCCGAAAAGCTGAATAAATCGGTCAAGCCATCAAAATAGCGTCTGCTGAATGGCTGTAAAGGGTGGCGGGTAATTAGGCCGGAAAGCTGGTAATAATCCCTCAACACATCCAGCAATTCAGTGATTACGACAGAAGGCGGAATGACCTCATTATTGGACTGCGATTGGCCTATGTAAGTGATGATTAATTGTCGTCTAGTTGACAGCAAAATTTCCAGAAATTGATAACGGTCATCAGCCCTGCGTGAGCGGTCACCTTTGCGAAAGTGTTGGGAGATTAAATCGAAAGTGGGTTTACGCTCAACTTTAGGGAATTCGCCTTCGTTAATTCCCATCAAGGCAATGATCTTGAAAGGGATGGAACGCATGGGCAGCATCGAACAAAACGTCAATTGACCGCGCAAAAAACCGTTTGCCGATTTACGTTCAGCGACCATCCCTTCCAACCATGTGATGATGACTTGCAACTCGACGGGATCGCCATGAACGTCCGCAAGGTTTGTTGACAACTCCAGCAACAATTCATTGAGTTGTTGGCGCTCTATCAGATCAGCCTTCAAGTCGGCTTTACCAAGTAATTGGTCGGCATAATAATAAAGCTGATTACCCCATGATTTAAGGCTTTTGGCTTGTTTTAGTTCGGCTTTGGCCTGAAACAGCACAAACAAAAAGTCGTGTAGCCCACCGAGTGCGTCAGCCGATGAGCCTTCAATATGCTTGTAAGGGAGGACATCACCGATAAAATCATCTTCATGGCCGACCGCGTAACCCATCAGCATTCTATCCAATGCGGCTTGCCAGGTGTGTTCGTTAAGTTCCGGTAGCCCCAATTCTTTTTTATGTTGTCCCGATTGTCCCCAACGCACATTGGTGTCTTGAACCCAGTGCTTTATCAAGTCAAGATCGGTTTCAGAGAGTCCAAAGTTTGGAAAAATTTCAACGCCCTCCAGAATATCCAGCACACTTTGCCAACCCAGGCGGCTTTGGCTTAATTCCAAAAACCGTATGAACGTATCCAGCGCCTGATTGTCAAGCCGTAAGCTGCGATCGGCGATAGCGTGTTGAATATCACTAAATACGGCGGAAATAAACGGTTCGTACAGTTGGATATCCGGTGCCATCACCGCAATATCGCGCAATTCCAGCGTTGTATCGTTTTCCAAAGCCTGCAATAACTGGTTTCTGAGGACTTCAACTTCCCGTTTTCTGGAATGGCAGGCATGTAGGCTGATAGAGCCATCTTTTTCCAAAACCTGCCCAGATACAGCATTATTTAAAATATCGTTCTGTAACTGCTGGAGGTTATTGGGCTTTTCAACCTGTTCAAAACTTTCCGGCTCAAAATCAAACTGGGTGAATTCCAATAACATTTCCTGGAATTCTCGCCCTTGTTGTCCCAGGCTTGCTAGCAAAGGGTGTCCGGTATCAATATCGTCGGTGGGCAGTTGTCGTTTACTTGCCAGATCGGCCCAGAATGTTTGTGCCGGATTGAGCAGGTAAAGATGTACCTGACAGTGTTTGGCCAGGCTCTGGAGATAGTTTAAAAACAACGGCGGCATGGTATTAACGCCAAACACAGAAATACGTTCCGGCAATTGCCTACTCAAAGTACCTTCTGCTGCATGATTTAATTTGGCGATAACATCCAGCCATAATGCGCCTCGATGTTTTTGGCCTATCTGCGCGGTTAACTGGTGCCAAAGCGCTTTTTGCCAGCGTTCAATGTCGGTGTTATACAAAAGACGGCCATTTTGCCATGCCACCAGCAAGTCGGGGCGCATGATTTGGTACTGGTCGAAAATCTGAGCAAGTTGCTGGGCTAGTTGGTAGCGTTTTAAAGCTTGATTGGTACCGGATAAATACTGAATTAAGGGCAAACAATCAAGGTGTTCCAAGTTGCGCAACAAGGCTTCCAGCCGCCAAAGCATCAGGCTGCGGTCAAAAGTAGAATCATTTACTTGGCTATCCAATTGCTGGGCGATAAAACTAAAAAATTTGCCGGGAAATAAAAACTGGTAATTCGCCCACACATGAAATCGGCTCGCCAATTGCTGCGACAGCCACCGCTCCATACCCTGGCTCTGGATCAGGAACACCTCCTTGGCGAAAGGCGTGTCCAGCGGTGCGTTGGAAATGACCGAGACCAGATGAGCGACCAGATTTTCAGTTTTGTTGGAGCTGTGTAGAATAAACATGCAGTTCTTTCAAAGTCGTGGGCAAAGCATTATCACCTCATGGCAAAACGGGAGCAAATCTTGTTGCGCGGCTTATACCCATCAATCACTTATTAACTCACCTTACGCACTTAAGCGTTTGAAGCTCGTCGAAAGCCAGCCGGACGGCTTTCAAATACAATTTAGCCCTGAGAGCAAAATGATTGAGCTTGTGTTTGATTGAAAGGCACTCCAGGC
>NZ_JBKKBJ010000290.1:0-7060 GCF_046714055.1 Methyloglobulus sp. | reverse complement strand
CGGCGAAGCCTTTCCGCTGATGGCACTGGCCAATTTGTGCCAGGCTCGGCAGGCGCGATATTGGCGGGTGCGGGACGGGTGTGCCCAGGACACCCCCAAAGGGGAGTAAATTGGGGCTTTGATAATGGCAACGGCATAACTCAACGACTTTTTTGACGGTTTACGCCTTTTACAGCCAACCGCAATGATTTCCTACAGTTAACCAGAGATACCCAGTATTTACTTGTTAATTGTCATACCTAACGATTAGACCTTACCCGCTGCATAAAATTTGGTCTAGGGCTGTTAAAGCTTGTAGACTACACGATGAGGTCAGCCAGATTGAGTCAGTACCAACGAAAATTACAGTTTGGATGAGCCTCGGCAAACTGGAGTCCACATCAACACTACACCAAAATGATTAACCCACGCAGCCTGATTCGAGCGCTCGATAAACACTGGGAAGCGATAGAACGTATCGTTTTGCTCGGACACGACCAGATTGGTTATGAGCGCGATGCGGTGCTGGCATTACTCGGGAAAATCTATGTACACGAACCGTCCGAACAACAGCTAGAACGCTTGCAACAACTGGTCAATGCGGAATTGTTGATCGAAATGTCGCACAGCAATACCTTGCAACTCAACGAAAATGTCCGCCAATTTGTCGGCAGCTTGTTACACGAACACGATCTGGGTTTGTCTGACATCTTAAAAGCGCGGATTATTGACATTAAATCCGGCCTGGAGCAATTGCACCAAGCCTTGCAGGACCGGGATATGGCGGCGCTGCAACGTGGGGCGGTGCGTATTGACAACCAGCTGCGGCAAATATTGCAACAACTCGATCAGGACATCCATGCCATCCAGGCAATTGCCGAACGGGCAAAAGGCGCAGATGAACGAATGCCACTGCCTAGACGATACCGTGAGGTATTGGAGGCTTATGACCGGTTTGTGCAACCCATGACTGAACTGATGGATACCGGTGCCGGCGGCAGTTTTTATCCGCTGCTGGAGGAAGCCGAAAGCGTGTTGGAATCGCTGTCCCAGCAATTGCTTATACAAGGCGGCTTATACAGCCATCTGCTCTTGTTGCGGCAAGTCGGTTTTCGGGTGAAAGAGGTACGGGAAACTGGCCGTCTCGCGTTAAACCAATGCACTAACACCTTGATGCCGCTGAGGGAAGAAATCCGCCGCCACAACCATTTAAGCGCTGCCATCGGGCAATTATTGGGCGAGGTGCGAAAAAAAGGCTTACGCTGGACTTTTCCACAACAAAGTTTGCCAGTTTGACGTAAAGATCGTCCGGTTACGGTTGCCATTGGCCCAGAGTTGTTGACGCTCATGGAACAAGCGCGGCACTATCAGCCTAAAGCCGTTGATTTTCCAGGAGGGCAGGTAGATGAAGAAATGCAGGTGCAGCTTGAATGCGTCGATGAAGAGGTTATCCGAAAACGCCTTCTCCAGTCCCTGCCAATACCGGGCTTGATGCAGTGGCTGGCCGATCATTACGGTCATTATCAAGACATCACCCTATTAAGGCTTTATCACAAACTCATTCGCATGCCCAATATTACTGCAACTCCTGACCAAGATGAGACCCGTATTACCCTCAAACAAGTCGTCATTCGTTTGCACAGCCATACTCTTGAATCCTTATGACGATAGATTTAAGGCTACTGCCCCAAATACAACCGCTTTTTAAGCTGTTAAGTTCCGGTGCCCATTTAAACCGCTTGCAGGACAATGAGCTTTGGGTGGAGCTGGAAAATCATCAGGGTCAGTATGAAACGCTGTTTGCTGCATTAGGTTTTATTTTGGTCATGGATGGACGGGGGTTCGCTTATTTTAAGACCGAGCTTGCCACATCCTATACCGGCAAGCTCACCCGTCGCTTGGTCTTGTTGCTGATGCTGTTGTTCGAATATCAAGCCGACCAAGGCTTACATTTATTCCAGTTTCAACAATGGCGGATTGATACGCCGTTGATCGAAAAACTTTGCCAGCAGTATCGAGCAGTCTTGGAGGCTGAAGAAATAGGCAATCCGCAAGCCTTAAAAGAAATTTTGGATAGCGCCGCCCGCATCGGCTTCCTGGTGACTGAAGATGGAGCCTACCGGCTACTGACCGCCGTGCATCGTTACCTGGACTTGTTTGAAGAACTGTCTCAGGCCGAACGGCCCGATCAGACTCAAGCCGAAGAGGTACAGGATGTACCGAATGCAGAAAATGCAGGAGCATTTTTCTGCGGGGAAACTGGGGAGGATACGTTTTGAGCCTGGCCCAGTATGGCTTCCAGAAGCTCGTGTTGTTGAACAGTGCCGGTTACAGCCGCGCCGAATTGCCCTTGGACGATTCGGTGTCGATTATCGCCCCCAATAATACCGGCAAGACCAGTTTGATCAATGCCTTGCAATTTCTGCTCATCCTTGATAGAGGGCGCATGGATTTTGGCGCGCACAGTGTCGAAAATTCAAGGCGGTTTTATTTTCCCGATAACAGTGCCTACATTCTTCTGGAAGTGTTGCTGCCATCCGGCATGGCGGTGATTGGTTGTGTCGGCAAGGGGTTGAGCCATGACTACGAATATTTCGCCTATCAAGGCAGCCTTGATCTTGACGATTACCGACTGGATAACGGGCACCTGGTGTCTCAACCGAAATTGATCAGCCGCCTTTTCGAATGCGGCAAACTGGCCAAAATATACCAGCAAGCCGATTTACGGGCGCTGTTGTATGGCAATCGGCAAAAACAACGTTCGGACGATCCCGATTTCACCATCTTTCCGTTGGAATTCACTTCTCAGGCAAGTACCTATCAGCGCATCTTGACCCGAACTTTGCGTTTGGATCGCTTAAAAAGCGGTGAAGTGAAAAACTATTTGCTGAAAATCTTCAAAAACGACTTGCAGGATCGTAGCGTCGATTTTAAAGGCGAATGGGATAAAAACTTTGCCGATGTCAATTACGACAAATCTCAGTATGACGCGGTGTTTCGCAACCAGGCACTGATTGCAACCATGGAAGATAGCCAGCAAACACGCCGGGCTTTACGTGGCAAAATAATCCAGTGGCGGCCATTGATCGAGCAGGGCTTGAATGACTGGGAAACTTATTATCGCAACACGTCCGAACAATTTGAGCGGCAACTTCAGGCATTGGTTTCAGAAAATGAGGCATTGGAAATACGCCAAAAGCAAATTTACCAAGACCAGGCTGAGGCTAATACTGCGTTAAAAGAACAGCATAAAATTGAGCGGCATTACCAAGAACTGAATGTTCGTTTTCAATTTGTCAAAGACTTGGCTCAACTGATAAGCAACGGCAAACCTTGCAGGAGGAACTCTACGAATTAGTTAGAAGTATTAAAAATGCCGAGCAGCAGCATTCATCTGAGGCTATCAAAAGGAAGATTGCCAAAATTAGCAAAGATCAAGTCGAGTTTCAGCAGCAGTTAGCCAATCTTAATGACAATCTTTATCTGCAACTACAAACGCCCTTACCGCTGGATAGTTTTGAAATTTTGACACGGGTATTGGCAAAATCGGTTTTGTGCTTATCTGTTGCAGAAGGGAAAGCGATTGATCTGCATGATAAATCAGCTTTCCAATCGTTTATTACAGCCCTGGAAAGCAAGCTGTCAGTCAATCGCCTGGAACTGCCCGGCTTTTCACTGGATGTTTCGGCACTGGAACCTAGTCTTATTCTCAAGACCGCACAAGAATTGGAAACTAAAACCAGTGATTGTGAATAGCAACTTGCCAAATTAAAAACCCTGTTGCAAACCGTTGAGACATTGACGCAACAAAAGCAATAGCAACAAGTGCTGGAAAGGCAAATCGCCGAACTGGATAAGGATATCAATGATTATCGGGAATTCTTGTTGCTACAGGCAAATGGGTCGCTCAGATTGGAAACCATAGCGTCATTGCAGCACAGGTTAGAAGTGGTTCAGCAAGAAGAGTCAACGTTGGCTGAAAAGAAAAAGACCATCGCCCAGTCGCAAGCAAGCCTTAAAACCGAACAGGATGACCTGCAAAGCCAACATCGACGCATCAACGCTGCCCGTCATCAGCGCCTGGATCAACAGCCGCCGTTTAATTTTTTGGAGCAGCTACCCTATTTCCCTTACATGGAACCGGCTGAACTGGCCATGTCGACTTTAGCCAACCGCATCGAAAGTTATAACAACGATTGCCGACAGTTGCGGCAAATCGACAATGACTTGTCCCGACAGCTCGGCGAGTTGCATGGACACGGCGTGAGTAAATTTCAAATCCAGGATTCTGCCGAACAAGAATTGGATGCCTTATTTAACTACACGGCACAACTCAGCCAGGAACAAGCAGCCATAGAACGTAAAGCCCGCTCGGCCGTAGTCCAGGTAGCCGCCATTTTGCGTGATTTGCGCAACAGTCTGGAGTCATTTAAACGGCGGATGAGCGAGTTTAATAACAAGATCAATCGCCGTCAGTTGTCCGACCTTAAGGTGTTTAAAATCGAACCCCGCGAAGAAGAAGCCTTAGTCAAGGCGATACAAACCTTGATTTCCACCTCCGAACAGGTTGAATCGGGCAATTCTTTCGACCTGTTCGACCACAATGCGGTGCTGGACGATAAAGAACTCAATAAAGCCAAGGATCTGCTCATCAAGGAAGGTGAAGTACGGGGCAGTTTACGTGTTGAACATTTGTTCCGGCTGGTTTTTATTATCGCAAAAGAAGATCAAACGCCTGCTGAGTTCGAGGACATCGACAGCGCCGCATCCAACGGTACTGTGCTGATGGCTAAACTCATCACTGGTCTCGCCATGCTCAATCAAATGCAAGATCCGCGCAAACAAATCAAGACTGCCTGTTATCTGGATGAAGCCGCATCGCTTGATCAACACAACCAGCGCAATTTGATTGAAACTGCCAAGGATTTCGGGTTTTCGCTGATTTTTGCATCGCCAGAACCGCAAATCACCGCACGTTATTGTGTGCCTATCGGAACCACCCAGGGCAAAAACCATATCAGTCAGCTTAATTGGCAGATTCTCGAAGCCATTACCGATGAGAACTAAGCCCCATGTCCATTTTATCTGATGCCCTAAAACGCCTGCTAGCCTGCGACCAACCGCTTAACGCATCTGATTTCACCCCAAACCAACGAAAACAACTGGAACAGTTCGCACTGAACACCCGACTTGTTGAAATCAACAAACAAGGCACTGCGACTGTGTTTAGGGTAGTTGACCGGCAAAGTGTCATCAATCGTCTACGTCAACTGCATCCTATGGACGGTGAGCATATATCATCCTTGCCAAGGCGTAGCCGAAACATTGGCACAGACCGTAACAGCAAGAAAGGCCAAACCGGCCATGAGTGTTCTTATTTGCTGATGAAAGCCTGGAATCCTGATGTGGTTTGGCATGGTGAAAATACCGCGATGTATCCTTCGGAATTGACCGAGCGCTTGGGTGTTGCCGCTATACAGATCGGTACTGGTCAATCTTGGCAGTCCAACAGGCTCTTGCTATTAGTCGAGAACCAGGCGTTGTTTGATCGCTGCGACTGGTTGCCTGATAATTTTAACGGTTGTCTGGCCTATTATGGTGGGCAATTATCTGATGTGTTATTGAAATGGTTTTCGGAACAAAAACGAACCGATGACGTGATTTTATTCCCGGATTATGACGGCATAGGCTTGAGCAATTATGTCCGACTGGCCGATGCGCTTCATCCGGGATCGAGATTATATTTTTATTGGCTTCCGGATTGGGAAAATAAATTGGCCACATTCGGCAACTCCGAGATTTGGTTGAAAACCCGAGTACAATTTGAAAATGCCATGCAGAAACTGAATGCCTTGAATGCCTTGAACGATGATTTCATCAGGCTAGGCAGCTTGTCGCAACGCTACGGCAAAACATTGGAACAGGAAGCCATTTGGTTGTAACCCACTTGCGAACTGGTATTTAATTGCATAAGTTCACAACTTCATCAAGAAATCCCTGAAAGTCAGGTCGCTTCTTGGTTACCGTGGTTTTGGGCTGAATGGCATCGACCGTCACATTCAAGGTTGAAAAAAGACCGGCTTACATTTTTGATAGTGTTTACATAAGGGAATCTCTATTAATCGCAATTTAACTGCCCATATTGTGAAAGTGCTGAAATTTTCTAGTCTGTCCCCAAAGCTCTAGAATGTTAAAGCCTATTCTGGTTGCAACACCCTCTTTACTCAAGGATTCCCCCCTTGTTATGCCGAAACGGGCGCAGCTTCCCTGTGCTTGTCCACCCAAGCTCGCTTGGCTACCTTCGCGTTGAGCTTAATCAGTTGTACCAAGCGTATCATGTTGTACACCAGGTTCATCAGGCCGATCTTCACCTTGGCACGTGGTAGGCCGATGGTGCGCACCATATGCCCACCCATGTGCGTTTGGACACCGAAGACATGTTCGACACGGGCGCGTACCTTGGATTTGGTTCGGTTGGAGTCCAGCGCGCGTCGGTGTCTTTCTGGCGGCGCATGGCCTTGGCTTCCGGTCCGTCCCAGGCTGGCGGGACTTCACCGGCTTTGATCTGGGCGTTTTCTTCACGGGTATTGCGCTGCCTCGGCACTTCGACAAAGGTGGCATCGACTATCTGCCCGGCCTGGGCAACATAGCCTTGCGTCGCCAGTTGCTGGTGAAAACGGCCAAACAATACGTCAACCAAGTCCAAGGCCTTAAGCCGATCCCGAAACAGCCAGACGGTTTTGGCATCGGCCACGCGATCCTCGAGTTGCAAGCCCAGAAAGCGCATGAAACTGAAACGGTCACGGACCTGGTGTTCGATCCTGCCGTCCGACAGGTTGTGCAGTTGCTGGAGTACCAACAGCTTGAACATCAGCACGACATCGAAGGGCTTGGCGCCGACCTTGCTTTTCCGGTCCTTTTTATGCACCCGGCACAGCTCTGGCCGAAACGCTTTCCAATTGATGCGGGCCTTCAATCCCACCAGCGGATCGCCCATTTCGGTCAGTTGCGCGGCGCGTTCTTCAACGTCGAATAATCCGGGTTGGCGTGGCTGTCTCATCGACTCTATCTCTCTGTGGCA
>NZ_JBKKBJ010000289.1:0-3539 GCF_046714055.1 Methyloglobulus sp. | reverse complement strand
GGTTGATAAATCCTGACTACTTTGTTCAGAGGAATATCCACTTCAGCGCCACCGTCTGTTTTTGCCACCAGACTGGCGCTTCTGCTTTTTTGATATAAGGCTCTCAGTTGCACCTGGTACTCTTTGTATTGTGCCTCAAGTTCGGTTTTTTCATTTGCTATGGATGTCTTGGCTGCATCATCCAGCTGCTTTTTTAATTCCAGCTTTCTCCCTTTTAGCCTTAACTTTTCCAGGCTGTAATTAATGGCACCAATTTCTTTTTTTTCCAAATGGGCGATTTCATCGTAAACGGTCAAGGTTTCGTCAATTTTCGTTTGGGCGAGAGACCATGTTTGTCCGTTGCTGGCAAGTGTTGTACCATTCTCTTTGACACCAACAAGCTGACCATAAAAATTGCCCCATTCCCGGCGCTCTACCACCATGAGATCTGCAGGAAGTTCCTGGCTTTTGATATTGCGCTCCTGTAGCCAGCGGAAATCCGCGCCGGTAATGTCACGATTACCGGTTTTAATCTGGTACTGCACCAAGGACTCTTCAGTGTCGGCCATTTTAAAGCCTGATTTTTTCGCCATTGCCGCAGGGGTGACACTGGTATCAATGATTTCACCAAAAATGGTTTTCAGGTGGCCATCCTCTTCCTGATAACTGAACCGAGTAATCTGGGCAGGCCAGAAATGGCCGATGCCGCGTACGACAATCAGGCTTAACACGCCGATTATCATGATAAGGCAGGCACTGACTGCCGCCGCATTCATCCATATCCAGGGTGTGCCGCTTTTAAACCATGAACTAATCATAATGAGCTATATTTTTCCCGTAAGCGTTGGCGAATAATTTCCGCCAGGGTGTTGAACACAAAAGTGGCTAGGAACAGCACTAATGCCGCCAGAAATAAAACCCGGTAATGAGTGCTATCGACTTCCGATTCGGGCATTTCCACGGCGACATTAGCAGCTAGTGTGCGTAAGCCCTGGAAAACACTAAAATCCATGACAGGGGTATTTCCGGTAGCCATCAGTACAATCATGGTCTCGCCGATGGCGCGTCCCAGTCCGATCATGACCGCAGAAAAAATGCCCGGACTGGCCGTCAATAAAACCACTCTCGTCATGGTTTGCCAGGTAGTTGCACCCAGCGCCAAAGAGCCTACCGTCAAATGTTTGGGGACGCTGAATATGGCATCCTCGGCAATCGAAAAAATCGTCGGGATCACCGCAAAACCCATTGCGATGCCGACCACCAGGGCATTGCGCTGGTCGTAGCCGATGCCGAATTCACGGCTGAACCAGTCGATTAATGAGCCGTGAAATAATAAGGTTTCCAAAGGTACACTAACAGCAAAAGCAATCCAGCTAATTAAAATAATAACGGGTATTAAAATAGCTGCATCCCAGCCTTCAGGTATTTTTTGGCGCAGGGTTTTGGGCAGGTATTGCCAGAAAAAAGCAAACAGCAGCACAGCGACAGGCAGGGAAACCAGCGATAAAAATAGCCCGGCCAGATGTTTTTCTATAAACGGGGCTAACCAGAGCCCTGCCAGAAACCCTAAAATGACCGTCGGCAATGCACTCATCAGTTCGATGGCGGGTTTCACGACTTGGCGCATTTTTGGCGCCATGAAGTATGCCGTATAAATAGCGCCCATCAAGGCGAGCGGCATCGCCACCAACATGGCATAAAATGCGGCTTTCAAGCTACCAAATACCAAAGGTGTCAGGCTGTATTTGGGCTCAAAATCATTGCTGGCAGAAGAAGATTGCCAGATATAATCAGGTTTCGGGTAGCTTTCGTACCAGACTTGTTGCCAGAGCGATTTAATGGAAACCTCGGGGTGTTCGTTGTCTATCTCCCAGACATGTATTTTCCCGTCCCCGGTTTCCAGCAAAAGCCGGTTTGACCTTGGCGACAACACGGCTGCTACCGGTGGCGATTCACTGACGCGCTCTTTAATGAGTTCCCGTTCAGCCGTCGAATTATACATACCGACATAGCCATTGGCATCGACTGCCATAAAACCTTTCCGCCGTTGTTCGGCTTCAATGGCGATGACCGCTAGCCCTGATACCTGAAATGCGCGGATTTTTTTAAAAGCCAACTGTTTAAGGTCGTTTTTCACTTGTGTCCATTGTGACACTAGGCCGGCTGAATCGCCTACAAGTAAGGAAAGATCACCGTTCAAGAAGGTCAAGCTGGTGATCGTTTGCCCGGCTTCGACCACTTTTTGTTGGTGCTTTACTTTAGGCGCTGTTTTGTCGCTGATGTCATAGGCACGTAATAGACCTTCATTATCCAGAAGATAGAGTTCTCGGTCTTCCTTATCAATCAACAGTTCAACAATCTTCTCAGCAGAAACGTCCAAAATTGCAGCCGTACGGTTCGTGGTGGCTTCATTGGCAAACAACGACTGTTCTTTGCTAAAACTGACCAGATGAATTTTATTGGCGGTTTTTGCCGCTATGGTGGTCGCACCGGATTCCACCTTGACAGCGATCTTCCCCAAAGGAGCGCCCGCCTCGTCGATGACCAATGGTTGCTCGCCTAGCGGATATTCAAGTGATGGCGTAATCTGGCGCTTATTGTTGGGATAAGTCACCTTATATTGATGCTTGACGATGATTGCCTTGCCATCTGAGAGTCCATAAACGACACCGCCCTGGCTGATGGAACTGCCTTGGGCAAAGCTGGTGACATAGACTCCTCCAGGAATTGTTACTGCTTGAGTTAACAGGGTCTTGCCGGTAGCCACTTCGAAAAATACGACGTGTCCGCTGTCGGTAAAGCGGGCCGCCACTTCATTCTGTTCTTCCGTTTCCAGCAAAACTGTCTTACCCAGGGTTTTCTCGGGGAGATCATATTCGGCAATTGAAGTCGCCTTTGCCGACGCAAACAAGGGCAAAACCACATACAGCAAGTAAAAGAAAATCAGCACGATAGCAACGATAATGCTAAAGCCACCGACGATAACGCCGTAGCGCACCAAGGCATCTTTTACTAGCCGCCATTGCTGGTAAGCATTGCCTGCTGCAAGCGTGACTGCTGACGGGGTTGGGTTGTTGGTTAAGTCCTCAGGCATGTGGCTATTGTAAGGTCAATAAATGACAATTTTGCGTAATCATTGCGTTTAATCGTTAAAATCTGTAGACCCATTTTAAACGTATTACTGCCACAGGGCATGAAAAAATGGCTTAGCATTTTATAGTCAATGTATATAAGTCATGGAAAAATGATAAAAAAATGACCGGAGCCTGTAAACAGTCCCGGCCATTGAGCCTTAATCAACCATTCGCTTTTGAGGAGGGAGGTAAATGGTTAATGGTTAATGCAGGCTAAACATCCTTGTACACGAGTCCTTGATCCACACTACTACAACATATTTCTTAGCAAAACTTGAAAATACGGTTTATTTGATCGTTGCCAAAGCCTTCTCTACGACATTTGTCGGCAATGGAATATAACCATCTTTGATAACGGATTGTTGGCCGGTTTTTGACAAGACCATTTTCACAAATTCATATTCCAACGGCGCTAACGGTTGGTTC
>NZ_JBKKBJ010000288.1:0-12956 GCF_046714055.1 Methyloglobulus sp. | reverse complement strand
TTATTGGGATCAAGGATGGCGGCGATTTCCAGGTCTTGACGGCCTTCTTCCAGGTCGCCATTACGAATTTTAGCTAACCCTAAGCCCAATCGCGCCAAGGGCGAGGTGGAATCGAGCTTGACGGCTTTTTCAAAGTTTTGTAGCGCTTCATCCGTGTCCATGCGCAGGAGATAGGAAAAGCCCAAGACGGTTTGGGTCCGTTCCAGGCTGGCATCCAGTTCTGAGGCTTTTTGTGCGGATCGTTTGCTTTCTGCAGTCAAACCTTGTGAGAGTTCAAGCTCGGCCTTGCGCGCCCAGACCATCGCATCGTGTGGAGCGATCTTGACTGCTTGGTCGGCTGCTGTTTGGGCTTTCTCCAGTTCAAAGCGGCCTTGTTCCGCATACGAAAGGGCCGAATAAGCGGTGGCTGAATGGGGATCAGCAGAAATCGCCCGGTTTGCCAAAGTATATGCCTCATCTTTCCGGTTTTGCGTCAGCGCCAGCACGGATTGCAATGCCAATGCTTCGGCATCATTCGGGTTATTTGCCAATAAAGCGTGAATATCTTGCAAGGCAAGCTTATCTTGCCCGGCGGTAAGGCGTATGGCTCCACGTATTTTGAAAAAATATGGCGTTTGTTTTTCAGGCGATAAGCCATCCAGCCGAGATAAAGCGATGTCAACATGACCTAGCCTAAAATCCTGTATTGCCGTATGGATATCACTATCGATTATCGTTGCAACATCGGGATAAGGCAGTAACGGCGGGTAATAAAGCGCCCAGTTGACAGCATCCTGGGGCTTGATGTCAATTTTAGCTTGCGGCGCTTGTCCCAACTGGGCTTGTGCGCCCTGCCCCGGCTTAAGGTGAATGCTGCCTTGCTTATTGAAAAACCTTACGCCACCTTCGTAAACCCAGAGTGAGGCCTTGTTATCATCGACACTCATGGCAAATTCGGTGCCTTCTGGCCCAGCGTTGGCAATCGGCGTAGTGATTTCCAGGCGTTTGGGTGTCCGGCTGATAAAATGCACAAAGCCTTTGAACAAATCCAATAAGGTGGGTTTGTCGGGAGCAAGGCCATTTAATGACAGGACTGTGCCCGCATCGAGACGTAAGACTATCCCGTTAGTCAACAATAATGAAGCTCGGCTGTAGGCTTCTACCCGTACCCGGCTACCTTCACAAATCGTTTCGTTGAGTTGCGCTGGTTGCCATTGGCCTTTGCTGTCGGGATCGAAATACAGCTTGCCTTGCAAGGAAACCAGCTTCGCGGCATATTTATTGGCGCAGTTTTTATCGGCAATATCTGCCTCCGACCAACACAGTGGTGCAAAGAAAACCAGTAATGGAACCGCCAGATAGCGCAAACTTTCTCCCATAAGAGGAAATTTCTGTCTTACCCTTGCGATAATAAATATATTCCTTTGTATTTACAAGCTAATATTCCACTTTACCGTTTAAGTCCTTGTCTTGATGTATGGTGACTAAAAGCTCCCATATGATAACGTTGTGAAAACTAGGTGCTGAACGGTACGGCTGAAAATTAAAACCATCCTATGGAAACACCCTGAATTAACGCAATGAGAGGTTAGCTTTAATCTTTCCAGACAAGCAATGAACGGCATTTTTGTAGGATCGACTTCACATCTAATCACTCCAGAATGATACTGGGCGCTTTTGAATTATTTGACAATACCTTATATTTCTAATATATTGGAAACATGAAAATATATTCTGCCGTCAAAGCCTTGGCTGCCTTAGCACAGGAAACCCGCCTCTCGATTTTCCGAATTCTGGTTCAAACCGGAGAGGCTGGCCTTTCGGCTGGTCAAATTGCGAAAGCATTGAGCATCCCGAATGCAACTTTGTCGTTCCATCTGAAAGAACTGACCAACGTGGGGCTGATTACCGCGCGGCAGGAAAGCCGCTTCATCTACTATGCCGCCAATTTCCCAGCCATGAATGAACTGCTGGGCTTCCTGACTGAAAATTGTTGCGCCGGAAACTCCTGTGGCCCTGCCGTGGTGTGTTGTGACGAAGAATCTTCAACCTCTAACCCTTTATCTTTAACAAAGGAAACTATTTTATGAAACGCTTTCATGTACATGTCGCTGTCAATAATCTCTCCGAGAGTATCCGCTTTTACTCGGCAATGTTCGCCGCTGAGCCTGCTGTAACGAAACCCGATTACACCAAATGGATGCTTGATGACCCTCGGCTCAATTTTGCGATTTCCCAACACGGCGCAAAAGCTGGCCTCGATCACTTGGGCATCCAAGTGGACTCGGGCTTGGAATTGAATGAGTTGAATCAACGGCTCGCCGAAGCCGCCTTGTCGGTTGAAGAACAGAAAGATGCCGCCTGCTGTTACGCCAAATCCGACAAATATTGGTCGATTGATCCGCAAGGTATCGCCTGGGAAGCGTTTCATTCGCTCGCAACAATCCCGACTTTTGGTGAGGATACTGCCGTTACGGTCAAAACAGCGTTCGCCTGTTGCGGGCCATCACTAGGAAGTACATGCCAATGAGCGAACGGGTTTTTAATGTTTTGTTTCTCTGCACCGGCAATTCGGCTCGTAGCATCATGGCCGAAGGTCTGTTGAACAAACTCGGTGCGGGGCGCTTTCGAGCCTATAGCGCGGGTAGTCATCCAACCGGTCAGGTCAATCCTTTCGCACTGGAGCGGTTGCAACTGGAAGGTATCGCCCTTGCTGACGCGCGCAGTAAAAGCTGGGATGAATTCGCCCAGCCTGGCGCACCGGCCATGGATTTCGTGATTACAGTCTGCGACAACGCTGCTGGTGAGGTTTGTCCGGTTTGGCCAGGACAACCGATTAAGGCGCATTGGGGGGTGTTTGATCCGGCAGCGGCTGAAAATGACCAGAAGCACATCGAGTTTGGTAAAGCCTTCGCCGTTCTTGAACGGCGTGTCACGCTATTCACGAGTCTGCGTCCCGAAAGCCTGGAACGGCTGGCGCTTGAACGGCAAGTACGCGAGATCGGATGCATCGGAGAGTCTTAGAGAGTTTTATCGTTCCCACGTTCTGCGTGGAAACGCCGCCAGAGACTCTCCTGCGTCCCGTACTGCGGAGCGGCACAAGATTTGTTCCCACGCCGGTGCGTGGGAACAGTGCGTATTAACCTGATATTATCTTTATCGCACTGGGATGGCGGATCAACATAGACCATCCTCCCCGGTTTTTATTCAGCCAGCCACGGACTTCAAGGTTCCGGCCTCGATAATTATTGATATCCGGGAATAACGGCAGCCACTTTTTTTCGATACGCGCTTGGAATAAACCGGAAAACTCCAGGTATACATATTTTCGGCTACTACGAATGACTAACACTTTCCCCATCAACCTTGTCCAGCCGGAATGTCCGGTTTTGGCTAGACGATCAACGGGTATGACAGCGTATTCTGCCTGTTGCCAAATGCCGCGTTTAGCCTGTTCAGCGCGGTTTCCAGCAGCCACCAACTGGTCTGCGTAGAGTAAATTGGGCGGGTAGATATTGACCGCTGCCAGACCCATTTCAACCAACTGCACATTGATGTGTTCATTGTTTTCGGTAAATAAATGCGCGAGTGTCCGTTTATATTTATCGACCTGTTCAACATCCGACACTAAACGCACATTGTGGTTTTTCAGTTTATCAGTCAACCAGCGCTTGGCGGTTTCCCCACCTGCCTCGGTATCCTGGTTTCGGTGCTGCACTTCCGGCGTATTGATGCCTAATAACCTGATTTTACGCCCATCTTCAAGCCTTACTGTATCGCCATCATAAACACTTTGTACTTTATAATAAGGATAGCCCTGTTTTAATTTAATTTTTTTGCTATTACCGTGTACCCGATCAGAAAAGTGCTTGTCACCGTGTGAATCTTGCCATTGGTAAACATCGGCGCAGGCGGAAACAGCGCAACCCAAAAGCAAGATTAGCAGCAGCTTCATCAAGCGTCGTTTATGGTGATTTAATTTCATTATTTGTCTATTATTGTTTCATTTAAGTAAAAATGAATAACTGATTTAAAATCTGAATTAGAGGACTTGATTAGCAACTGAAGCAAAAAAGTGCGTCATACCCGCCGGGAAGCGGGTATCCAGTGCCAGGGACGGCAAGCTCCGAGCCATCCATGGAGCCTGGATTCCGGCGACCTCCATGGATGGAGGAAGTGCGGAAGAGCATAGGGAATCCTTGCCGCCAATCCCTGCCGGAATGACGGCTTTTAAAAACAGTTGCACGCTATTACTTATTACAAAAAAATCAGATAGGTTTTGTTTCCGCGCTACCGTAGGGGCAATCCCTTGTGGTTGCCCGAATAACCACAAGGGATTGCCCGGGCAACCACAAGGCCTACCCCCAATGCCCACACCATTTGGGTGATTAGTTGTATAAAGCTTAGGTATATAGTCATTTTCATAATCACTTAACTTCTAACCCGACTCAAACCATGCTCACTGTCATTCAACGCGTAACAACCGCTAAAGTTACTGTCAACGACCGCATCGTCGGTGAAATTAACACCGGAATGCTGGCTTTGGTTGCCGTTGCAAAGGACGACAACGAAAAAGCCGCACAACGTTTGCTGGAACGGATCCTCAATTACCGTATTTTCGCTGACGATAACAGACGTATGAATTTGAGTTTGAAGGATATTCAGGGCGGCTTGTTGTTAGTGCCACAATTTACCTTGGCTGCGAATACTGAAAAAGGCAATCGTCCGAGTTTTACCTACGCTGCCAGCCCAGAAAAGGGGCTGCAATTATTTAGCTATTTGCAAACTCTAGCTACGGAAAGCTAGCCCCATGTCCAGTTCGGCGAGTTTGGCGCTGATATGCAGGTCTCGTTGGTCAATGATGGCCCAGTTATACCAATCCCAATAAGTTCTCATATTGTTCCTTCTCCAGAGGGAGAAGGTCAGGATGAGGGATTCAAATAACAATTTATTGGGATTGGTATTACTTTTACCTTGAGAACGTAGGCAGGCAATTCGTAACTCAATTAGAAACCGATTCCAACTATCTGAGCAAAATAGCTTTCTAGTTATAACCTTGTGGATTTTTGACTTGCCACAACCAAGTATCGGCAATCATATCATCAAGACTTTTTTCGGCTTTCCAGTTTAGCTCTTTTAACGCCAATTCGGGATTGGCGAAACACTCGGCAAGATCCCCTGTTCTTCTAGGAGCAAATTTATAATTTACTTTTCTGCCGGTGGCTCTTTCGAAAGTTTCTATTATTTCGAGGACGCTGCATCCCCTGCCAGTCCCTAAATTATAGGCTTTGCAGCCACCCGCAGCGAATTTTTCACCCTGCAAGGCTTGAATGGCTTTGATATGGCCTTTGACCAAATCGACAACATGGATGTAATCCCTGATGCCGGTGCCATCCGGTGTAGGATAATCATTGCCGAAAACGGACAATTGCGCCAATTTGCCGATAGCGACCTGGGCCACATAAGGCATAAGGTTATTCGGTATACCATTAGGATCTTCGCCTATCTTGCCGCTCTCGTGAGCGCCTATGGGATTAAAATAACGCAATAAGGCAATTTTCCAGGGAGATTCGGTGGGTTTGAGACCGTCCGTTGCGGACAGATCCCTGAGTATATCTTCAATCATCGCCTTGGTGCGCCCGTAGGGATTGATCGCGCCTATCGGCAAATCCTCGGTGTATTGGACGTGCTCGGACGCACCGTACACCGTCGCTGATGAGCTGAACACCAGTTGCTTGACATCCGCATCCGCCATAACCTGGATTAACACCAAGGTGCCATAGACGTTGTTGTGATAATACATGAGCGGTTGTTCGCAGGATTCACCGACTGCTTTTAGCCCGGCAAAGTGTATGACTGATGTGATGGGTTCTTTGGCAAACACCTCGGCTAAGGCATTCCGATCACGTATATCGACTTGATAAAAAGCCAGCGGTTTACCGGTAATGTCCTGAACCCGTTTTAATGACTCACAATTGCTGTTCGCCAGATTATCAACCACGACAACCTGATAACCCGATTGCAGTAATTCCACGCAAGCATGGCTACCAATATAACCTGCACCGCCCGTCACCAATACGGTATTCACCATGATACCCCCAGTTAATCAATGAGTTCCAGCTTAACGAGATGTACCCTACGGGTATCCGCCCGAATGACTTCAAAACGCATTTTATCGACGACAAGGGTCTCGCCTTTCTTGGGCATGTGTTCCAACTGGCTAACAATAAAGCCCCCTAAGGTATCGTATTCATCCGTCGCTAACTGCGTGGAAAAATAATCGTCAAACTCTTCTATGGGAGTTAATGCCTTAATCATGTATTCATGATCGCTGCGACGAAAGATATAACCTTCATCTTCCTGATTGTCATGTTCATCTTCTATTTCACCGACTATCTGTTCCAGGACATCTTCGATGGAAACCAATCCGGCAGTCTGCCCATATTCATCAACAACAATTGCCATGTGGTTACCGTTGGTACGCAATTCTTTCAACAGGACGTTTAAGCGTTTGCTTTCCGGCACTACGTAGGCAGGCCTCATGATGTCCTTGACCAACACATTGCTATTGCGCGATAGGTGCGCCAACAAATCTTTGGCTAGCAAAACTCCGACGACCTTGCTGCGGTCGCCATCAATGACCGGGTATCGGGAGTGATTAAACTCTGTCACTAAGGGCAGGATAGTGTCCAGTTCAGCATCGTTGGGAACCACCACCATCTGCACACGCGGGATCATAATATCCCTCACCTGCATCTGGTTAACTTGCAAAACCCCTTCAATCATGATTAAGGCATCGGTATCAAGCAACCTGTTCGTCCGTGCTTCCCGTAATATTTCAAGCAAATCTTCCAGATCCTGCGGTTCACCGGAAAACAGTTGGCTGATTCGATCTACCCAACGTCTCCGGTGGGGGCTGCTACTGGGAGGTTTGTCGTCGCTCATGGCTTGTGTACCTGTAAGTAAGGATTGCTGATATTTAGTGTCTGTAAAATGTTGATCTCCTTATTTTCCATCACTTTAGCCTCATTATTGTCGATGTGGTCATAACTGAGCAAATGCAGTACGCCATGCACAATGATATGCGCCCAATGATGGGTCAACAGTTTTTGTTGCTCCAACGCTTCCCGCTCCACCACCGGCGCACAGACCACCAGGTCGCCCAGCAAATTCAGTCCGATGCCTTCTGGAATCTCTACCGGAAAACTCAAGATATTGGTCGGGCCTTGCTTATGCCGGTACTGTTTATTCAGTTGGGCGCTCTCATGCACATCAACGATACGCACAACAATTTCTGTATCCCGAGTATAACCTTGCAACGCCGCATCAACCCAATGCTGGATTTGTTCTTTATCTGGTTGACCTGGCGAAGAAAAAACGGCCTGCACTTCTACTTGGTTCATTGCCCGATTTTAGACTTCTTTTCATACGCTTCATAGGCGCTGACGATGCGTTGTACCAAAGGATGCCTCACTACGTCGCGGGAGTTAAAAAATGTAAAGCTAATCCCTTCAACGTCTTTCAAAACCTCCAGAACATGCCGTAAGCCGGACATTTTCTCCGAAGGCAAATCAATCTGGGTAATATCCCCAGTCACCACAGCCGTTGAACAAAAACCTACGCGGGTAAGGAACATCTTGATCTGTTCTATGGTGGTATTTTGCGCCTCATCCAGAATAATGAATGCGTCGTTCAAAGTCCTGCCGCGCATAAAGGCCAGTGGCGCAACCTCAATAATGCCCCGGTCGATCATTTTCTCAACCCGTTCCAACCCCAACATATCGTATAAGGCATCGTACAAAGGCCGTAAGTAGGGATCGACTTTTTGCGCCATGTCGCCCGGCAAAAATCCCAGCTTTTCCCCGGCCTCAACCGCAGGGCGTACTAGTATGATTTTTCTGACTTTTTCTGCCTGTAACGCTTCAATTGCACAGGCAACCGCCAAAAAGGTCTTACCTGTTCCGGCAGGCCCCACACCAAAATTAATATCATGCGAGACAATTTTTCTCAGGTAATCCTGCTGATTAGGCCCCCTGCCCTTGATCAAGCCATACTTGGTTTTAATGGCAACAGGCTGTTGCTCGGCCAGTTTTTGCCCATCCAGCAAATCGTCTATGCTGGCATCCTGCATGGCTAAATGGATAAGTTCGGAAGTCAGCTCTTCTTTCTCGGTACTTTCAAATAATGTCTGCATAACCGCACACGCTGCCTTGACCGAATTTTCAAGTCCTGTCACCTTAAACTGGTTGCCACGATTGGCAATTTCGACTTGAAGGCGATGTTCAATCTGCCTTAAGTGGGTATCTAAATGTCCACAAAAGTTAGATAACCTGGCATTATCTGCCGGAGTCAGGGAAATTTCTTCAGATATCATGAATTATGCATAAGCAGTTTGCTTGTTGACTGAGGCTTCAACCAGTCGGCCTCGTAAAGAATTGGGCAGGGCTTCGGCAATCAACACGTCCACAAATTGCCCTGCTAATCTGGGGTGAGCGATAAAATTTACGACGCGGTTATTTTCCGTCCTGCCCTGCATTTGCAAGGGATTCTTTTTGGATTGCCCTTCGACCAAAACAGTTTGCACCGTACCGATCATATTATGGGAAATTGCTGTAGCCATTTCATTAATGCGATTTTGAAAGAGTTCCAACCGTTGTTTTTTTTCTTTCAGAGGCACATCATCAGGCAAATCGGCGGCTGGTGTCCCCGGTCTTTGGCTATAAATAAAACTGAAAGACAAATCGAAACCAATTTCTTCAATAAAAGCCAGGGTTTCTTCAAATTCGATGTCGGTTTCACCCGGAAAACCGATAATGAAATCCGAGGAAAGGCTGATATTCGGCCTGACAAGACGAAGTTTACGTATTGTTTCAATATAATCAGCGCGGGTATACCCGCGCTTCATCATCTTAAGGATATGATCGCTACCGCTTTGCACAGGCAAATGCAGATGATCCACCAACTGGGGAATATCGGCAAAAGCTTCAATCAAGTTGTCGGTAAATTCAACGGGATGCGAGGTCGTAAAACGAATCCGGTCTATGCCTTTTACCGCCGAGACATAGTTCAGGAGCAAGGCAAAATCGGCAATATCGCCGTCCTCCATCTCACCGCGATAGGCATTGACATTCTGCCCTAACAGATTGATTTCCCTCACACCTTGTTTTGCCAGCGAAGCAATCTCGACAATCACATCATTCAAAGGGCGGCTGATTTCTTCACCACGGGTATAAGGCACCACACAGAACGTACAATATTTGCTGCACCCCTCCATCACCGACACAAAGGCTTTAGGGCCTTCTGCCCTGGGTTCCGGCAAGGCATCGAACTTTTCAATTTCAGGGAAGGAAATATCGACAACGGGCTGCTGCTTGCACCGGACTTCATCAAGCAACTGCGGCAAACGGTGCAGGGTTTGGGGGCCAAAAACAATATCCACATAAGGCGCGCGTTTTTGAATCGCCGAGCCTTCCTGACTGGCAACACAACCGCCGACACCAATAATAACATCAGGACGTAACGCCTTGATCTTGCGCCATTTCCCCAATGCCGAAAACACTTTCTCCTGCGCTTTCTCCCTGATCGAGCAGGTATTCAGCAACAACACGTCAGCTTGCTTGGGGTCGTCAATCAATTCAAAACCATGCGAGGCATGCAGGACATCACGCATTTTGTCAGAATCATACTCATTCATCTGACAGCCGTTAGTCTGAATATATAATTTTTGCGCCATATTTCGTTCGGGTTAATCCTCTTGTGTAGCTTGGTGTCGTTCGTAAATCGGTAATTTTGGCCTTATTATAACCTGAATACGAAATAAGCAGAAAATAGACGATCTTGAAACGCCCTACCTCACTACTTACACGCTTTCCTAATTCAATCAAACATCAAACTTGCGTACATAAATCTGTACCAGTACAATAACCTGTACTTTAACTAACAGGAGATTGTCATGGATGCCATGAGCTATTCCGCATTCCGCACCAACCTAGCCAAAACGCTGGATAAGGTGAACGACGACCACACCCCTATCTTGATTACCCGGCAAAACGGGAAGCCTGCCGTATTGATGTCGCTGGAAGACTTCACTTCCTACGACGAGACCGCTTACTTACTGGCTTCTCCGGCCAATAAAAAGGCGCTGCTGGAATCCATAGCCAACGCAGAGGCAGGTAAAACAGTTGTCCGGGACTTGATTGAATTGTAATGCTCTCTTTCGAAGAAGCGGCCTGGGAGCAATATTTATACTGGTGGCAGACCGACAAGGCCGTATTCAAGCGCATCAACACATTAATAATGGACATCCAGCGTCAACCGTTCGAGGGCAAGGGCAAGCCTGAGCCTTTGAAACACCAACTGTCGGGTTACTGGTCACGGCGCATTGACCTGGAACACCGCCTAGTCTACAAAGTGACGGACGGCAACATCCTGGTTGTCCAATGCCGCTACCATTATTAGGGGACTTCCTATCGGTTGAGATTTCAACAAGATACTTGTCACGGAATCCAAATTAATCCAACGTAACACCGTACGAACGGGGCAACATGCCCCACCCTGCATAAAGTGGTATAATTCTAGCATCGTAGCATCGTAGGTTGGGTTGCATGCTTTTCGCAACCCAACATTGACTACTTTTTTGGGCTTCGAAATGTTGGGTTAACGATGAAGCTGTTAACCCAACCTACCCCGTAACTACCGTAACCCACCAATCTAACCCAACCCAACCGTAATCCCATCTACAATTCGCCGCTATTCATAACCTATATTATCGGGCATGGCAATGGCATCGCTGCCCCATGTGGCGGGTAAAATACCTTGCCGAATGTATCGGTGGATGCTGCTGTATGCCCAATCCGCTGGACGCGCCACATAACCATGTTTGACGGGATTGTAATGGATGTAATCAACATGGCGGCTAAAATCGTTTTCGTCGCGGATACGATGCTCCCAAAAACGCCGTTGCCATATCGCTTGTTCACCTTTATGCCGACGACTGGCAAATACGGCGGGACGATCGCTTTCTGCTATTCGCTGGGTAAATGTACGCTTGATATTACGCCAACGTATAGAATAATCGGCATCCCCTTCCGGCAATGTCCAAATGCTGTGGATGTGATCGGGTAATATCACTATGGCATCAACCACAAATGGACGACGCACTCTTTCCTCCTTAAACGCGGTACGCAAACGTGCTACGGCATCTTCGGTATTTAAAAAACGGGCGCGACGAAATGTTACGACAGTAAAAAAATAGGTCGCGCCTTCGGTAAAATCGCGGCGATATTGCATACGCGGTATTTTGTACAACCGGATGGCATTTGTAAACTGTATGATTGGGGTTGGGTTAACGGCTTTACGGCCGTACGGCGGTTCAGTTGTAGGGCGTGGTTAGCCGCGCAGCGCACTGTGCCAAAACAACTACTAATGCTCATGCGCGGCGTAACCCGCCGTATGTGTTGTCCTGCGATATGGCGGATCGCGTGGGATAACCAACTATAGCCGAGTAGGGTGCATTCCATGCACCCAAAAAATGGTGAGTTAACGCACCCTACATGACTTACTCAAGTTTGTGCGTGGAAAACGCGCTCCATAACATGAGGCGGGAGCGTAATGCGGTCAAATAAAGTGGCAGGGTAGAGATAATCCTCACCTGATTCATCAATAACCCGGATTTGATTATGTTTTTCCCCGTCAGCATCCACTATGATTTCATAAAGTTTCCGCATTTCGAGCGAGACTTCATAACCGTGGTTATCAACGCATATAGCAAATTCATGTTTATTCATGGTTGTGTGTCCGTATAACGCTTAATCTTAAATTCTCGTTTGCCGATGCCAGTAGCCTCATACCAGTGGATTTCCGCTTCACGCAACGACCCATCAGCCAAACGCACGGTGGCAAAGCCTTTACGCTTACGCCACAAACCAAGACCATGAATTTTGCGAAGTCTCGGCAGCTCCCTGATACCTGAGCCACGGGCAAAAGTTTAGGGATGCCTGATTTCACCGATAATTTCAAAATCCATGTGCAGATTCTAGCGTAATACTCCGAAACTAGCTAACGTGATTGATGTTTGCATCCTCAACTTAACAGCATTGGGTTTGCAGCCCCACCCTGCATAAAGTGATATAATCTTGGGTTTATTGTAACTATTACCCTGCAATATCACCTATCTACATGCAAGAAATTAACCCCATCAAAAATAAAATCGCTGACCTAAAAAGCCGTGGCGACGCGCTTAGGAGGTATCTTTGACTTTGACAACAAGAGCGAACGCCTGGTTGAAGTCTTAAGGGAACTGGAAAACCCGAAAATCTGGGATAACCCGGAACAGGCGCAAGCCTTGGGCAAAGAACGTGGGCAATTGGAAATTGTCGTCAATACCATCCGCGACTTGGAACAAGGCATGTCCGATGCCGAAGAATTATTGATGATGGCAATCGAGGAAAATGATGAGGCCACCGTTGATACCGTCGTCGATGATCTGGCCGATTTTGAAAAAAGAGTCGCAGGCCTGGAATTCCGCCGTATGTTTTCCGGCGAAATGGATGCCAATAATGCCTTTTTGGACATCCAATCCGGTTCAGGCGGCACGGAAGCACAAGACTGGGCATCCATGATCGAACGCATGTACTTGCGCTGGGGCGAAAGCAGAGGCTTTAAAACCGAATTGATCGAGGAATCGCCCGGTGATGTCGCTGGCATCAAAAGTGCCACCATAAAATTTGAAGGCGACTATGCGTTTGGCTGGCTACGCACGGAAACTGGCGTACATCGACTGGTGAGAAAGTCGCCGTTCGATTCCGGCAACCGCCGTCATACCTCTTTTGCTTCCGTTTTTGTATCGCCGGAAATTGATGACGATATTGATATCGACATCAACCCTGCGGATGTACGCGTGGATGTCTACCGCGCCAGTGGCGCGGGTGGTCAGCACGTTAACAAGACCGAATCCGCCGTGCGCATGACCCACAACC
>NZ_JBKKBJ010000287.1:0-4934 GCF_046714055.1 Methyloglobulus sp. | reverse complement strand
CCAGATCGTTGATGTGTGTTGCCACGCATGGAACCAGTTCGCCAGCCAACCCGACACCATCCGAAATCTTTGCTCCCGTAAATGGGCTTTATTAATATGATAATCTATTGGGATTGGTATAACTTATCCATTAGTACATTTACTGGATCGCCTTTCCATTTTGGGTTAGCCGTGGCGTTTTTTATCGCCGTATTCAAGCCGTCATATTGAGCTTTCCATGCTGCATAATCGGCTTTGTGCTTCTCAACCAGTGGCTTTGCCTTTTCTTCCTCGCTGCGCTCATAATCTGCAATGGGCTTTGAAAAATAGCCGTCCAATGTGGTCTTACGTTCGCCAGAATCGGCAATCACCAGGGTGAATAAACTTGTTGGACTTTCCAGCTTATCGGCTCTCTTGGCGTTCACATGCCCTTGAATGGCTAAGGATAACGCGGTTAATGCGCTAGTCGCCACCATCGGCATCGGTGTTTTTACGAATGCCTGGACTTCCTCCACTGCCTTTTGTAAGGATTCCGGCAATGCGTCGATAGGATAGGGTTCTGGTTTTATTTTTGCGGTCAATGGTTGCGGGGATTGCCAACCAAAGGACGTAACATTGGTTGTTAAGGTTTGCGGTTTTCCGCCTTGAATGGCAGCTATGGCGCGGTCGTCCAGGTTCATACGCCCACCTCCATCCGTACCGACGTGATCGTTTCAATGGCCTGTTGTACTCGTACAAGTGCCGCATCGTCCAGGCTATGCCCGTTTAGCAAGTCGCCAATGGCTACCGCCAGGATCGTCGATTCAAACACTAGCTTGGGGAACATCTCATAACGGCTGAATCGTGGTATCGACTTACGCGCTGTGTATCGGTCGTAACCGTGATATTTGGTCTCGGGCGGGTCGGGGAATAGATCAGCCATCGTTAGGCCAATCGCCGCCAGGATTGCGTCAACGCTGCATCCGGCAAAGCAATGAAGAATTATGCCGCCGTTGTTGCCTACCTTGGCTGTCAGGGATGGATTGCGGTCGTCGTGCGCTGTACATAGGGCAAGGTGTTTCCCGTTTCCGGTGGCGCGTAAGCCTGATAGCCGTGCCAGTAGTATGTCCAGCTTGGTGTCGATTGATTGCGGCAATGCTACCGCGTTTAATTGTGTTTTCATCGGTTGAAATCCTAGAATATGGATAACACCGGATGATTCCCAACCGCTTGTAGGTTATAATCCTATTTCGTATCAAGTGGTTAATGACTACCCGGCCTAGTCGGTTAGGCCGGGTCAGTCTTGGGTTACTGTTCTTGATTCCAAGAAAGCGTCCAATGCTTCACGGGTATATCGGACATTTCGCCCGACTTTAATATAAGGCAGGTTGTAGCGTTTTGTACATCTCCACACTGTTAAGGTGTTTTCGGAAACGTCTAATTTTTCTGCGGCCTGTTTTGTGGTATATAAATCTCGGTATGACATCGTTCTTGTCCGTTAAAAGTGAGTAACGAACATCTTTTTAATGTACACATTGCGCCCTGTACACCCTCCGTGGTGATGTGTACATTAATATCTGATACCTCCATGTTTTTTACCGTCCTCTTTCCTTTTCCGTTTTTTTTCCCGTGCTTCCTCGACTATTGGTCGCCATTCCTTAATTAACCCATTCTGCTGCCTGATTACATCGTCCTTTTGCCTGATACAATCCCTTAGCCGCCCGTTTTCTTCAGCTTGCTTGATTATTTTGGCTTGGCATTCTTCAAGATTGCCGGGTATTACATGCCCCCATGCGGTGGAACGGAATGCGCCAAGCACGCTTACTGAGCTAATTGCAATAACGGAATGTAATAATGGGAAATCCTCAAACGGCTCTAGTCCGTACCATTTCCGCGCATGAGCCAGGATGTCATCTTGGCTAAACATTCCGTTATTGCGCTTGGGAAATGCCCTTTCCAGCCTTGTCCTGATTAGCTTATCCCAGTTCCTTGGAGTCTTGTCTTCGGGCTTGCCTACCCGTAAAACAATGAATTTAACGGCTTCCTTTTTGGTGAAATATTCAGGCATAACCACTCCATTAAAGTGCTATTCATTACTGAATAAGTAGCCAGCCAAGCGGGTAATGACTCCGCCTTATCGGTAGCGAACCTAGACTGGCTAAACGATTATATCCCTTGCTGTGCCTGTTTAAGGATTAATGCCAATGCTTCTCGCCCTTTCATCAACCCTATGATGATGTTTGTGTCAGGCAAATACTTAATTCCACTCATCGCGCATGGTCTTTTGGATTTCGAGAGGGTCGCCTTGGAATGAAGGTGACTTTGCCAGCACTCCGGCGTAATCGGTCATCAACGCGGTTTTTGCGCTTATGGCATTTGAATGTTCGGTCAGGGCATTTTTCACAACTTGCGCCGCGCCGATATGTTCCTGCTCAACTAGCCGTTTTAAAAGGGTTGTGGTTTCGTCATCAAGCTCTAAAGTCATCATCTTTTGCTCCCTGTCCAGTATCATTAGTAAGTTGCCTTATACCTACCCTATCGGTCATAGCATTCGTCGCGATTGAATTTGTCTGCCTTTAAACGTCCGCGATATTTAACTAATGTGGCGAGTGCGGCTTGTTTACGCGCTTGATCGTCCCCGTTTTGTTTGGCCTTTAGGCTTTCCGCTAAATCTAACACTTTACACGCGCTAGGCTCGGTCAGTGCCTTTACGGTTTCATATATTCGGTCTGCTATGTTCATAGTGTGTTCCTGTTAGTTTGGAAAATATCCGTTCTATTCGGGGCAATCTTCACCACATCGCCGCCGGATTTCACGCCAGCCGCTACCAGCATGGCATTGGTGGCGCGGTCTACGGAATCACGCACCGGGTCTAAGTCCAACCGTGCGTAGATAGCTGTGGTGCTGGGGGACTTATGGTTAAGGCTTTTGCCTACTATCGCCAATGACGCGCCTGTTTTGGCTTGCCAGCTTCCTAGCGTCCTGCGTAGGTCATGGATTCTCAGGTTTTCAATTCCTGCCCGTTCAAGTACCCGCTTCCAGCCCTTTTTAGGTTCTTCCAGGTGTCCTGATTTACCCACGCCAGGGAATACCCAAGTATCGTTAACGCCTTGCCGTGCTTTCAGGATTTCAACGGCTTCCATTGTGAGCGTTACGGTTTGGGGTTCGCCGTTCTTGGTCGTCGGTATGCGCCATTCAGCACGGCTTAGGTTGATGTGATTCCATTGCATCGCCATGACGTTTGAACGCCTCGCGCCAGTCAAAAGCGCAACCAGAAAAAAGTCCCGTAAGGTTTCGTTAGGCTCATCTGCCAATGCTTTGAAGAACGCGGGTAGTTCATCGGACTGTATAAACCTGTCGCGCTTGTTCTCTGGAAACTTTTTAATACCCATCGCCGGATTAATGCCTTTATACAGTTTTCGCTCCAGGGCATAGCTGAACAGGCTAGAAGCTAAGGCGATAATGCGGTTAGCTGTGGTCGGGTAGTCTTTGCCTATTTGCGTGTGAAGCTTTCCGAAGTCGGTATCCTTGAATCGGGATAATTGCCGATTGTTCCACTGCGAAAGGTACAGGTCGTAATCATAGCGGTAACTGCGCTTGGTTTTATCCGCAAGGTACGCGCCACGTCGGTTACGCCTATGCTTAAGGAACTCATCACACAACTGTTGTAAGGTGGTTTCAGTCTTTAATGCTCGGCTATCGGTGTTAGGATTGATCCCTTGCACCAATAGTGCATTAAGCCGCGCCGCTTCCCTACGTGCCTGTTCCACGGTCATATCTGGGTAACGGCCTAACGTAACGCGCTCCACGCCGCCATTTTTAACCCGCCTGTGTAGGCTAAAGGTTTTAACGCCAGTGTGCGTAACCCGAAGTTGTAGGCCGTTAGTCTTGGTGTCATGATAGGTGACACGCTTTCCAGCCGTCGGGATCGGTAAGCCTTCAATCGCTGCCTTTGTAAAACTGAGTTTGTTGTCTTCCATATCCTAATCCGGGGTAACAAAATAAATCTGGGGTAACACTGGGGTAACAAAAACTAGCAAAAATGGTTAATTTTCGTGTTACCCCATTAAGGATAGAATACGCTAAGTATATTGTTTTGTAAAGTCTAGTTAAGGTTGAGCAATTAGCAGAAAATAGTGGGACTTCAAATTCGTAATCAGTAGGTCGCGGGTTCGACTCCCGCCATTGGCTCCATATAAATCTATGTATTACGAGTAATAGAAGAGATTTTTTATTGCCTATGGGACACTAGAGGGGCACATCAAAATAATTTTTCACGATAACTCGCAACAAATCAGTAGAAAAATAATCCAATAACTTGTTACACTTGAACTGTGGAAAAACTCTATAGAATTCCATTTGCAAGTTTGGCAATTTATACACTGGAGCAAAAATGGCAACGCCAGTAAAAGACACGCCAGTGTTGACTGGTGAAGATGCACGAAAATTTGAACAATGGATGAAAGAAAACGAGGGCAAAAAGATTAGTCCTGAAGAATATAAACGCATTCAAGAAGCCGCTAAGAAATTCCGCGTTGTAAGTGGCTGATTGGATAATCCGCCGTTTGTCGGCTGAAGATGAGCGACCTTCGTTTGATTGCGGAGAACAAGACTTAAACGAATTTTTTGCGGTCGATTCAATAAAGAGCGGACGCGAACTACTGTCTGTTACCTATGTGGTAGTGGATAAAAGTGACATTGTTGCCTTTTTCAGCTTGTCTAATGATTGGCGGATTCAACTCCGAAGTGCAATCCTAGTGTTCATGCGGCCTCTTGCAAGAGTCCAGCAAAAAATACCGCATGGGGTGTCTTGTAATTGAGTGTTTTCCGAGGACGGTGGTCGGGCTTATTCATGGCCGCCCCGACATCTCCGTCAGTCATGTCCTCAAAACGGCTACCTTGGGTAAAGTGTTGCCTAACCAAACCGTTGGTGTTCCCGTTCAGGCCACGCCCCCAAGGGCAGTATGGATGTGCAA
>NZ_JBKKBJ010000286.1:0-10158 GCF_046714055.1 Methyloglobulus sp. | reverse complement strand
ATGCAGGTTCAGCACCCGCATTCCCCATCTTGGCCAATACCGTAAACGACGTGGTTATTTCTACGGTCGCGCCTACCGCTGGGCGGTTGCCTTTCCCTTTGGCCAAGTCACCTTCCCAGTGACCAGGGATTAAGCGTCCTTCCACTTCAGGCGGCCTGTCATGGATGCCCACCCTACCAGGGATCTGGCCGCGCCTATCTTCACCACGAGACCGAGGGCGGCGTTTGGCATGCCCAAAACCTAACCAGCCTATCACTTCCGTGCGCAGCTCGCCACGAGCCATATGGGTGTGGTGAATGCAGATATTGCAGGAGCAAATATCTGTCCATGCAGTCGTAGGTACATCCTATTGCGCTAACAGCGTTTTTACAGGATTAAATGTCCGTCTATGAATGTCCAAACAACCAAATTTTTCAATTTCAGCGATATGCCGCTGAGTTCCATAACCTTTATGGATGTGAAAAGAAAAATCAGGGTATCGCTCGTGATACTTAACCATAATGGCATCACGGGTGACCTTGGCCAGTATGGACGCAGCGCTGATTGCTTTTATCTTACTGTCCCCTTTGACTAATGCACGGGCAGTGACGGTGAGATCAGGTAGCCTGTTGCCATCGACCAAAACCTGTTCCGGCAGCAAGGATAACCCCGTTATGGCTCGCTGCATTGCCAATAATGTGGCTTGAAGGATGTTTAAATAGTCGATTTCCGTAACGCTGGCTTGCGCTATCGAGTAACTTAGGGCGTGTTGCTTGATAAGTATGGCAAGGCGGTTCCGTTGGCATTCCGTGAGTTTTTTTGAGTCTGCCAAGCCCTCAATGGGGTGTGTGGGATCCAGTATTACCGCCGCAGCGACAACAGGCCCTGCAAGCGAGCCGCGACCCGCTTCATCGACACCGGCAATAATGCCGAAAAACCCTGCCTCGGTTAGGGAATCTTCAGATGTCACCTTGAATTCAATCCAAAAGGTTGTGCGTTTTACCTCAATATGCCCCGGCTGACACTACGTAAAAAATTGACCATCGCCGACAGTTCCTTGCTATCTCCTGCCAAGACTTCCATTTGGTCGATGGCATCTTCAAGGCGCAAGTTCATTTTATAGATCATCTTGTAAGCTTTCCGGATTAAGCGGATGTCTTCGGCAGATATGCCATTGCGTTCCATCCCTACAGAATTGATACCATGCGGTTTGGTCGGTTTGCCGCCCACCATGACAAAAGGCGGAATGTCCTGGGTTATGGCGCTGCCCATCGCTGCGAAACTATATTGGCCTATCTTGGTAAACTGATGCACCAAGGTAAAACCGCCCAATATGGCATGACTGTTCAGTTGCACATGTCCCGCCAGGGATGCGCCATTAGCCATAATAACGTGATTGCCAATGACGCAATCATGCGCGACGTGGGTATAAGCCATAAACAGATTGTCATTACCTATCTTGGTGACGCTTTGGTCTTGCTTGGTGCCCCTGTGCAAGGAAGAAAATTCACGAATCGTGTTCCGGTCGCCTATTTCCAGCCGGGTAGTCTCGGAGGCATACTTTTTATCTTGCGGGTCTTCGCCTATCGAGGAAAATTGATAAATCCGATTCTCTTTACCAATAGCGGTAGGGCCTTTTATGACAACATGCGAACCTAATACCGTACCCGAACCTATTTTTACCCCATAACCGATAACGCTGTACGGGCCTACGGAAACATCGCTGCCCAACTCGGCGCTGCTATCGATAATGGCTGTTGGGTGAATCAAGGTCAGGGCACCACCGCCGCACACCGGATTTGCGCGCTGGCGACAAAATCGCCATCCACCTCGGCACGGCAATCGAATGCCCAGATATTGCGTCTGCTCCTTATGAACAAAGCTTCCAGCATTAACTGGTCTCCGGGCACGACAGGCCGCTTGAATTTTGCCTTATCAATGCCAACCAGATAATAAATCATCCCGCCTAATTCATCCGAAGATTCCGAAGCCAGTAAACCAGTGGCCTGCGCTAACGCCTCCAGGATCAATACTCCCGGAAATATAGGTTTCTGGGGGAAATGGCCTTGGAAATAGGGTTCGTTATACGTCACGTTTTTCAGCCCTAGCAACCTAACACCGGGTTCGCACTCGATCACTTTATCAACTAGCAAAAAAGGGTAGCGATGAGGCAAAAACGCTTGGATCTCTAAGATATCTAATGTAATAGACATAAATTTTTAAGGCTTAACAATAAAGGGCAGGATAAAAGCCAATGGGGCGTAAAGAAGTTACTCTGGCAAAGTTGAAAGTTTTTGCTGCAACTGGCTGGTTATGTCCATCTGTGGACTGGAATAGATAACGCCATCAGTCAGGATCAAATCGAATTCTTGATCCTTGGCAATAGCGCGAATGGCTTCAACGATGCGGCGTTGCAATTTACCTAATTCATCATTGCGGCGGGCATTAAAGTCTTCACTGAATTCCTGCTGCGACCGTTTGGCATCCCGCCTTTTGTTCTGGATGTCATTTTCCAATCTGTTACGCTCCGAATCGCTCATGACAGAGGAATTTTTATTCAATTTTTCATCCATACCCTGGATTTCTTTTTGCTGGGCAACCAACTGATTATCACGGGGCTTAAACTCTTGTTCCAAACGTTTTTTTGCTTTTTCAGCTTGGGGCGCTTTTTCAAGAACCGCTGGAATGTTGACAACCCCAATCTTTAGGTCGGCAAAACCTACATTGGCCGCAAGTAATAATCCTAAAAATAATGCTATTTTCGTTTTCATCGTTGAATTGATCTCCAGTACTGTTAAAAAATATTTTCCAAAAAAAAATTATTGCAAGACACACAATATTCAGCGGTATTCATGATACCGATAAGATCAAACGCATGGAGCGCATGACTAGTTAATCAGGGAGAAACCGCAGTTTTCTACCTGATGAGCCCCATGATTTCATGGGGCTAACAACATTATTATTTCCAATCAGAGTTCTTCACCTTTCCTTAAAGGAAAAAGATCCGACACAAGATGATTGATCTGACTGCGCGACTAGAAAGTGGCGATTGTTGCATACATCCATTATGGACTGGTTAAATTATAGGGGATAAGCCTGCTAAACCAAAAATTTTTCATCTAACCCGCTAGTTTTAGCTGCCTTATCATCGTGTTAACACCGATAAGCTCTGGGATATACGCGAAAAATGGATACCGGTTAGACAGTTGCAATTTTAAAAATTTTGCCCGAAGTTGAATTGGAAAAATTCTGTTTGATCCGGTTGATCTGGATCATTCTTATCAGCATTTAGGGGTACAGCCGCACTGACTGACAAAGCCCCAAAGGGTGATAACCACTCGCCCGATAGGCCTGCTGAATATTTCATTCTGTTAAAGCCAAATCCGTTCTGGATTCTTCCGGCATCAAAAAATGCGCCTAAGCGGACAGATTTTGTCTCCGGTAAAAAAGGCACCGGAAAAAACAACTCGGCATTGCCGACGATCTTAGTGGAGCCGCCAAAAGGTCGGTTGGGAACCCCATCTATATGATCCCTTGGCCCAAGAGTATTGTTTTTGAATCCTCGCACGGAACCGGTACCGCCGCCGTAGTAATTCTCAAAAAATGGCAAATCACCCGTCTTGCCATAACCATCACCGTAGGCAATATCAGCTTGTAACTTGATCGTAAAGTCCGATGACAGAGGGAAATATTCCTGATGTTTATAGCTGACCTTATAATATTCTAGGTCACTGATACCCGGAAGGGTGGCTAAAGCAGATAACCGTTGTTGTCCGCCGCTACTCGGAAAAATGGCCCGGTTTAAGGTATCGTGCGTCCAGCCTATAGATGGCGCCAGAGTTAAATAGTTATCCCCATTCTCTATTACGAATTCCTCAATTTCATCAGATGAATTGGTTGCTTGTTTTAGCTTAGTGTGCCTCAGATCAGCACCAAACCGTAAATGGTCGAACTCGTTCAGTGGAATGCCAAAATCCATGCCCGCATTAGCGGTCGTCGTTGAATAATTGGCGATGTTTATCTGCCCTGCATTTCGATCCGTATAGCCCAGGTTATAACCCAAACTGACGCCGTCAGTCGTGAAATAGGGGTTAAAAAATCCGAACTGGTAGCTGGTCAAAAAATCACTGTTGTTAAAGGCAAGATTGACCCGTTTTCCTGAGCCAAATACATTATCCTGGGACAAGTTCGCATTAATCACAATGCCTTGTACCTGGGAATAACCGATACCCGCCGATAAATTTCCAGAAGATTTCTCGACGACTGAGTAATTGACATCAATCTGGTCAGCCGTGCCGGGAACCGGCGGCGTTTCGACATTTACCGTTTCAAAGTAACCCAACCGTTCAAGCCGCGTTTTTGAACGCTCAATTTTGGAACTGGATGCCCAACTGGATTCCATCTGGCGCATTTCGCGGCGCAGGACTTCATCGCGCGTTTTGGTGTTGCCGCTATAGTTAATACGGCGTACATAAACCCGTTTTCCGGGATCGACAAAAAAAGCCATGTCCACGGTTTTATTTGCCTCATGAATTTCTGGCACCATGTTGACATTGGCAAATGCGTAACCCTCGTCACCCAAACGATCCTGTATGGCTTTGGAGGTTTCCGTGGCATTTTTTCTGGAAAAAATTTCGCTAGGCCCGACCGTCATCAACTTAATAAGGTCTTCAGGCTTGACGACCAGGTTACCGGTCAGCTTGACTTTTTCGAGCGTATAAATATCGCCTTCCTTGACATTGATGGTGACATAAATATCTTTTTTATCCGGAGTTATGGCAACCTGGGTGGATTCAATGACAAAGTTGATATAGCCCCGATCTAGGTAATAAGAACGGAGCGTTTCCAGATCGGCAGACAGTTTTTGTTTGGAATACTGGTCATCTTTCGTATAAAACGACAAAAGATTGGTGGTGTTCAGCTCCAGCTTTTTCAACAAGGTTTTATCATCGAAGGTTTTATTGCCGACAATATTGATTTCCTTGATTTTAGTGACCCTGCCTTCGGAAATATTGATACGGATACCGACCCGGTTGCGGGTCAAGTTAGCCACTTCGGTTTTGATCTTTAAGCTGTATTTGCCATGACTAAGGTATTGGCGTTTTAATTCAAGCTCGACTTTGTCCAGTACCGAGCGGTCAAATATCTTGCCTTCAGACAAACCGATCTTGTCTAGCGCTTTAGTCAAGTCATCCTTGCTCAAGTCTTTGTTGCCTTCAAAAATAATTTTTGCAATCGAAGGACGTTCAACCACAATGACAATCAGTACCGTGCCTTCCCTTTCCAGCGTGACATCTTTAAAAAAACCGGTCTTGAATAAGGCCTTGATGGCCGGCCCCACATTGCTCAGGGAAAACCGCTCACCGACATTTACAGGAAGATAGTTGAATACCGTTCCCTCAGAAATGCGTTGCAATCCTTTTACTTGAATATCGCTGACAATGAACTCTTCGTCGCTTTTAACCGACTGGGAAACAAGTAGCAGGCCTATCAAAAAAAAACGTGCAAAACTGTGTAATTTCATTTAAGCCTAAAGAAACGCCATCGCCTACTATAAAAACTAGGGGATTATAATACAGTAAATATTAAATCTGCTTAAGCCCTGCTTATGGAAAAAGCCAAAACGTCATCGATAGCCGAGCTATTCGACAACAGCATCAGGATTCGATCCAGCCCTATGGCTATGCCGGAGCAGTCCGGCAAACCCGCATCTAATGCAGCCAGAAGACGTTTATCCTTGATTACAGCGGGGCGCTGTGTGTCCTGCCGGATAGCAATCTCTTTATCAAACCGTCGCTCCTGCTCTTTTACATCACTGAGTTCATAATAACCATTGCCTAATTCAACGCCATTGATAAATAGTTCAACCCGGTCGGTCACCAAAACATTGTGTCCGTTAATCCGGGCCAATGATGACAGACAAGCAGGATACCCATACACCATACATAAGGCATTATGCCCTAGGTGCGGCTGTATGCTATGACTGAAAATAAAATCCAACCACAGTACATGATCATACCCGCAGAGGGTTATCGCATCAGCAAGCCCGCTGCTCTGGGCATATCCGCAGTAATCCTCATAAGAAAACACCAAGGGATTCAAGCCGGTATATTTCTGAAAAAGGGTTTGATAACTGACCCTTTGCGCTGGTTGCAACGCTTGGATTCCATCAAACAATTCAGCGATCAATCCGTCCACTTCGTCCATTAACTGCGACAGGTTGTAACCGACGCGATACCACTCTAGCAGGGTAAATTCAGGATTATGGAAGCGTCCCGACTCGCCATTCCTGAAGGCTTTACAGATCTGGTAAATAGACCCGCACCCTGCAGCCAGTAGGCGTTTCATGGCAAATTCTGGGGAAGTCTGCAAAAACAGCGTTTGTTGCGTTGGCGACCAATGATATTCCGTCGTAAAAAAATCCAGTTGCGGGTCGGTACCTATCGCCGCGCCCAATAATGGCGTTTCCACTTCAAGGACTGACCTATGTGCAAAAAACTGGCGTATTTTCTGGAGCATTCGCGCCCTCGAGCGCAGCGACTCCAACGAACAGGTCGGTTGCCAATCACCCCTTAGTTCATCCAATCCTTATCCTAATTAAAAGCATTGCTGTTGAATGCAACAGAGACGATGGGAGAATTATACAAATCAAACTTTGTGTATTAACCACGAAAAACACGAAGGACACAAAGGTTTAATGTATTGAATTAACAAAATTATTTTCTTTCGTGTCCATCGTGCTCCGTGTGGTTATCCCTTATTATTCTTTTACCCGCGAGATATACTCAGCAGTACGAGTATCAACTTTAATGATTTCACCAATCTGGACAAACAAGGGCACCCGCACAACCGCGCCCGTTTCCAGTTTGGCAGGCTTGCCGCCACCGCCTGAGGTATCGCCTCGTACGCCCGGATCGGTTTCGGAGATCGCCAGCTCAACAAAATTGGCAGGGGTAACCGCCAGCGGCACATCGTTCCAAAGCGTGACGGTGCAGGAATCCTGGTCTTTAAGCCATTTACCCGCATCGCCGACAATTTTTTCATCGGCCTGATACTGTTCGAAAGTATCTGGCACCATAAAGTGCCGGAATTCGCCGTCGTTATAAAGGTACTGCATCTCCACATCAACGACATCCGCACCTTCGAGGGTTTCACCGGATTTAAAAGTCCGTTCGATGACCCGTCCGGTTTTGAGGTTCCTGATTTTGACCCGATTGAACGCTTGCCCCTTTCCTGGCTTTACGAACTCATTTTCAATAATTGCACACGGATCGTTGTCCATCATGACCTTTAATCCGGCTTTAAACTCACTAGTGCTATAGGCAGCCATTCTATCCTCGAATCGAATCAATAAACTAAATGGCGGCATTATATAATAGACGCTGACCTTGATAGAAACCTAAATACGTCCCTTCATGCCAGTTCAACTATCTGAAGCGTGCCATTTCGCCAAAAACTGGCAACAACAACTTTCAGAAGCCTTCACATCAATTGAAGACTTATGCGAATACCTGGAGCTATCCCTTGGAGATTTACCCATTTCAAGCGCTGCCAGCAAAAACTTTGCCTTGCGTGTTCCCTTGAGCTTTGCCGCAAGCATTGAAAAGGGGAATCCCGGCGACCCTTTATTACGGCAAGTGCTGCCCATTCGTGACGAATTGATTGATTATCCAAACTATAGCCATGATCCGGTCGGCGATCTTCAGGCCACTGTGCAACCTGGCCTGTTACACAAGTACCGAGGACGAGTTTTATTGATTAATACTGGCAGTTGCGCCATTAATTGCCGGTATTGTTTCCGCCGGAACTTCCCATATGGCGACTTACAACTCAGCAAACAACAAGAATCTGGTGTTATCGAAACCATCAAAACCGATCCAACGATTACCGAAGTCATACTAAGCGGCGGCGACCCCTTGTTGTTAAGCGATGCCAGGTTAGTGCATCTTATTCAGCAACTGGACACTTTAGATCAAGTCAAGCGGATCAGGATACACAGTCGTCTGCCCATCGTTTTACCGGCACGAGTGACTGATGATCTGATTAAGGTCTTAGTCAATTGCAGCAAACAAATGGTTCTCGTAGTCCATTCCAATCACGCTAACGAGATCAACGGACGGGTCATATCGGCCTGCAACTTGCTAAAAAGTAGCGGTATTACCTTATTGAACCAATCAGTGCTACTAAAGGGTATTAATGACAATATTGATACGCTGTGCGAATTAAGCGAGCAACTTTTCACCCTCGGCATTATTCCCTATTACCTGCACTTGTTGGATAAGGCCACGGGGACAGGCCATTTTGAAGTTTCCGAAGTCGAGGCTAAGGTTTTGATCAAGCAAGTGCAAAATATCCTTCCCGGCTATCTTGTCCCCAAATTAGTCAAGGAAGTCGCCGGAGCCGAGGCCAAGCAATACGTTCTTGCTGAAATGGTAAATTAGCAAACTTAAGGAAACTCTTAACAAGTTGATTCCATTCATGGTTCGATAAGCTCACCAGGAACGGAATCAACACAAACCGTTCGTCCTGAGCTTGTCGAAGGACTTGCTCAGAGAATCCTTAAATATTGAGTAATGGCAGGAAAAACCTAAGGTTTGGATTTCTTATTAGTAATCCCATGCGGCACATGGGCGGCGGCAACATGGACAGCCGCCGATTCGCAATGTCCTTTTTGGTCGTCAAAGAAAATATCCGCGCCAAACGCCTTCAAAAACGCCCCTTTGGGCATCCCTCCCAGGAATAGTGCCTCATCAATACGAATTCCCCAAGCCCTGAGCGTCCTGACCACCCGCTCGTGTGCGGGCGCTGCACGCGCCGTGACCAACGCTGTCCTGATGGGCGAAATCTCAGGGTCAAACTGCATTTGGATATGGTGCAGCCGCCCCAGGAAATCCTTGAACGGCCCACCCGGCAAAGGGTTTCTGGCTTCATTCCGTTCATTTTCGGCAAATACCGCCAAACCCTGCTCCTGATAAATCCGTTCAGAATCATCGGAAAACAACACCGAATCCCCATCAAAAGCGATACGCAGTTGTTGGCCTTGAGTGGCTGTGGAAGAGCCGCTCATAATGGTGGCCGCCGCAAAACCGGCATCCAGGGTCTTGACGACATCATCGGCATTCGCCGACAAAAACAAGTGTGCGCCAAATGCCGACATATACGCGTAAGGGGACACCCCGCTGGTAAAGGCGGCTCGTGTTATATTCAGTTTATGATGGGCAATGGAATTAAATATCCTTAACCCGGTATCCGCACTGTTTTGGGAGAGCAGGATGATTTCAAGCAATGGCTCATTAGGGCTGTTGCCGTTGATAGCCAGGAATTTTTTTACCAGGGAAAAACCATAACCCGGTTCCAAAACTTCATCTTCATGTTCTATCTGGTATCGACAAAATGCCTCTTTACCTTGTGTTTCAAAGACCGCATGGGATTTATCCAGATCAAATAAGGCCCGTGAAGATACCGCAACAACCAGCTTTTGCTTTTTCATATTCAGTGGATACCTCAAATTCCTGGAGCCAGACTGGAAAATCGGTCAAGCATTTAGGATAAACTTATTGTTAATCAAGTTTTTCCCGTTTGATGATAGAATTCTTTCAAACAACAACTCGAAAAATCATGCAACTTACCATTACTGCTTTAGGAAAACTCCACACACATTTTATCGCGGAAATACTGCCCACTATCCGTGATTGCAAATGTAACGTTTTGGAAATAAGGTCGTCGCGTTTAGGTCAGTCTACTGCCAGTTACCTGTTAATTCAAGGCAACTGGAACCAGATAGCCAAAGTTGAAAGCGCCTTGGACTTGCTCCAGAAACGCATGGAGATCAAGATTCACGCACTACGCACAGAAGCCAAAGAAAAAGGTAAAGAGTGTGTGCCTTATACACTGGAAACCATCTCCCTGGATAAGGAAAGCATCATTGAGTCCATCACCACCTTTTTGCTGGGCCATGACATTGAAATTGAGGAAATAACGGGCAGCTCTTACCAGGCTTCTTACGCCCAAACGTCTGTATTCTCGACCAAATTTGTGGTTTTGGTGCCCCCGCAGATCCACCTCTTATCGCTACGTGAAGAATTCCTGGATTTTTGTGATCACCTGAATATCGACGCCATTCTTGAACCCATAAAAAGATAGGTGTAACAATGGCTCAAACTAGTATTGGCAACAGTG
>NZ_JBKKBJ010000285.1:0-2581 GCF_046714055.1 Methyloglobulus sp. | reverse complement strand
GGTATAAAACGAGGGAAGCAGGACGGCTGGGGCAGCCGCAGGCATTGGCGGTCGCGTTAAGTTTTTGCCGCTTGCTTGGGCTGGGATGCCCAAAACAAGCTTTCGCAAAAATAGCGACTCCCTTCTTTTTACACAATCATTCAATTCAAAAAAATTGTGAAGGGCATTAAATCAAGAGATTCGCGCTACTTGTAGCTTCTAAAGGCTGCCGCTATGAGACAGGAGTCGAGTAGTCCCCAGAAGCTGGGCGTTTTCACGAAGCGTTGTTTGCGTAGTGAAAATGCAAAGCATACCGAAATCGCGTCGAGTCATTGCGTAACCAAGTTTTAAAGTCCTTGTCGGGCATAAAACGAGGGAAGCAGAGCCTGTCCTGAGCGTAGCAGTAAGGAACGGCTGGTGTAGCCGCAGGCATTGGCGGTCGTGTTAAGTTTTTGCCGCTTGCTTGGGCTGGGACGACAAATCGCTCCTGCATTTGCTGCATTCACGCCATCCTTGGCGCTCATGCCCAAAACAAGCTTTCGTAAAAATAGCGACTTCCTTCGACTTATACGTAATCAGGAAAAGGTATTTAGGCTTACTCCGATTCCGGCTTTTTGCAATCAACCCGCCCTTGTCGCAGACAAAGCTGATAACTGACCTGAATGGCCCAATATTTATAGGATTCCTCAATATCGCCCCATTCGTAGGTAGAACCTGCCAAGGTTTTACCTCCGGCACGGGTATCGGCTGAGGCCATGAGCAAATCGCCGGTGGTTGAATCTATAATCTTGCCTTCTATACTGGCTTTACCGACGAATGATTCCGTCCCGGTAACCATGTGCTTTAGAGCGGATAAGGTTCGGGCTGAGGGATAAACAGAGGAAAACATGTCCAACAAGACTGTCGATGTCTCCACATCGGTGATGGCAAATTGCACCAGCAGGGTATCCGCACCGGGTTTGTTGACCAGCTTGAAGCCCTTTTTTAGGGCTTCCTGCATCCGGTAATCCAGCAGTTCTTTTAGCCGATAGCCGTCAGCATGGGTCATTTCATTTAGATCGGAATTCGGCGTTTTCTTGATAATGACAGGCTCTAAAATGATCTTCTTATACGTTGCCCAATTGACTCCTTTTTTCCAGTAACTCAACAAGGCATCATCTTCCTCGCCTTCTTTTAGCAGGGAATAATCATCAAGGAAATTTGTGGTCTCGACATGCCTAGCTTGATAAGTTCTGGCACAACCTGTCAAAACCAAGAAAACAGCAACAAGAGCAAAGCATTTGCTAGTTGGCATCATGAAACTAAACCTACCTGAAGTTATTGATAATTCACAATCGGTAAGTTTAATCTATTTTTCTACTTTTGCGCGAACGGGGGGATTGGAGATTTTTTAAGGGGTTTGCAGAAGCAAATAAGGGCTGATTACAACAATCAGAGTAATAGAAAAGCAGAGGCTTGGTTTAGCTTGGCTATTCAGTTAAACCAAGTCTCAAAAAAAGCCTGCTCCCTGGCAGATTGGCGGCTTATCCTGGTACGTCCTAGTAGCGCCAACCCACTCCATTTCCTAAGAAAGAGCCTGCTGCTGCGCCTATACCGGTCGCCAGCGGGTGTCCATTCCCTAGCTCATAACCAAATACTGTGCCTATCACGCCACCAGCCAATCCTTGATGTGAACGGCCATCATATCCACCGCCATAGTACTGAGGTTGTGGTGGATAGTAGTCTACCGGCGGTTGCTGGTAGTAATAATTTGCCTGTGGTTGCGGATAGTAGTTGTTCACTTGCTGTCTGAGGTAACCGCCATGGCGTCCCCAGCCATGGTGTCCGTGGTGACCGCCATGGCGTCCCCAACCATGATGCCCGCTGTGGCGACCACCATGATGTCCCCAACCGTGATGGCCGCGCCCACCCCAATCACCATCGTCCGCAAATGCAGCGGAAGAAAACAGCACAGCAACTGCAGTTAACTGAATTAAATTAAGTAATTTCTTCATGGCGTTATTCCTATTTAGTTATTGTCAATGTTATCAAAATAAGCGTGTTTGTTTTTATCTTTGGTTAACATTTTACTGATTGAACATGAATGGTTGCTTAACAACAAAACTAAATACAAAAATTTTTCAACAAACTCTTGTTCTAGCGTCTGCCTGACACTTCGTTGCCGATCAATGAACCCGCAGCCGCACCAAGGCCAGTAGCTAACGGATTACCATTACCCACTTCAAAACCTAACACACTGCCGACAACGCCCCCTGCCAAACCTTGATGGGAACGTCCATCCCGGTAGCTGGGAGGGTGGTGGCTGTTGGCCGTAATATTGCCCAGGCGGTGTATTGATCTTACCCCATATACGGACTCCTCTTTTTTGCAAGCCTTTTCTTTTCGATTGCAGCGGTCAGTAAACACAGTTACTTCCAACCGTGCTTATCCGGTTGTCACAGACAGCCACTACCGGTAGAATGCTGGGCATCTGTACAGCTGGTGCAATCATGGTTATCGACGTGCTTGGGCGGGATGGTTTGCCGTTCCCGAAGTCACTTCCCGGGTTCCAACAACTTTTCCCGGACGAAGTGGCATGTGCGGCCTACCTTGAGCACGCACG
>NZ_JBKKBJ010000284.1:0-6965 GCF_046714055.1 Methyloglobulus sp. | reverse complement strand
GCAACCCGCTACCTACCAAACTACCTGGGCTGGCGACGGGCTTTTGAACAGCACCAACCACTCACACCGGAAATGCTGCTGAATGCCGCCCTGGGGAATTTTCAATATTTAACGGTGACATAGCCTTTAGTTTTGGAACTTTTGTGATGAAGCCGCTATGACTACAGAAGCAGCCATATCAATTGAACAGTTAAGTAAAAGTTATCAGGAGTCGGAACAGCAGCATGTAATTTTCAGCGAATTAACTATGCAGGTCAGTCGTGGCGAGTTTATTGTTTTACTCGGTCGTAGCGGTTCGGGCAAGTCTACTTTTCTAAATCTTATCAGTGGCATTGATCCGCCCGACAGCGGCAAGATTATCATTAATGGCACGGATATTACCGGGCTTTCCGAACATGACCGTACCCTGTTTCGCCGTCATCATATTGGTTTTGTATTCCAGTCTTATAATTTGATCCCTACCCTGACGGTTGCTGAAAATCTTCTGTTGCCGTTGGAATTAATCAAGCGATTGAGCCTTAAGGATCGTGAGTGTGTCGCCGAATTACTGGAAAAGTTAAAGTTATCCGATCGGCTTGATAGTTATCCGGACCGATTGTCCGGGGGTGAACAACAACGGGTTGCGATAGCCCGCGCCCTGATCCATGACCCGGATGTGATCCTTGCTGATGAACCCACCGGCAATCTGGATCTGGATACCGCCGGACAGGTATTGGAATTGTTGGATATTCTGGTCAGGAAAGCAGGCAAGACCCTGATTATGGCGACCCATAGCCAGGAAGTCATCGGTAAGGCCGACCGGGTTTTTTCCATCCGTAACAAATCATTGCATCTCGAATGAATTCAATCCTTAACCGTTCCAGCCGTAATTTTTTATGGCAGCATCCTTGGCAACTGGCACTGGCCATCTTAGGGATTGCCCTGGGTGTGGCGGTAGTCATTGCTATCGAGTTGGCGATGGAAAGTTCGCTCAAATCATTTAATCAAGCGAGTAAGGCATTTTCCGGGACTGCAACACATCGCATAATTGCCAGTGATGGGGGGCTTGATGAAAAACTGTATACCCGGTTAAGGGTTGATCTGGGCATCGCTAATTTGTCACCTGTGGTAACTGGCTATGTAAAGCTAGCACAGCCGGATGAAGAGAGTTTTAAATTGATTGGAATCGATCCGTTCATTGAAAAACCGCTACATTCGAGCTGGCGAAACGAGCAAAAAAAAAATTCTCCCTCAGATCTTTTAACCCGGTTAATTGCGGAACCGAATAGTGCGCTGCTGAGTGAAAAAACTGCACAGCGATTGAATCGGAAAATCAATGACCCGTTAACCATTGTTACTGACCAGGGTACGCAACAATTAAAAATCATCGGTTTGCTTACCTTTAACGACGCCGTTTCAGGACAGGTATTGTCTAACCTGATCATTACCGACATCGCCACAGCCCAGGAGGTATTAGGATTATTTGGCCGCCTTAGTTCGATTGAAGTGTTAATGGAAAAGGAAGCACCTGAAACCTTGGCGGCCATACAAACGGTTTTGCCAGGCAATACCTTATTGGTTTCCATAGGTAGCCAAGTGGAATCCATGAGGGAAATGACCCGGGCATTTTCCATCAACTTAAAGGCATTAGGCCTGCTTTCATTGCTGGTGGGCATGTTTTTAATCTATAACACGATGACCTTTCTGGTCATGCAACGACGGCGCTTGATCGGCAGTTTGCGTTTATTGGGTGTAACACGGCAGCAGGTTTTTAAACTGATTATTGGCGAAGCTTTATGGTTGGCGATTATCGGTACTTTACTGGGTATCGTACTCGGCATAGCGCTTGGGCAAGGCTTGTTAGTTTTGATCTCAGGAACTATTAACGCCATTTATTTTCGTATTGACACGGCTTCTTTAATGATTACACCTCTACAAATCGGCAAGGGTATATTGTTAGGCATAAGCGCTACCTTGCTGGCAGTATTGCCACCTGCCTTCGAAGCGACGCGCTTGTCGGTCGTTAAAGTAATGGCGAGATCCCAATTGGAATCGAGGATACGTCGGTTAATCAAAACAGCGGGGCTAATGAGTTTTGTATTGATATTCGGAGGCTTGGCAATGGCATTCTTTTCCGGTAAAAGTATCACTTTAGGTTTAGCCAGCATTTTCCTGATCCTGTTTGGATTTGGTTTGCTGACCCCAGTGCTTACCTTGTTGTTGATGAAACTGATTGAACGGTTATCCGGGCGTTTTTTAGGGATTTTGGGGCGTTTGCCCCCACGCATGGTTTCGGCAGAAATCAGTAGGACAGGCATCGCAATCGCTGCATTGATGATTGCAGTGTCTGCGACGATAGGGATGGACTTGATGATAGGCAGTTTTCGCCAGACGGTTGCGCAGTGGCTGCATTCCAGCTTACCCGCCGATCTCTATGTAGCATTGCCCGGTGACAAAATGACTGTCGATAAGGCCCTGGCAGGTCATCGCTTGAAGGAAAAAATAGCTAAGCTTGACGATGTACAAATGCTAAGCAGCGCATTGCATACAAAGCTAATCGCTGACAATCAACTCACTAAAATATCGGTGTTTGAGTTAAATGCAAAATCCAAACAGGGGTTTATCTTTAAACATAAAGTTGACGATGATCTTTGGCGCCGGTTCGAAGACCAACGGACGTTGATCGTAACGGAGCCTTATGCTTATCATCATGCTGTTAAGTTAGGCCAAAAAATTCTAGTGAAAACCGGCCAAGGCGAACAAGCGTTTGAAGTCATCGCCATTTATGCTGATTACAGTGGCGATCAAGGCCATTTGGCGATGAGTCGGCAGAATTACCAACGCTATTGGCCCGATTTGGGTTACTCCGGCATTGGCGTTTATGCCAGGGAAGGCGCCGATTTAAAACAACTGGAAAGCCGGATTAGTCAATTGCTGACTGTCCAGCAATCCGTGAAATCCAATCAGGAAATTTATAAAGCATCCATGGAGCTATTTGAGCAGACCTTTACCATTACCGAAACATTGCGTTGGCTGTCGGCAGCTATTGCTTTTGTTGGTGTGTTCAGCGCCTTAATGGCTTTACAGTTTGAGCGAACACGGCAGTTGGGTATTTTACGGGCTATAGGGATAACCTCCAGACAGTTAACGGTGCTGATAATCGGTGAAACTGGATTGATGGGGCTGGTTGCGGGATTACTTGCCATTCCGGTCGGATTTATCGTGGCTTATGTATTGATTTTTGTTGTTTACCAACGATCATTCGGTTGGACGATGGCATTTTACTTTGATTCAGGCGTTCTTTATCAAGGTTTGGCTTTGGCCTTTGTTGCGGCACTGCTTGCCGGCGTTATTCCTGCCATGAAAATGGCGCAGACCCAACCTGCCGAAGCGTTGCGCACGGAATGAGAACAAAACTGTTGGTCGCCGTATTGTTGATGATATTGCTGGCCATTGTTTGGTGGCAACCTTTCTTTTTTCCATCCGATATCAGGGTTGTTGCCGATAGTTTTTTCAGTTCAACACTTTCCAAAAAGGATGATACTGTTTTATCCAAAGAGGATAAAGGTTTTGCAAAAGCATTAAAGCTGCAACAATTTACATTTCCAACCGACCACGGGCCTCACAATACATACCGGACTGAATGGTGGTACTTCACCGGTAACCTGAAAAATACACAAGGCCGACAATTCGGCTACGAGCTGACTTTTTTTCGTTTTGCTCTTAAGGCCGAGCTGCCGGAATCAAAATCTCTCTGGCGAAACAATCAGCTGTATATGGCACATTTAACCTTGACCGATGTCCAGAAGGGCCGGTTTTACACCGATGAACGGGTTAGCCGGGCGGGAAACGGTCTTGCCGGTGCCTCCGATAAAAAATATCAGGTTTGGCTTTATGACTGGTCGGCAAAGACTGAGGGCAAGGCAGACTTTCCACTCCGGCTACACGCTAAAAGCGACGACTTTGCAATTGACCTATTATTGACATCACAAAAGGGATATGTTCTGCAAGGCGACCAGGGTTTGAGCCAGAAAAGCCGGGAACCGGGCAATGCCTCCTATTATTATTCCTATCCTCGCTTGGAAACTGAGGGCACTGTCAGTGTTGCCGGTAATAAATTTTCAGTGACCGGTGCAAGTTGGATGGACCGGGAATGGAGCACCAGCGCCTTGTCAAATGAACAGAGTGGGTGGGATTGGTTTGCCTTGCAACTTGCTGATAATACCGAATTAATGTTTTATCAACTACGGCGTAAAGACGGCCAACGGGATAGTAACAGTTCCGGCTCTTTCGTTCTGGCAGACAACGCGAAAATTTCCCTTAAAGAGTACGATGTCACGATTAAAACTCTCGATAGCTGGAAAAGCCCACATTCAAAAATAACTTATCCTTCGCGTTGGCGCTTGGCAGTTCCTGGTCAGAGTCTTGACGTTGAGATTGTTCCTTTAATAAACGATCAGGAACTCAATGTCAGTTATCGTTATTGGGAAGGCGCAGTCAGCGTTAATGGCACAAAAAACGGTAAGCCCATTTCAGGCCAGGGTTATGTTGAGTTGGCGGGCTACAAGTGAATTGAATACTTGCCACTATCATCAGTAAACAAATGGGTTTCACCAAACTGCAATGCTGCCAGTCGAGCATAGATACCTCCTTGGAGTAATAATTCCTGATGCTTGCCAATAGCGACGATTCGGCCCTGTTCCATCACGACGATTCGATCCGCTTTCAGTACAGTAGCAAGACGATGTGCGATGACCAGTGTCGTTCGGTTCTTCATTAATTGCTCCATCGCTTCCTGTACCAGTTTTTCACTTTCTGCATCCAGCGCACTGGTCGCTTCATCCAACAATAACACCGGCGGATTTTTGAGTATGGCACGCGCAATCGCGATGCGTTGACGCTGTCCACCGGAAAGCCTGATACCGCGCTCACCCAGAAAAGTGTTATAGCCGTCCGGCAAGCGCTGGATAAACTCATCGGCGGCAGCCGCTTGGGCTGCCAGTCTAATTTCGGCATCGGTGGCATCGATATTACCCAGGCGGATATTTTCCATGACGTTGGCTGCAAAAATGACGGTGTCTTGCGGAACAATGCCAATGGCACTGCGTAACTGGCTAATATCCGCCTGGGTAATATCGATGCCACCCAAGGTAATTGTTCCTTGCTGGGATCATAAAAACGCAAGAGTAATTGTAAGACGGTACTTTTTCCTGCTCCGGAAGGCCCCACCAACGCCACAGACTCTCCCGGAGCAATGGTCAATGAGAAGTTTTCCAGCGCATGTTGTCCGGGTCGCGAGGGATATTGAAAGAACACCTTATCAAACTGAATATGCTCAACAGTTGAGGAGCTGATCGATAGTGGATGTTCGGTTAACCGTAATCCAGACTGTCCCTTCAATAATTGCAGGATACGTTCCAATGCACCTGCGGCACGCTGCATATCGCCCCACACTTCACTTAACGCTGCGGTGTTGGTGGCGACCATAATAGCGTAAATAAGAAACTGGCTTAATTCACCCACCGTTAACTGGCCCGTCATGACGAACCGGGTTCCCAACCAGATAATCGCCATGATGGCAGTGAACACGATAAATATTGTAAAAGCCGATAATAAGGCGCGAGCTTTCAAGCGTTGCCTTGCAGTTGAAAATGCCATGTCCACCGAGTCATTAAATCGATCGCTACTGAACGATTCCAGACTATACGCCTGGACGAGTTGTATCGCATTCAAGGTCTCACCGGCTAGTGCGCTGGATTCGGCAATACAGTCTTGATTAATTCTGGATAAGCGCCTGACTCTACGGCCAAAGAAAATGATTGGCACCAGTACCAAGGGCACCATCACGAGAATCAATCCGGTTAGTTGTGCGCTGGTTATAGCCAACATAAACAGGCTACCAAGCAGTAATAAGATACTGCGCAGGGTAACAGAAAGCCCGGCTCCGACGACTGATTGCACCAGGGTGGTGTCGGTAGTCAGTCTGGATAATACTTCACCAGTGGGCGTTATTTCATAAAACAAAGGATCCATATTTAGCACATGCCGATATAAAGTCGTGCGTATATCTGCAACAATCCGCTCACCCAGCCACATCACTAGATAATATCGGGCAGGGGAAAACACCGACATCACAACTACAATTGCCAGTATAACTAGAAAATATCGATCAATCTTGGCCTGTTGATTAACATAAAATCCTTGGTCAACAATCTGCCTAATCGCTAGGGGCAGAGATAATGCCGAACCCGCTGCAACCATCAGTACAACAAACGCCAGTAGCATCCTGAACTTATAAGGGGCGGTTTCAAGGTTTAAAACACACCCCTAGTTGGCTTAATATTTTGATTTTTGCAGTGCCGGAATCAGTGGGTTCATTGTTCAATAGATTTTCTTCTTCGTTTTTTATATAAGGCTTATGCGGTATAGGAAATTTCTAGAGAACCAGGAAAACAGCGGTGAAAATTGCCCATTTGAGTTGGTATTAAATATTGTATGTCGGTTCCGACTGTCAATCAGGGTTGAATATTTGCCAATGAACAGTTTCATATTTGGGCAAGTAAATTGATCTTATTGTATTTCAATATTTAGTTGAATACATTGACTGGTAAAATGGCCACTGAAGGTGGTAATTTTTGAATGCTGATTGACAGCTAATTTCTCTAATAATTAGTGGTTTATGGGCTTTTTCGACTACCCAATCATGCTTTCGCAGTTCTACGTAATTCTAATTGGAGAGATTATCTGATCACTATTTCCCAATATAGTCATTCCGGCCTTGATTGCCGAAATCCAGGGTTCAAAATCAACGGGAAAAACTAAACCAATCGTCCGTTTTGGCAGTCGCGACCATCCGCTCCTGGCCGACCTTCACCGCAATGGTTGATATGAGCCACAGTCTGGTTTTGAGGATTAGGTTGTACAAAGTAAACTCTGGGCTAAGCAATTGATTTCAATTGTTTTGATTATTTTTTGCGTAACTTGCA
>NZ_JBKKBJ010000283.1:0-20031 GCF_046714055.1 Methyloglobulus sp. | reverse complement strand
TACGCCTGCAGCGCTTCGGGTAATCGTCTTGGTCGGGCGATAGGTGCCTCCCATCTTTAGGTTTTACTTTAAAGTGGAATTATAACCCCATACTATTGATAAGAAAACTTACTGTGATTGGTATTATTTATGAAGACGAAACATTTTGGCTTAGCCAGAAGAAAATGGCTGAATTGTTTGATGTTGAAAGCCATACAGTCACTTACCATCTTAAAGAAATCTATCAAAGCGGTGAGTTGGTGGCAGAGGCAACTACTCGAAAATTTCGAGTAGTTCAACAGGAAGGCAATCGTGAAGGCAATCGTGAAGTCAATCGGGAGATTGATTTTTACAATCTCGACGCGATTATTGCCGTCGGTTATCGAGTCAATAGCCACCATGCTACCCAATTTCGTATATGGGCAACGGCAACGCTGAAAGAATTTATCGTCAAGGGCTTTGTGCTGGATGACGAACGGCTCAAACAAGGCAAGCGTTTTGGCATTGATTATTTTAATGAATTGCTGGAGCGGATTCGGGAAATCCGTGCCAGTGAGCGGCGGTTCTATCAGAAAATTACCAATCTTTATAAAGAATGCAGCATTGATTATTCTGTCAATGACGAACAGACCAAGACTTTTTATCAAACGGTACAAAACAAGTTGGAATGGGCAATCACGGGCAAAACTGCCCCGAACTCATTCAAAGCCGCGCCAATGCTGACCTGCCCAATATGGGGCTGCAAACTTGGAAAAATTCCCCTAGCGGTAAAATCTTGATAAGTGATGTTTCGATAACTAAAAATTATTTGCTTGACAATGAAGGCCGCGCGAGTGGATAAATTCTGCAGCAAGCTATCGCCATTCGAGCAAACGGCCTTAATTTTTAAAGCAGTGGCAAGACAGGACAAAGCCGAGTCAAGGCTGCTTAAGTTGAGTGTTTTCGCCTCGTCCCTGGTTGAGGAAATGAAGTTTTTGTGGTGTAATGCAAATGATTTATATTTGTAGGTATAGGGCCTAGCTAGGTCGAATTAGCTCAGGAATGGTTTCGTTGCAACGCGTCTGGAGAGCGGGCTTATCAAAATGCAATTTCTTATTAAAAAAGGTTTGGACATACCGATAACGGGCGAACCTAAACAAGTTATTGAGAATGGCAACAAAGGTAAATCTGTTGCGATTCTGGGGATGGACTACGTAGGGATGAAACCTACGATGATGGTCAATGAAGGGGATGTGGTCAAGCTAGGGCAAATCCTTTTTGAGGACAAAAAAAATCCCGGAGTTGTGTTCACTTCGCCTGGCGCGGGTGTCGTCAAAAACATCAATCGCGGTGAGAAACGCATTTTGCAATCCGTCGTTGTCGAACTCACTGGAACGGAGCAGGTTTCATTCGATAAATATAAGGAAGCCGACTTATCCAAGCTAGATGCTGAAAAGGTAAAAGCCAATCTGTTGAAATCCGGTTTATGGACATCGTTACGGACGCGGCCTTATGGAAAAATTCCAGCGGTTGACAGTAAACCGAAATCTATTTTCGTGACGGCGATGGATACCCGCCCGTTGGCGGCTGACCCTGCCATTATTATCAAAGACCGCAGCAAAGATTTCGCAAATGGTTTGGCTGTTTTGGCTAGATTAAGCGAAGGAAAAACTTACGTCTGCAAGGCAAAAGGGGCGGAGATTCCAACAGGGAGCAACAGTTCAGTTGATGTCGCTGAGTTTGTAGGCCCCCACCCTGCGGGATTGCCTAGCACACATATTCATTTTATTGATCCGGTCAATGCAGACAAATTTGTCTGGTATGTTGATTATCAGGCTGTCATGGCGATAGGTGCGTTGTTCACCACCGGCAAGCTTAATGTTGAGCGGGTCATTTCACTGGCGGGCCCTACGGTAATGAAACCGAGATTAATTCGTACCCGAGTTGGTGCCAATACAGATGATTTAGTCGCCGGTGAACTGGCTGACGTTGAAAACCGGGTGATTTCAGGTTCTGTCTTGTATGGTCATCAGGCAACGGAGTGGGCGGCCTATCTGGGTTGCTACCATCTCCAGATTTCAGCTTTGCAGGAAGGGCGCGCCCGGGAGCTTTTTGGCTGGATTGTGCCAGGTAAAGACAAGTATTCCGCGTTGGATGTGTATATAAAAAGCCGTCAGGATCGCAAAGCTAACCGAAAATTCCCGCTAACTACCGATAAGAATGGCAGTAACAGGGCGATTGTTCCAGTGGGTGTCTATGAGACAGTCATGCCCATGGATATATTGCCGACACCGTTGCTCAAATCCATGGTGATTGGCGATACCGATCAGGCCCAGTTGCTGGGCTGCCTTGAACTGGATGAGGAAGACGTGTCTTTGTTTACATTCGTGGATCCTGGAAAGCATGATTTCGGTCCGGTACTGAGAGCGAATTTAACTAAAATTGAGAAGGAAGGGTAATGTCGGCTAGAGATTTTTTAGACAGGCTTGAGCCGCATTTTACAAGAGGCGGAAAACTCGAAAAATATTTCGGATTGTACGAGATGGTGGATACTTTCATCTACACTCCAGCCGATGTAACGCACGGCGCTACCCATGTACGGGATGGCAATGACCTGAAACGGACGATGACTTTTGTGGTCATAGCGACTTTTTTCTGTGTGCTGATGGCGATGTATAACACCGGTTATCAGGCCAACCATGCGATGGAAGTCATGGGCGTGAAAGAAATAGCAAACTGGCGTGGCATGTTCATGTCATTGTTCGGCTATAGCACCGTGAACCCATTTTCAAACCTGATCCACGGGGCGTTGTATTTTTTCCCGATTTATATCGTCACTTTGGCGGTTGGTGGTGTCTGGGAAGTGCTGTTTGCGACGGTACGCGGGCATGAAGTCAACGAAGGCTTCCTCGTATCGTCTATGCTTTATACATTGATTATGCCGCCCGATATGCCCTTATGGCAGGTGGCATTGGGCATATCATTCGGAATCGTCATTGGCAAGGAAGTGTTCGGTGGCACTGGCAAAAACTTCCTTAACCCGGCGTTAACCGGACGGGCATTCCTGTATTTTGCTTATCCTGCTTCCATCACCGGGGATTCTGTCTGGGTAGCCGTCGATGGTTTTACGGCCGCGACACCATTGGCCTTGGCCGCAAACGGTGGGCTTGAAGCAGTTTATGCCGGAAATTACACTTGGTTCCAGTCGTTTCTCGGTTTTGAGCCGGGCTGCCTTGGCGAAACTTCAACACTTGCCTGTTTGTTAGGCGGGGCGTTCCTGCTTTATACCCGCATTGCTTCTTATCGCATCATGGCTGGCGTTTTTCTTGGCATGGTGGCGACATCGCTGTTATTTAACGTGATCGGCAGTGATAACCCAATGTTTGCTATACCTTGGTATTGGCATTTGACGATGGGCGGATTCGCATTCGGTATGGTCTATATGGCAACCGAACCTGTCAGCGGCGCAATGACCAATACGGGGCGCTGGATATATGGGGCGCTGATTGGGATTATGACGGTACTCATCAGGGTGGTCAATCCGGCTTTTCCAGAAGGGATTATGCTGGCTATCCTGTTTTCCAATATGTTTGCGCCCACTATTGACTACTTTGTTATACAAGCCAATATCAGAAGAAGGATGAAACGTCATGCTTAAGGTCATCAAGAAAAGCGGGCATTACGTAAAATTCTGTGCTGCGCTGGATAATTGTAAACATTATCAAAAATTCCTGGTTTACAAAGAAAAAGTCCTGGCTATGGGCAATGATAGCCTGGAAAAAACCATTGCGATTGCAGTCGCACTTTGTTTAGTGTGTGCGGTGCTGGTTTCCTTTGGTGCGGTTGCCTTGAAGCCTTTGCAGGTTTACAACAAAAACCTGGACATGAAAAAGAATATTCTTGAAGTCGCAGGTTTGATGGAAGATGATACCGATATTGATGCTGCTTTCGGGGAACGAATAGAAGCTAAAATAGTCAATTTGGAGACGGGCGATTATGTCGAAAATATCAATGCTGATGAATACGACCAACGTAAAGCGGCTAAAGACCCGGCTCAGAGTGTTGCCATTCCTAAAGACAAAGATATTGCCCACATCAGGATAAAAGCCAAGCTAGCCAAGGTTTTCCTGGTTAAGGAGGACGGCAAAATCAGGTCAATTATCTTGCCGGTCAGCGGTTATGGTTTGTGGTCAACGCTTTATGGTTTCCTGTCTGTAGACGCTGACGGACAAACGGTACAAAGCATCAATTTTTATGACCAGAAGGAAACCCCAGGTTTGGGTGGCGAGGTTGTTAATCCTAAGTGGCGCGCACTTTGGAAAGGCAAAAAGGTGTATGCTGAGATCGATCAGCCTTCCCAAGTCAAGGGTTCAATTGAGGACGCGGATATTGGCGAACCAGCTCTGGCCTTGATTAAAGGCGTTGTGGACAATGACAAACCGGGTTCGCAATACCAGGTTGATGGTTTGGCTGGCGCAACAATAACCAGTACCGGTGTCACTAATTTGGTCAGATACTGGACGGGCAAAGAAGGTTTTGCTCGTTATTTAAATAAAGTAAGAACGGTTAAGAGGGCTAAGTCATGAGTGCAGTATTAGGCGATGAACTGAAAAATGCGATATTAAATGATGAGACTAAGAAGGTCATAATTGACCCCTTAGTCAATAATAACCCCATTACCTTACAGGTTTTAGGTATCTGCTCTGCCTTGGCGGTGACATCTCAGATGTCAACCTCCTTGATTATGGCGCTAGCCTTGACATTGGTGACTGCATTTTCCAGCGCAGCGATTAGCGCCATTAGAAAGCACATACCGGGCAGCATTCGCATTATTGTGCAGATGACTATTATTGCTTCATTGGTTATCGTCGTCGATCAAATATTGAAAGCCGTCGCTTACGATGTGAGCAAACAATTATCGGTTTTCGTGGGCTTGATTATCACCAACTGTATTGTTATGGGTCGCGCCGAAGGTTATGCGATGCAAAATCCGCCCCTGGAAAGTTTCATAGATGGCATTGGTAACGGTGCGGGTTATAGTTTGATATTGATTATCGTGGCATTTTTCAGGGAGACATTGGGTTCTGGCAAACTGTTGGGTTACGAAGTTTTTAAACTCGCTAAAGATGGTGGCTGGTACGACCCGAATGGTCTGATGCTATTGCCACCTAGCGCATTTTTTATTATCGGACTGATTATCTGGGCGGTACGCCAATGGAAGCCTGAACAGAATGAAGCGGTTGATTTTAAAATCATGTCGATCGCACATGGTGACGATGCGTCATCGCATGGCGAAGGAGTGCATCACTAATGGAAGGCTACATCAGTTTATTTGTTAAAGCCGTTTTTATTGAAAATCTGGCGCTGTCCTTCTTTTTGGGGATGTGTACCTTTATTGCCGTTTCCAAGAAGATTTCCACAGCAATGGGTTTAGGCGTTGCTGTGATGGTTGTGCAGGCGATTACCGTTCCGGCTAATAATTTTGTCTATCATGCCTTATTAAAAGAAGATGCTTTGGCATGGATGGGGATTACTGGCGTTGATTTGAGCTTTTTGGCATTGCTAAGCTGTATCGGTATTATCGGCGCGTTGGTGCAAATTTTAGAAATGGTCCTGGATAAATTCTTCCCTGCCTTATATTTTGCGTTGGGAATATTCCTGCCCTTAATTACCGTTAACTGCGCCATCTTGGGTGGTAGCCTGTTCATGATTGAACGTGATTATAACTTTGGCGAAAGCGTTGTTTATGGAGTTGGAAGCGGCTTTGGTTGGGCGTTGGCGATTACCGTAATGGCCGGTGTGCGGGAAAAACTTAAATACAGCGATATTCCAGCTGGCTTACAAGGCTTAGGTATTACTTTTATCACTGCAGGCCTGATGTCGCTTGGCTTCATGGCTTTCTCTGGAATCCAACTTTAAGAAGGTAAGACATGCTGGAAATTTTATTAGGGATTATTATTTTCACGGGGATCGTGATTGCGCTGGTATTCGGTATTATTGGCGCCAAAAGTAAATTGGTCGCTGCAGGTGATGTGGAAATTTTGATCAATCATGAAAAGAAAATTCATGTGCCTGTGGGCTCTAAATTATTGGCAGCCTTGGCCGATAACGGCCTGTTTGTTTCATCTGCGTGTGGCGGTGGCGGTACGTGTGGGCAGTGTAAAGTGAAGATTCATTCCGGCGGTGGTGAAATCCTGCCTACTGAGTTGAGTTACATAACCAAACGCGAAGCCGCTCAAGGAGAACGGCTTTCTTGCCAAGTGTCCGTAAAACACAATATGGACATTGAAGTCGAAGATGAAGTGTTTGGCATCAAAAAGTGGGAATGTACCGTTAAATCCAACCATAACGTGGCAACATTCATCAAAGAACTGGTATTGGAATTGCCCAAAGGCGAAGCCATTAACTATCGTGCCGGCGGTTTCGTTCAGATCGAATGCCCACCGCATGTTGCCAAGTTTACTGATTTCGATGTCGAAGAAGAGTATCGTGACGATTGGGACAAATATAATTTATGGAATTATGTATCCACGGTGAAAGAGCCGACGCTACGTGCTTACTCAATGGCGAGTTATCCTGAAGAAAAAGAAATCCTGCTGAACGTGCGGATAGCGACACCGCCGCCTCGTGCCGATGAAAGCGTACCGCCGGGGATAATGTCGTCCTATATTTTTGATCTGAAACCCGGCGATAAATGTATTATTTCAGGCCCTTATGGTGAATTTTTCGCCAAAGAAACGAATGCCGAAATGATATTCGTCGGCGGCGGTGCCGGGATGGCACCTATGCGGTCGCATATTTTTGACCAATTACGCAGGATCAAGTCCAAGCGGAAAATGACATTCTGGTACGGGGCACGCAACAAACGTGAAATGTTCTATGTTGAGGACTTCGATATGTTGGCTAAGGAAAACCCCAATTTCACTTGGCATGTCGGCCTGTCAGATGCCTTGCCTGAAGACAATTGGAAAGGTTATACGGGTTTTATCCATAACGTCCTGTATGAAAATTACCTGAAAAGCCATCCAGCGCCCGAAGATTGTGAATATTATTTGTGTGGGCCCCCCATGATGAACACCTCCGTCATCAAGATGTTACTCGATAATGGTGTGGAGCCTGAGAACATTATGCTGGATGATTTTGGTGGATAAGATTGTACTCGCTAATTTAGCGGTTTGCCCGCCTTAGCTTAATCTAAAGAAAAGCCCTGCACTCCGTACAGGGCTTTTTTCTTGGTGGAATGTCGGTGCTCAGTTCAGCCTTTATTCATCTTGCCAAAGTTACATTATGCTTTGTGGCAATAAATAAGGGCGGTTGTGTACTGGCCTTAATCTGAGAGAATTAGGCACGGGTGATTGATATGTATCGACTGAACTGGATTTTTTTTACGAGCTGTTTATTGTTTTCAACACCGCTGTTTGCGTTAAGATGCGGTCATTCCTTAGTCCAGCCCGGCGATTATAAAGGCTATGTTTATGACATCTGCGGAGAACCCGATTACATAGATTCACATTACGTAAGGCGGGGTAATGAGAACCGTGCTGATGCTACACAGTACAATTTCAACGGTCATCAGCGATTTCCCAATAATGCTTTTAATTACGGTCAAAATCATTATCAGGAAGTTGAAGTCTTGGTCGAAGAATGGATATATAACTTTGGTAGTGCGCGGTTACGGAAATTATTGCGCTTTGAAAATGGTCGGCTAAAAGAAGTTGAAAGTCTGGGTAGAAGTCGGCGTAGATAGCGGAAGATTATTAATTACAAGAGTGCCACTTACCAAAGCTCAGTATTAAGGTTGAATTAAAGCGTGTTACCAACAACTAAATATTATTTCAGTAGCCTGTTCCTGATTTTTCTTTTGTCCGCTTGTGACAAGAAAGCAGAACAAAAGCCGCAAGATTACCCGTACAATGCCGTCGGGATGACGATGGGCACCAGCTACAACATCAAGGCAAGCAAGTTACCTGATTCGCTCACACCCAAGGAAATCAGCCGCCAAGTCAAGGATTTGCTTGATAAAATCAACGGGCAAATGTCCACGTACCAAAAAGACTCGGAACTGTCCTTGTTCAACCGGAACACTTCGACTGACTGGCTACCTGTTTCGCCTGAGTTTTACGAAGTCCTCAAAGAATCAATAAAAATTAGTCAGTTATCAAACGGTTTATTTGATGTCACTGTCGGGCCTTTGGTAAACCTGTGGGGATTCGGCCCTGATGAAATGACCTTATCTCCCCTGATGAGGCTGTCATCAAAGATCGGTTGAACCAAATCGGCTATAGCCGTCTAAAGCTCAAGGATGGTGGCCTGTTTGTCAAAAAAGACATCCCCGGTCTTTATGTGGATTTATCGGGTATCGCCAAAGGTTATGGCGTAGACCAAGTGGCCTTATTGTTGGAGCGCTTAGGGTTAATGGATTATATGGTCGAGATAGGCGGCGAGATCAGGGTGAAAGGGAAAAACAAAAAAGGTCAACCTTGGCAAATAGCCGTTGAAAAACCGACCGCCGAAAAAAGGATGATTGAAAAAGTGCTGGCGATAACCGATACTGGTATGGCGACATCCGGCGATTACAGGAATTATTTCGAGGTGGGAGGCGTACGTTTTTCCCATACTATTGACCCAAGGACAGGGCGACCGATTACCCATAAGCTGGCATCCATCACCATCTTAAGTGATACATCCATGGAAGCCGATGGTTTGGCTCCGCGATTATGGTGATGGGCCCCGATGAAGGTTACCAATTTGCAGAGCAAAACCATATCGCGGCGTTTTTTATTATTAATTCCGACAAGGGCTTTGACGAAAAAATGTCAACCGCCTTTGCCGAAAGTACAAAGGTGACGAAATGAATTACTTTTTAGCGACATTTGCGTTGATGTTGATTGTGATTGCACTCATGGCAGTCGGTGTCATGTTTGGGCGACGCGCCATCAAAGGTTCCTGCGGTGGCTTGAACACGGGCAGTTGCGTCTGTGTGGAAAAATGTGAAAAACGCAAAAAAATGGAAGCCGAAGGCCAAGTTTAGGTGCAGATAAAAGTACGCAATAGTTGCTTGTGACAGAAGCTAGTCTTTACTGGCACGATTACGAAACTTTCGGTATTGATCCCCGGCGCGACAGGCCCTCGCAATTTGCCGGAGTGCGTACCGATGTTGATTTCAATATTATTGACAATCCCTACGTCGTCTACTGCAAACCTCCTGCCGATTACTTACCCCATCCCGAAGCCTGTTTGCTCACAGGCATCAGCCCACAACTTGCTGAATCCAAAGGCGTAATCGAAGCCGAATTTTGCCGCCTCATCCACGAGCAACTTGCCCAACCCAACACTTGTAGCCTGGGTTACAACTCCATCCGGTTCGATGATGAATTTACCCGCTTGTGCCTTTATCGTAACTTTTACGATCCTTACGCACGAGAATGGCAAAACGGCAATTCCCGTTGGGATTTAATTGACATCGTCAGGGCAACCAAAGCCTTACGGCCTGATGGGATAACATGGCCGGTCGATGCAGAAGGCCGCCCCAGTTTTAAACTTGAAGCACTGACCAAAGCCAATGGGATTGCCCACGAAGCCGCGCATGATGCGCTATCGGATGTCACTGCCACGATAGCGTTAGCCAAATTAATCAAAACCGTCCAACTTAAGCTATATCAATTTTTATGGCAACACAAGGCAAAAACCGAAGCCCTCAAACTACTCCAGTTCGGCAGTTTCAAGCCTGTGGTGCATGTATCAGGCAGATATTCCAGCCTTAACCATTGTTTGGCGGTTGTGTTGCCAATTTGCAAGCATCCGGTTAATGCCAACGGGATCATCGTGTATGACCTTTCTATTGATCCTGACCCCCTGATTTCCCTATCAATAGAAGATATCCGTCAAAGAATTTTTACTGCCACAGCGGATTTGCCGGAAGGTTTGGAAAGAATTCCACTTAAAACCGTACACATCAACAAATGTCCGGTGTTAGCGCCAGTGTCCGTACTTAAACCAGACGATCAGCAACGATTGAACATAGACCTGGCAACGTGTTATGCAAATATCGACAAAATCAAAGCGATTCAAGGCTTGGCAGAAAAAATTGCAGCAGTTTTTGCCAAAAATGATTTTGCAGAATCCGGACAAGAAACCGATCCCGATCTTGCTATTTACAGCGGCGGATTTTTTTCGGATTCAGATAAACAAAAAATGGCGAAAATCAGGAACACGCCTCCAGGCCAGTTAGCCAATTTTAAGCCTAGCTTTACCGATCCCCGATTGGCAGAAATGCTATTTAGATACCGGGCGCGTAACTACCCAGAATTGCTGCAACCCGAAGAAACTTCCAAATGGCGGGAGTTTTGTGCAGATCGAATAACCAGACACCAGCAAGGCGGAGGCATCACGCTTGATGAATTTTTTTGCCAGTTGTCCAGGTTGCGTGAAGAAATTTCTGGTAATGAGAGCTTTTTCAAGGAATTGGAAGATTTTGCTTTGGAGAAAATGCACGGCTTAGGATCAATCGAGTGACAAATATAATCAACAATAATCCAAACTTAATCGAGATATAATGCTTCAGATATGATACTCAAAGCTGGATGGGGCATGTTGCCCAGCCCGCAGCGTTTCTCCGTAGGGTTCAAATAGCGGCAGCGCCGAAATGTTCACTGCGTACCCCGCATAAGAAAGTCGAGGTAGGGAGCTTTAGCCTTGCTTAATGCACCGCATGGATCGTGGCACAAAATCCGGCGTTACGCTGCACTATTCCGTTTATGGACTTCACAGGAATTAAATTGGAAAGCACTAACGCATTCAAGAGTTGTGTTGTTTGCTATAATGATATGCGAATCTTTCCAGGCTAAGAGAGCCTCCTCATAACAAACTTTCTGTAAGGCCGAAAACATTTGCATAACGTGCACTTTAAGTTTGTTCAGGACATGTTATGCCTACTAGATCAAGATTTTCAGGCATCAGCAATTGATAAAGTTATCCCGGTAAGTTCCGCAGGCATCACAGTTTACGCAAATGAATAAACAAGCTCTCCACCGGTTTTTAACGGGATATATTATTGTCGTCGTAATCCTTGTCATTGCTGTTATAACCAAAATAATCCAGCAAGAAATTACAACCTCAAAGTATCAAGCGCGTTGCCTCTCTGAAATTGCCAAGCAATTAAGTTTTAACCTTAATCCTGGGCCTAGCAAATCCATCCGCTATCCAAATTATGGGCCTTATGACCAACGCTTGGGTTATACACTCATCCCAGACTCTATTGGCCGTCTGGAGAAAACCGGATTCAATATAACCGCCCAGGCATCGTCCTCACCAATGATGGACAAATTAGCCAGTTATGGGCTATTCCCCATCTATCAAGAAAAAACCAGGGCTGGTTTAAGCATTGTTGACCACGCTGACAAAGTCATTTTTAGTGCTGTTTATCCGAGCCGTGGCTACCCTAATTTTCAAGCGATCCCACCTTTAATCCTGCAAACGCTGCTGTTTATTGAAAACAAGGAATTACTTGATGACCGAAATCCAACCCTGAATCCTGCCATTGAATGGGATCGCTTCGGCTTTGCCACCCTGCAAATGATGGCCCACAAGCTGGGCATTGCCGATAGCGTTCCTGGTGGCAGCACCCTGGCGACACAAATTGAAAAATATCGGCATTCTTCCAATGGCTATACCAATTCGATCAGCGACAAGGTTCGCCAGATGGCAAGCGCATCCATCCGCGCGTATATGTTGGGGCCAGATACGCGCGAGATGCGTCAGCAAATCGTCCTCGCTTACTTCAACTCTATGCCACTGTCCGCCACCCCAAAATCAGGTGAAGTCCATGGCCTGGGTGATGGCTTGGCCGCGTGGTTTGGCGCCGATTTCAATGAAGTCAATATGCTACTCAGCCCAAAAGCTTTTAAGTCACATGAACAGATTAGTCCGCAGCAGGCAACCGCCTTTCGGCAAGTGCTGACTACCTTGTTGTCACAAAGGCGGCCTTCGTACCTTCTGGGCAAGGGTTACGCAACACTGCAAGAACTGACCGACAGTTATCTACGGCTAATGGTGAAGCAAGGCTTTATCACTACGTCATTGCGTGATGCTGCGCTCAAGGTAACCAATGTAAAGCCGGTCACATCAGTGCTGAACCAAGCCAAATTTATGGCGGAAAAGAAAACACAATCCATTTTGCGAACCCGTCTTGCCAAAACGCTGGGCATTAAATCGAATTATGAATTGGATCGCTTGGATTTAACGGTAAAAACGACACTCGATTACAATCTACAGCAAGCTATCAGCAAAGCCCTTCATGGTTTGAGCAATCCCGAACTAGCCCATGCCGCAGGCATTTTTGGGCATCGGATGCTGGATGGCAATATAGACTTAGCGCCTATTATCTATAGCTTGATGTTATTCGAAAAAAATCCGATAGGGAATCTGTTAAGGGTACAAACGGATAGCTTTGACCAGCCTCTGGACATCAACGAAGGCATCCGCCTGGATCTCGGCTCAACCGCAAAAATGCGCACGATGGTGCATTATTTGGAGCTGATTACCGAAATTTACCAGCATTACCAAGGCCGCGCTCCCGAAGAACTTAGGCAAATTGCCCTACATCCCCGCGATTATTTATCGGCCTGGGTTATCGAGCAACTGAAAACAAAAGGCGATATAGGTCTTGAAGATTTGCTGAATGAAGCGCTGGATAGGAAATATTCTGCAAGCCCGTATGAATATTTTTATACTGGCGGCGGCTTGCATCATTTTAATAACTTCGATAAATCCGAAAACAGCAAGATTATGTCGGTGCGCCATGCCTTGCGGGATTCGACTAACCTGGTGTTTATCCGCCTGATGCGGGATGTTGCCTATCATCACCTGTACAAACCGGACGGCATAGCGCGTTGGCTTGACGATCCAGCCGATCCCAGACGCAAGGAATATCTGGAACGCTTTGCCGATCATGAAGGCCGCGTCTATTTACGGCGGTTTTATGTCAAGTACCAGGGTAAATCTCCCGAAGAAGCCATGCAATTGCTGACCGAAAAAGTGCAGCCTAAGGTTTCGCGCTTTTCCATGCTTTATAGGTCTATCTACCCGAATAATGATGAAAATCAGTTTTATCTCTTTCTGAAATCCCATGTAAAGGGCACGGATTTAGTTAATGAAGATATTTACGGCCTGTATGACAAATATTCCATTGATAATTTTGATTTACAAGATCAAGGGTACATCACCAAAGTCCATCCTCTGGAGTTATGGCTGGTGCGGTATTTGACTACACACCCCAACGCGCCCTTAGAGAATATTCTGGCAGCCAGTTACGAACAACGCCTGGAAGTCTACCGATGGCTACTCAAAAGCAAACGGAAAAACTCCCAGCAACGGCGCATCATGACCTTGCTGGAAGAAGAAGCTTTCAAGGAAATTCACAAGGCATGGCAGCGCGTGGGCTATCCATTTAGCAAATTAACCTCCTCGTATGCGACTTCCATCGGCGCTTCAGGAGACCGTCCCGCTGCCCTCGCTGAATTGATGGGTGTGTTACAAAATGACGGGGTGAGGCTTCCTGCTACCCGTTTCGACAGCCTACAATTCGCCTCGGCAACGCCTTATGAAACAATACTGAATAAGCTTCCGGAACAGGGTCAGCGCATTTTCCCGGCAGAAGTTGCCCAGGTAGCACGCGGTGCTCTTGCTGGCGTCGTTGAAGGTGGAACTGCCTCACGTCTGAGAAGCGTTTATACGGACAGTAATGGCAAACCTTTAATCGTCGGCGGTAAAACCGGAACCGGCGACCATCGCAAGCAAGTATGGGGTGAGCGGGGACGACTGTTGGAGTCAAAATTCATCAGCCGTGCTGCCACTTTCGCATTTTTCCTCGGTGACCGCTTTTTTGGTGTCATCACGGCTTATGTCGAAGGGCCTAACGCTGGACGTTACCACTTTACCAGTTCATTGCCGGTGCAGATTATCAAATACCTTAAACCCACACTTTCGCCTTTGTTAAACCGAGTGGCGGAGGAAAAGAGTTTTCAGAAAACTTCAGGGGAAAGGCTGGCTAACGCCACCAAGCATAATGATTAGCAAGAATCTTCAGCCAATTCACAACACATCCCTTCTTCCCGTTCCGACATATTGCCGGAACCCAGAAGCCAATTAATATTCACTTATTTCTGTATTGACAGAAATAAGTGAATATGTATAATAATGCCATGATTTTAAATCCTGTCGCAGAACGATTTATCCTTCACTGGGGTGAAATGGGCTCAAAATGGGGGGTCAACCGCACGGTTGCCCAAATCCATGCCCTGCTCTACCTGATCGGCAAACCCATGCCTGCGGATGAGATTACCGAAACGTTAGGAGTGGCGCGTTCCAACGTCAGCAATAGTTTAAAAGAATTGCAGAACTGGAATTTGATACAAGTCGTGCATATTATGGGCGACCGGCGCGATCATTTCACCACTTCCAGCGATGTCTTGCAGTTGTTTAAGACTGTCGTGCAGGAACGCAAGGAACGGGAATTTGACCCAACTATCAGTGTGCTGCGTGATTGTCTCGCCAGTCCCGATTTAGACAAGGAAGACACCGAAGCGCAACAACGGATCAAGGAAGCTTTAGGCTTTATGGAAGCGCTTTCAACCTGGGGAGAGCAAATGCTAAAACTGGAACCCAAGACCTTGATGAAGATGATGAAACTTGGGAACAAAATTCAGGATCTATTGTTCCTGATAAAGTAATGCAATTTTTTATCTTATTGTTTCTTTTTTAACTGAAGAAACTGTAATTACAGGATATATCATGAACACAACTTATCCACTGACCATCTATTTTGATGCCTCATGCCGTTTATGTGACAGCGAAATGCATAATATCAAGCTGCATGACGCCGATAACCAACTGATTCTCATCGATTGCTCTGCGCCGGATTTCGATGATACGGTCTGTAAGGCCAACAACATTAGCCAAACTGCGATGATGAATCGCCTTCATGCCCAGGATGCCAACGGCCAGTGGCTTATCGGTGTCGCTGCGTTTGAAGTGATTTACCAAACCGTGGGCATGGCTACCATTGCCAAACTTTGGGGATACCCTATTGCAGAACGCCTGTATCCTTGGGTTGTCCGGCATCGTTACACGCTCTCATGGATGGGTTTGCCCCACCTGTTTGGCCTTTGGAGCCGACATGCGGCGCGACAAGCTGAAAAACGTAGCCGTTTATGCAACGAAGGCCGTTGCTCAATCAATGGTTAGGTAGAAAATTAGGAGGACATCATGAAAATATTAGTCTGTGGTGCTACCGGGTTTGTGGGCCGACATTTAACAACAGCCTTACGGCAGGCAGGACACACAGTTATCCGCGGCGTTCGTAAGCCGTCACAGCCAGATGACATTGCGATAGATTACTGTAAAGATAATACCAAGGAAACCTGGTTACCCAGGCTCGCCGGGATCGATGTGGTTGTCAATGCGGTTGGCGTGTTGCGTGACAGCGCCAAACAACCCATGAAGCTCCTGCTTGAACAGACCCCTATCGCCTTATTTTCGGCGTGTAAAGAAGCTGGGGTAAAACGCATCGTGCAAATATCCGCGTTAGGTATTGATAGGGGCATTGAAACTCCCTATTTTCAAACCCGCCGTGCCCCGGAAGCTTACCTTAACGATCTTCCAGACTCCATGCGCTGGCTAATTTTACGTCCTTCTGTCATTTACGGCGACGATGGAGCCAGCGCAAAAATGTTCAAGTTACAGGCGAGCTTACCCGTACATACCTTGCCCGCAGGCGGCGCGCAGCGTCTGCAACCGGTTCATATCGACGATATTTGCGAAGGCGTCAACCGTTGGCTTGCAGATCCTAACGCACACAGCCAAACTGTTGCCGCCGTCGGTTTAGAAGCAACCGACATGCGCGGCATGTTGGACAGTTACCGGCAACAATTGCAACATTCAAAAGCTTTACATATCAGTATTCCTTCCTTTCTTATTGGGCTTTCCGCACGGGTAGGCGATTTCATCCCTGCCAGCCCGTTGTGCAGTGATACCCTCACCATGCTAAATGCGGGGAATACGGGAGATGCCAGTGATTTTATTCAGTTACTGAGGCGGACACCCAAAAGCTATCGGACTTTTATTAATGCGGATAAAACCAATGCAAACCGCTGAATTTCGCCTAATACGATATAGCTTAGCCGGTGTTTGGATCATAACGGGCGTAATGTCACTCGGCATCTATCCACAACAAGACAGCTTAGCTTTGCTTGCCCGTATCGGAATACTGGGTACACCGGCGCTGGCAGCACTTTATCTGGGATCAACGGCAGATATAGCATTAGGTCTTCTGACGCTATTCGCACCCAGCAAAACCTTATGGACAGTGCAGGCACTTCTTATATTCATCTACTCGCTGGTCATTTCAATATGGTTACCTGAATTCTGGCTACACCCTTTCGGGCCAATACTTAAAAATATTCCAATTCTTGTATTACTCTGGTTACTTTATAAAAACGAAGGCATACAGCAATGAATACCTACCTGATACTGAAATGGACACATATTATTTCCAGCGTGCTGCTGGTCGGGACGGGATTTGGCAGTGCCTTCTACCTGTATTTCATCCATCGGACACGCAACACTCAGGCCATAGCAGAAGTGTCCCGAATGGTCGTAAAAGCCGATTTCTGGTTCACCACACCCGCAGTTGTTATTCAGCCGCTTACGGGGTTTGCCATGATATTAATGGCGGGCTACCCCATGACACAGAACTGGTTATTGTGGACTTATTCCCTGTATGCCTTAGCCGGTGTGTGCTGGCTCCCAGTTGTCTGGCTACAACTTCGTATGTCTAACATGGCAACTATCGCCCTTAGCAGTGACACGCCACTTCCCGCACGTTACTGGCAATATGCCCGTTACTGGGAATGGCTAGGCTACCCTGCTTTCATATCGATGCTGGCCGTTTATGGATTCATGGTGTTCAAACCTGCCTAAGCGCTATAAGATGCCTCAGCAACACGCCATCATTGGAGTTAAATCGTGAATAACACCCCATTAGTTCAGCAAGCCCTTGGGGATGATTGAATAAACTCTCCATTGTTATTCAAAGCCATCACCAACTCCATCTGGGTCAACAAACACAGACTGCACACCCACTCTCCGGCTTTCGTTAAACCGATGTTCTTGGTATGGAAGGATGCGTCCTGCGAGCGGCGGGGTAACGCAGAGCTTACCCACCCACCTCAATAATCACTGGCTTCATGCCGTTTTTTTGTAGTCTGGACATGATGCTGTTGACGCTGCCCATTTGGCCGTAGGTGCCAATCTTGACGCTATACCAGATCACGCTTTCCACTTTCGCTTTCTGGATTTTGGATTCTATTCCCATCAAAGCCAGCTTTGCTTTTAATTGATCGGCTTCTTTGAAGTTCGTGAATGAACCGGCTTGCAAGATATAGCTGGTTTTCTTGTTTTTCCCGACATGCTCTTCACGGGTACGGATCTTAATCTCGTGATCCGGCACCACCACTTCTTTTTTCGGCAAGATGGTATAAAAATCGAATTGCGGCGGTTGTGGTTTTTGGTCCTTGGATTTCTGGTCAGCGTTCACTTTATTGCTAGTCTCAGCTTTGCCGGTTTTAGTTGCAGGTGGCAACGGTTGGCCATGGGCTATAGGTGAAGTGGTTGCTTTTTGCAATCCTGGGCTTTTTAAATACACCAAAAACACCGCAAAACCGATAATCAATGCCGTTATCAGCATCCATTTAAACAAGCCTACGCCGCTGGATTCCTGGCTGTTACGCCTGCGGTTGCTGGTGTCTCGACTGTGTGCACGGTGTTTGTAGTCTCTGGCCATTACATTGTTTCAGGCGTGTTAATGTTGAGCAGTTTCAAGCCGTTTGCCAATACCTGTTTGACAGCGCTCACCAGATTGAGCCTGGCATCACGAATCTTGGCATCATCCACAAGAAACTGATGTGCATTATAGTAGGTATGAAAATCGTTCGCCAATTCACGCAGATATAAAATCAACTGGTGTGGCTCATGAGTCAGCGCGGCGCGTTCCAACATTTCTGGATAGCGTTCCAGTGTGCTTAACAGGCTGAGTTCATGTTCTTCTGTCAATTGATCGAGAGATTCCATGCCGGACAGCATATCCCTGGCCCAGCCTTTCTCAACTAACTGCCGCAATACGCTGCAAACCCTGGCGTGGGCATATTGCACGTAAAACACCGGATTCTCATTGGTCTTTGAGGTTGCCAACTGCAAGTCAAAATCAATATGCTGTTCAGACCGGCGCATGACATAAAAAAACCGTGCGGCATCTTTTCCGACTTCATCACGTAATTGCCGTAAGGTGACAAACTCACCCGAGCGGGTGGACATTTGCACTTTTTCGTCGCCGCGATACAGCGTGGCAAATTGCACCAGCAGTACTTTCAGCTTGGCGGCATCTGCGCCCAAGGCTTGAATGGCTGCCTTTACCCGGGGGATATAACCGTGATGGTCCGCACCCCAAATGTCGATGATCTGGTCGAACCCCCTGTCCAGTTTATTCATGTGGTAGGCGATATCGGAGGCAAAATAGGTATATTGGCCGTTCTCCCTACGCACCACGCGGTCTTTTTCATCGCCTAATTTGCTGGAGGCAAACCAGGTTGCGCCATCTTTTTCGTACAAATGGCCGGAAGTTTGTAATCTTTTCAGTGCTTTTGCTACCGAACCATCATCCATCAAGTGCTGTTCTGAAAACCACTCCTGATAATCAACGCCAAATTCCTGCAAATCATTTTTGATGTCTTCAAGAATGTTATTCAAGCCGACCTGAAAAACATCACGGTATGCCACTGTTCCCAGTAAGGTTTTAGCCCTGGCTATCAAGGCATCGATATGCGCTTCCTTATCACCGCCTTGCGATTCATCTTTGGGAATATCTTCCAGCACCAACTCAAAAGGCCGTCGATACTCATTTTTGGCATTTCTATAAATGTCCAGAGCAATATCGCTGACATAATCGCCGCGATAACCATTGTCTGGAAACCGTACAGGTTCGCCGCATTCTTCCAAGTATCTCAGCCAGATGCTGGTGGCAAGGATGTCCATCTGCCGTCCGGCATCGTTGACATAATATTCCCTATGCACAATAAAGCCAACGGCTTCCAGGAGATCGGCAACCACCGAGCCATACGCCGCGCCGCGACCATGCCCGACATGCAATGGGCCGGTAGGATTGGCGGATACAAATTCAACCTGAACCTTTTTGCCTGCACCGATTTGGCTGCGGCCAAAATCCGGCCCTAGCTCGTGTATTTGTTTGACAATGTCGGATTGTGAGCTTGAATCAATAAAAAAATTGATGAAACCTGGCCCTGCAATTTCCACCTTTTTTACAGCGCTATCCTCGGGCAAAGCGGCAACTATTTTTTCTGCTAACTGGCGTGGATTTAATTTCGTGGGCTTTGCCAGCATCAACGCCAGATTGGACGCAAAATCGCCATATTGCGCATCGCGGCTGCGCTCAAGTGTTATGTTGACGGTAATGTCCTCAGCGATAACGCCCTCTTTTTTGAGGGTTGTAACGGCTTGCTGGATAAGTGTCTCTAACTTTTTTCTCATTACTTTACGGCGTGGATTAACTCAAACAATAGCCGCGCATTATCCATGATAATGGCCTGATTAGCTATTCTGACAAAAGTCGCCAAGGCTAAAAAATTGGGGATATTATAGTAGCGCGGACTTTCTGGTTTCCACGCAGCGAGCGTGAACTAGGCAGTTACACACGTTACGGCCTTGCAGGTTGGGTAAGACGCACATGACAACATTGACAAAGCGACCACATACCATTGGGTGCGTCGTAACCCAACATTGGGCGGCAATTCAATCGTCGAGCGTTGGGTTACGGCTCGCCCAAACGTCCGGGATGCTTAACCGTCGGCAATTTGCGAGCCTAACCCAACCTACTGGGCTTTTTACAAGACTTGCCCGTTACTGGGTGAAAAATATCATATCTCGGCCTGGAGTCCCTGCCGTCATTCGGGCCAGCAAAATCAGCAGCAAAATATAATCCTCTATCATCAGAATATCGGTAAT
>NZ_JBKKBJ010000282.1:0-8720 GCF_046714055.1 Methyloglobulus sp. | reverse complement strand
CTTGACTGCCTTAAGTGGCTTCGTTGGCCCAACGGTTTTTTCTGCCCACAATGCGGGACATCTAGCCAATGGCGGATGGAGGGCGGACGGTTTTGGTGCGCGCCATGCCAACGCCGGAGCTGTGACTGCCGGAACCATCTTTCGCCGTACGCGCTGCCCTCTCATGGCCTGGTTTGCAGCCGCTTGGCATATGGCCTCCGCAAAGAATGGCGTCCCTGCAAAAACCCTGCATAAGCGTCTCGATGTTGGCACTTACCGGACGGCTTGGGCCATGCTGCACCGCTGCCGCCCTGCGATGGCGCGACCAAACCGTGATTTGCTCACCGGTGAGGTCGAAGTCGACGAGATTTTCATCGGTGGCCTCAAACCTGGGAAGCGGGGGCAGGGAGCGGAGGGCAAGACGCCCGTAGCTGGCCGTTGAATGACCCAGCCCCAAGGGGTTCGGTTGGTGCCGCCTGCGTGTCGTTCCCGACGCTCGGGCGTCGGCGTTGCGCTTGTCCCTGCTCGACTACGTTAAGCCGGGTGCCGCCATCCACTGGTGGCTTTTCTTCCCCAGATGCCATTGAGGGCGACTGCCTGCACAAGCCTCATGGGGTGACCCGCTCCAGCGCCTCAGCCCATGTATGTTTGCCGGAAGTTCACCGCCTAGCCAGCCTCCTCAAGCGATGGCTGCCCGGAACTCATCAAAGGGCAGTGGAGGCGGATCATCTTCAAGCGCACCGACGAGTCCGCATTCCGTTCCAACCGGCGCAAATCGGAGTTTCGTGGCCTTCTTTTCCGGCGACTCCCCAAACAAGCGGTTCAAATGCAGCCATTATCCTATAAGGCTCTCGTTATGAATCCATTGACCAAACCCACAAACCCCCGCCCACCCATCAACCATAGGCCACACCCCTCTTCATGTGCAAGTAAATCCCCTATGCACCCATGGAGGGACCATAATCGGTACTGGTCACAGCACTTAAATGGCTAGCCCTTTAAAACTATAACCCTATGCTGATAATATGAAAATATATTGGGATTGTTATTACAAGGATGTGATTATTAATTGTCATCCTTGGCTTCTGGATCCCTGCCGGAACTATGCTGCTTGTAAATAGTGCACATTGGCTGAAGCCCCTTGCTAATCAGGTTATTTTTTTGATGAATTTATACAACCTCTTATTACAAGGACACTTGATAATTTTACGGCAGTTAATGTGTTAACATTTGCGATAAATATGGACATGGTCAGCATAATCGGAAGTCATTATATGAACAATAAGCCCAAGCATTTTACCCAAATAAATAATCCTGATTCTGCAAAATCTATTGGCTTGACCCATCCGCTTCAAGCAGCGATTATTTTTCTGCTTGCCTGTTGCAGTTCCGCCAGTTTCGCAGCGAAGCCTACCTTAAATGACATCGAGCATATTATTGTCATTTATGCCGAGAACCGCAGCTTTGATAATCTCTATGGCTTGTTTCCGGGCGCTAATGGCATCAAGCAGGCAACGCCGGAACAATATACCCAGATCGACCATGACGGCAAAGTGTTCAAGGAGTTGCCGCCCATCTGGGCAACTGAGATAGGTAAGCCACCACTGGTTGAACGACTGCCAAATAAACCGTTTCAAATTGACCGCCCGTCCATGAATTTGCCTTTGTCCGCCAGGACGCGAGACCTTGTACACCGTTATTACCAAAACATAGAACAAATCAACGGTGGCAAAAACAATAAGTTTGCCGCCATATCTGATGCCGGTGGGCTGGTCATGGGCTATTACGATGGCTCAAAACTGCCGCTGTGGAAATGGGCGCAAGACTATGTGCTGGCCGATAACTTTTTCATGGGGGCATTCGGTGGCTCTTTCCTGAACCATCAATGGCTGGTGTGCGCCTGCGCCTTGTACAATCTATCGGCAGCCGAAGACGCACGGATACCCCTGGACAGGCGTGGCCTGCTTAAACGGAAGCCAGATTCCCCACCATCTGCCATGTATGGCGCACCCAAATTCGAAGGAGGGGAATTGCCAATTACCCCAGACGGTTATGTGGTCGGCCCTGTTCAACCACCCTATCAACCCTCACAAATTCCTCCGCCACAGGACGGTGACCAACGATTTGCCGATCCTGACAAGCTGCCGCTACTGCCACAGACCACAAAAACAATTGGCGATACCCTGACCGCCAAAAATGTCTCCTGGGTGTGGTATGCAGGGGCATGGAAGCAAGCCTTAGCCGACGGCGGACAAGCAACAGACATCAAGCGTACCGTGATTTATACGAATAAGCCCGGAACCGTCAACTTTCAACCACACCACCAGCCATTCAACTATTATGCCCGGTTCGCACCTGGCACTCCTGATCGGGAACTGCATTTACAGGATGGCGAAGATTTTCTGCAAGCAATAGAAAAGGGCACATTGCCGCAGGTCGCATTCTATAAGCCTACCGGTCAGTTCAATGAGCATCCCGGTTATACCGACGTGCTAACCGGTGACCAGCATCTCGACAAGATTCTTACCAAAATCAAACAAAGCCCGGTTTGGCCGAAAACCGTTGTGATTGTCACTTACGACGAAAACGGCGGGTTTTGGGATCATGTTGCGCCGCCCAAAGGCGACCGCTGGGGGCCAGGGACTCGAATACCCGCAATCATTATTTCACCTTTAGCCAAGCGGCATTTTGTTGACCACACTTCTTACGATACCACCTCGATTATCAAATTTATTACGTTGCGATTTGGCTTAGAGCCTTTGCATGGCGTTCGGGCTAACGCAGGTGATTTGACCAACGCTTTCGAATTCTAAATCTAATTTTTTCGGAGAAGACGCATGCTAGAAATTACACAACTCATAGCCGTACTGTCTTGCACCCTATTTACTGGCGCGGCCATTTACATAAATCTTGTCGAACATCCAGCGCGCATGGGTTGCGATACAAAAACTGCTTCAATAGTATGGGCATCAAGTTATAAACGCGCCATAATGATGCAAGCTTCTTTGGCAATTATAAGTTTTCTTGCAGGTCTTACTGTATGGTTACTTGGTGGTAGCGTTATGTGGCTCTTCAGCGCCATGATTATTGGCTTGGTTGTGCCGTTCACATTCATTGCGATTATGCCTACCAATAATTTACTTCTTGCACCAGAGCGTGATCTAGCTTCACAGGAAACTCGCGAGTTACTAAACAAGTGGGGTAAATTGCACTCTGTTCGTAGCCTTCTAAGTCTCATCGCATCAATTAGTTATATCGTCTTGCTAATTAAAGTCTAAAAAAATGCTCGACCTAAGCATTGTTTCACAGTATTGATCTTACAAAAAATAGCACTTCTGTTGTCCATTTAGCCAAAATGCTTTTTAATTACTAATACAAAGCATGCGAAATCGATTTCTTATCTTCGGTGTTTTATGGGCCTTACTTTGGGTTAACCCAGTCAATGCGGAGAACCCCAAGGCAGCGATTGCCTCAGCACACCCTTTAGCGACTGAGGCAGGATTTGAAATTATCGGCAAGGGTGGCAATGTCTTTGATGCGGCGGTTGCCGTGAGCGCAGCTTTGGCTGTAGTCGAACCGGCGGGTTCAGGTTTGGGCGGAGGCGGTTACTGGTTGTTGCACCGGACGAAAGACCAAGTTGAAACCCTGATCGATGGCCGTGAAAAAGCGCCATTAGCGGCGCATAAGGACATGTTCCTGGATAAATCCGGCAAAGTGATACCGAAATTATCGCTGGACGGGGCGTTGGCGGCTGCGATTCCTGGCTTGCCAGCCGGCTTGGTACATCTGTCGGAGAAATATGGTCGCTTGTCTCTTGCGGAAAATTTAGCCCCAGCAATACGCTATGCCGAAAATGGATTTGCAATTACGGAACGGCACAGAAGAATGCTCACTTTTCGGGCCGATGTGCTGAAAAAAGACCGCCATGCAGCAGCCATTTTTTTATCTTACGGGTCAGTTCCCAAACCGTTCTCAATCCTCAAACAACCCGACTTGGCAAATACCTTAAAACAGCTAGCCAAATCCGGCAAGGACGGATTTTATAGTGGTGAAATTGCCGATAAATTAGTGGATAGTGTCCGCAAGGCGGGTGGGATATGGAGCCAGCAAGACCTAGACGATTATCAAGCTGTAGAACGTGTACCCGTTAAAGGAAGCTATCAGGGCATAACCATCACCAGTGCGCCGCCATCATCGTCCGGCGGTATCGTCTTGCTCGAAGCCTTGAATATCCTCTCAGGATTCGACTTGCAAAAAACGGATGAAATAACCCACAAACACCTGATAGCAGAAGCTATGCGCCGCGCTTACCACGACCGTGCCTTATATCTTGGCGATCCTGACTTTATCGACATTCCGGTCAAACGTTTGCTCAGTGCGGATTATGCCGCCGGGTTGCGGAGCACTATAAGGCCCGACAAAGCCTTGCCGAGCGGCTTTTTATCCGGTGACCTACCCGAGCAGAATCAAGGAACCCAGACCACACATTTTTCGATTGTTGACGAAGACGGCAACCGGGTTGCCGCTACCCTAAGCATCAATATGCCGTTCGGCTCTGGATTTGCACCGGAAGGTACCGGTGTATTGCTCAATGATGAGATGGATGATTTTTCCAGCCTTCCAGGTGCCATGAACGGTTATGGGTTGGTCGGGGGCGTTGCTAATTCGATTGCTCCAGGGAAACGTATGCTGTCCAGCATGACACCGACTTTTCTTGAAACACCTGAGCGTATTGCCGTTTTGGGTACGCCCGGCGGCAGCCGCATTATCTCGATGGTTTTGCTAGGGGTGTTGGATTTTGCCAAAGGCAATAACCCTGATTCTTGGGTAAGACAACCCCGTTTTCACCATCAATTTATGCCCGATGTCCTGGAACATGAGAAAGGTGCGTTTTCTCCAGGCGAGCTTTCAAAGTTGACTGCTCTGGGCCATTTTGTGAAAGAAACCCGCAGTCTGTACGGCGATATGCAAGCCGTCCAGTTGCACAAAGGCACACATTCATTGACAGCCGCCAGCGACCCACGAGGGGTAGGCAAAACATGGGTAAGCCCTTAAGTGGATAGCCATACGATCAAACTTTGGCAAGGCGATTGTGAGACAACGGAAGTCAATTATCTGCATTATTGGCGTATACTCGACCCAACCGAGCAGCAACATGTCAGCACAATAAAAAATGAGCAATTGCACAGGCGCTATGTGGAAATCCATGCTCGGCTAAGAATTCTGCTGGGACATGTCGTCAATGCAATGCCTGAACAACTTCGTATCCATAAGACCGAATATGGCAAGCCTTATCTCGCTGATTATCCCGAACTGGTTTTTAATTTATCGCATACCGCCAATAAGATGGTCGTGGCAATCGCTAATAACTACGATCTAGGCATTGATATTGAACTGTGCAAGCCCAGGACAAATTTAGATGCACTGGTCGATAAATGTTTTGCGGAGGAAGAAAAAAGCTACTGGCAACAACTGCCGGAAAATGAGAAAACACAAGCCTTTTTCCGCTTCTGGACACGTAAAGAAGCCTTTGTGAAAGCGACAGGCAAGGGTATCGCGCTTGGGTTGAAGCAATGTGTCATCAATCCACTAAATCAAACCGAACTATTAAGAATCCCTCAGGATTATGGGCAAGCCAGCGAATGGTTTATACAGGATATTGATTTAGGTGAATTTATTTGCTGCGCATTGGCGGCAAAAAATAAAGGCATTAATCACATCGAACGGCTGGATGTGTCCTGGAATTCACTCGCTACAATAGCGTAGCAAGACGGGTGTATAAGTTCGGTTACCGCCAGAAATAAAAAAACCGCCCAAGAAGGGCGGTGTTATACAACAAAACATGAGATTCTGTTTCAGGGAAATGAGGATGATCGTTAGCGGACATTGTGGTGCTGTTGAACTTCATTCCCCAAACCCATAATAAAAGCGAATTAGATTACAATTACAGGTTTGTACATCTAAACTTTAAGCCGGCCGTTGCAGTAGATAGCCAGCGTTGTATAAATTCCGAAAAATGACGCTAGTAAAAAATCAAAATGGGAATAATGCAAAATGAACCTTAGTATTACCTGTAAGCCTCGACAAAGTGTTTTTGATCGATCCCGCAGAGATGTTGTTTTAAACATTGATGACTTGCTTAAAGACCGAATCAGCCCTGACCAGTTTTTTGATGAAAACTTTATTACCTCGGGAATGCAGACCTTGCTAGATAAGGTCTTTGAACGGTTAGAAGGGCGAAGCAACCAGGCCAGTACATTCTTACTCAGCCAGTCGATGGGTGGGGGTAAAACCCACAACATGATTGCTTTGGGGCTATTGGCCAAAAATCCGGCGCTACGGTCAAAGATTCTGGGTAATAATGTCCAAGGCTCCCGTTTAGGCGCAGTTCGAGTAATTGGCTTTAATGGCCGTGAATCAGATGCGAAATTTGGTATATGGGGCGAACTTGCCGATCAACTGGGCAAAAAAGATGTTTTTCGTGACCTATATTCGCCTTTAAGCGCACCTGGTACCACGGCATGGATTAATTTACTCAAGGGTGAACCGACAATCATCTTTCTGGATGAATTGCCGCCGTATTTTGCTAACGCAAAAGCTAGGGAAATTGGTGAAACCACACTGGCGCATGTCACTAATACCGCCTTATCCAATTTAATGGTCGCCGTTGACCGTCCTGAATTATCGAATGTTTGCGTGGTTATATCCGATCTCCGTGCATCTTATGAAGATGGATCAAACGAACTCAATCAAGCATTGGACAACCTTGCCAACGAAGCGAACCGGTCATCATTACGTTTAGAACCGGTTAATCCTCAAGGTGACGAGCTATACCATATCTTGCGCACCCGCTTGTTTTCTGACTTACCAGATGAAGAAACTATTCGCGGGATCGCCCAGGACTACGCTGAAGCCGTTCGTGTAGCCAAGCAAATGGATATTACCAATGCGACGCCGGAATCCTTTGCCGCACAGTTAGTTGAATCCTACCCCTTTCATTTTTCAATCCGTGATTTGTATGCACGGTTTAAAGAAAATCCTGGGTTCCAGCAAACACGAGGTTTAATTCGGTTAATGCGGGTCATTGTTGCCGATATGTACACTGCAAACATTAGAGGTGTGCTCCGTGCAGACCGTGTGAAATTAGTTCATCCGTACGATTTCAACCTCAACAACGAAGAAATACAATCAGAAATCCGTTCGATAAATCCTTCGCTAACAGAAGCGATTACCCATGATATTGCGAAAGATGGACATTCCATAGCTGAAGAGTTAGACATTCGTTTAGGGACAACAGACGATGCTCAAGATGTAGCCAAACTCATATTAGTGGCCTCACTAGCGGCTGTACCCGGTGCAACGCACGGTTTGCGAGACAGTGACATTGTTAGCTATTTATGTGCGCCAGGGCGTGATATTTCAGCCATTAAAAAGAATGTCATTGATTACTTGCCTACCCAAGCCTGGTATTTACACCGCAGTGTCGATGGTCGTTTATTTTTTAAAAATATCCAGAACCTGGCGGCCAAACTACACAGCCAGGCCAATTCCTATAACGAAGAAAGTTGTTTAAAAGAATTGCGCAAGTATTTGGAGGGTTTATTTACGCCGCATAGTCGTGATTGCTATCAAGACATGCGAGTTCTTCCGCCATTGGATAAGTTGAATTGAAAATCGATCGGGTAACCTTAATCATTACTCAACCCGCTACTAATCCCGTACAAAACAGCAAACTCAGCGAGGAATGGCAAAAATTCTATGAAAGTGCCGACTTTAAAAACAGGGGTGTTATTTTTAACCGGAAGTCATCGCAGCATGGGGCGATTGATAGAGCAAACTCGACAATACAAGGCTATCAACGACATTCTGGCAGAATTTAAAGCTGAGCGCATGGTGAGCAGTGATCAGCAATATCGTGATGCCGAAAACTCACAGGACAAAATCACGCTAAGTTTGCGCAGTGCGCTACAAGAAACCTTTACCACCCTTATTTATCCCGGTAGAGACAATGCCCTGCGCGTAACTGATTACCGGATTCACTTTGAAAACAATCAATTTGACGGTGAAAAACTGATTCGTGACACCCTGGAACAAAAAGGCAAATTCACCACCGATGTCAGCAGTGATACCTTTCGCAAAAAAGTTGAAGCGCGATTATTTCGCAATCAACAAAAATCCCAGTGGAACGAAGTGCTTCGGACCGCTGCGACCAATACCGAATGGAATTTTCATGATCCTAAAGCGCTCGAAGCCCTCAAGATAAAAATGCTCGATATGGGTGCATGGGTTGATGATGGCGGCATTATTAACCGTGAACCGCCTAAGCCGGAAACCCAGGTCAATGTTCAGTTGTTAAGCCGCAATACTGATACCGGAGAGGTTAACTTGAAAATAACTCCCGTCAACGGAAACAAGGTGCTTTATGAGCTAGGCCATAGCTCGCCCAGTTCCGCATCAATGGATGTCGCGGAAACTGAGGGTGGTTATTCCCGGTTTAGCACTAGCGATATGCGCGTTACTTTTGCATGTATCGATAGCCGGGGTGAACATGACCAGGGCAGCGTTTATGTATGGGAAAACACGCTGCAACTTAAACATGAAGTGATTCAGCAGGGCGATAAGTGGCAAGTTGAACTGAAAGCCGTACCCGGTGGAGCGGAAATACGTTATACCACTGATGGCTCAGACCCTGGCAGTTTAGGCGCTCGTTACGACAGTGCATTTGAAGTTCCGGCGTCCAG
>NZ_JBKKBJ010000281.1:0-3429 GCF_046714055.1 Methyloglobulus sp. | reverse complement strand
GGTATAAAACGAGGGAAGCAGGACGGCTGGGGCAGCCGCAGGCATTGGCGGTCGCGTTAAGTTTTTGCCGCTTGCTTGGGCTGGGATGCCCAAAACAAGCTTTCGCAAAAATAGCGACTCCCTTCGAGCGGTTGGCGCGTAATTATCGGGCGATGCTCAGCTTAGCCGCCACTGCTATTTGGCCTAATTGAGAACGCTGCCCAGCTACGCTGAATAAATTTAATTGCGTTGTTCCAGAATCTGCTTCAAGAAAGGAATGGTCAACTTGCGTTTTGCAGCCAACGATGCCCAGTCCAGCTTGTCCAGCATCAACCATAGGGACGATAGGTTACGGTCATAATGAGTAAGCAGGAATCCTGCGACTTGCGGGGGAATTTCAAAGCCTTTTTGTCGTGCCTTATAGGTTAACACGGCGATTTTGTCGTTATCGTCCAAGGACTGAATTTTTAAGGACAGACCCCAGTTAATACGCGTTTGCAGGTCGAGTAATGTGAAGGCAAGGGTGCTGGACGCACACGATGCCGATAAAATCAGCCTCTGATTGTTGTCACGATGCTGGTTAAAAAAATTAAAAAATGCCGATTCCCAATCCTCTCGTCCTGCGAGAGCGTCGATGTTGTCAACGCAAACAATCTCAAGGTCTTCAAGCCCTGTAAATAGCTCAGGTTTAGTTGATACGGAATCTGATAAATCCAGGTAAAAGGAGCTAAAACCCTGGTTGGATGCTTCATGGCAGCAGGCGTGCAATAGATGGCTTTTTCCGTGACCTGCGTTACCCCAAAGGAAAATGAATTGTTCTCCCGTTCCCGTAACGGTTTTTCTCAACTGAGCCAGGATTTCCTGGTTACTGCCTGGATAAAAGCCGTCGAACGTTTGGTTAGCCCAAAACTCAAATTTAACGGGCAGTTGTTCAGCCATGCTCAGGTGCGGGTTCCCGATAAACGTATATAAAATGTCGCACCAAAAAAAATCATCAAACTCAGCAGTATTTCCAGTAAGGTGTATGGTCTTGTACTGGCATTAACGTAGGCTTCAGCGCAGCCGTGTATAAAGTAGATAAGGCTAATATAAGCGAGCCACGCGCAACTTTTCAGCCGACCGTTCAAGAACCCACGCATCGGCAATAACAACGGCGTGACAGTGATCAGCAACATTAACGCAACAGGAAAATTTGAGACAGGAGTAAGAACGGTATTCCACAACATCAATAACACGAACAATCCGAAAAACCCCATCAAGGCAATATGATAAGGAAAGTTAGGTGCGATTTTCATGCACCTTGTTTGAGCAACAGTGATGTTTTGGCTAAACGAGCACCTAGCGCTAGGCATAGCGCTTTTTCCTGTTCGGTTATGGGCATGTCATCAGATGTTACGCGGCTAGGCCCGTAAGGCGTTCCGCCTGATGTGGTTTCACGTAAGGCGTTTTCTGAATAAGGCAAACCTAATATCAACATGCCGTGGTGCATCAATGGCAGCATCATCGACAATAAGGTAGTTTCCTGTCCGCCGTGCAAACTGCCTGTGGACGTAAAGACTCCGGCAGGTTTGCCCGAAAGTGCACCAGAAAACCAGAGTTCAGTCGTACTGTCGAGAAAGTATTTAAGCGGTGCGGCCATGTTGCCAAAGCGGGTAGGGCTACCCAATGCCAAGCCGTCACAGTCTTTCAAATCGTCTAACGTCGCGTAAATGCCACCTTCTTCGGGGATGGTGCTGGCGGTTTTTTCACAGACAGTGGAAACGTCAGGAACCGTCCTAAGCACGGCTTCAGTGCCTTTTACCGATTCAACGCCCCGTGCGATAAGGTTAGCCATTTCGGTTGTGGAGCCATTACGCGAGTAATAAAGAATTAAAATTTTTACCATTGTTAACGAGATGAAGTTTGACAATTACAATATGCTGAGTACATTTTCCGGAGGACGGCCTATCGCAGCCTTGCCGTTGGCGACGACTATCGGGCGTTCAATTAAGATAGGATGATTCACCATGCCGCTGATTAACGTTTTCCTGTCCAATGCGCTATTGTCCAGGCCATTGGCTTTGTATTCTGCTTCTTGCTTACGTATCAAATCGTGCGGCTCCATGCCGAGTTTTTCCAGAATATCGGCCAATTCCTCAGCGCTCGGTGGAGTTTTAAGATACTCGATCACTTCCGGTTCAATGCCACGGTCTTTCAGCAGTTGCAGGGTTTGCCGCGATTTAGTGCAACGCGGGTTGTGGTAAATTTTTACAGCCATAACGATTCACCTTTTTAAAAACCAATATCAAACAATCTTGAATCCTAAGCGATTATAATAGCATCCTTACTCTATTCCAGGTTTTTATTGTGGCAATACCTATCACTAAAGCACAACTGTTTGATCGCGCTAAACAGTACAGCCTGCTGGCACGGTTAGATCGGCCTATCGGCATACTCATCCTGCTTTGGCCAACGCTCTGGGCCTTATGGATAGCGAGCGAGGGCAAGCCTGATCCTTTGGTATTTACCGTGTTTTTCCTGGGCGTGGTATTGATGCGCTCAGCCGGCTGCGTCATAAACGACTACGCAGACCGTGATTTTGATCCGCATGTTGAACGGACAAAACTCAGGCCGATTGCATCCGGAAAAGTCCAGACTAAAGAAGCCTTGGCTGTTTTCGTTACGCTATGCCTGTGTGCATTCGGTTTGGTCTTGATGTTGAATGTCTATACGATATTTTTGTCATTCGGCGGGGCATTTTTAGCCGCCAGCTATCCCTTTATGAAGCGTTACACGCACTTGCCGCAGGCTTATCTCGGCATGGCCTTTGGCTGGGCGGTGCCGATGGCTTTTGCAGCCCAGCTTAATAATATTCCTGCCGTGGCTTGGGTGATGTATCTGGCAGTCGTGTTATGGGCGCTGGTTTACGACACCATGTATGCCATGGTCGATAAAGATGATGACTTAAAGATCGGCGTAAAATCCACCGCCATCCTGTTTGGCGATTACGACCGCCATATTATGGCGATATTGCAGTTGGTGATAATCGGGTTATTGATGAAAGTAGGGCTGATGCAGCAGCTCGGTTGGGCTTATTATTTTGGTTTAACGGTAGCGGCAGGGTTGTTAATCTATCAACAGATATTGATTTTTCACCGGGACAAGAAGCAGTGTTTCCAAGCGTTTCTAAACAACAACTGGTTTGGCTTGGCCGTGTTTGCGGGGATATTTATAGACTACGGCTTTAGGTAAATGCGATGTTTTAAAAATACAGTTATTAGTCTTTTTGAGAGTGTTTACATAAATATAGTTTTTTAGTTTAATATAGCCTTATCCTGATACGGTGGTGGGTATGGTCATGTTGAACTGCAAGCGATGTGGGGGCGAGCGCCTGACCAAGAACGGCGTTGTGAGGGGGAGGGTGCGCCACAAACGCAAAGGTTGTGGGCTGAATTTTATTGAGGGCGAGTG
>NZ_JBKKBJ010000280.1:0-13733 GCF_046714055.1 Methyloglobulus sp. | reverse complement strand
TGGCTGGTCAGCAGCTTACGACAATTCCAGTGGCGTTCCCTGCCTTGCTTTTCATCAACAACCGGCTTGAACAGGCCGTGCTCGTCATCCCGATGATATTTTAGCGGCATGTCATCGGTGCGGGTCATTTCCCTGTGCGTGGTGCGCGTTTGCTGAAAACGGATGTTCGGTTGCGTAATTTCCGCGTTGGGAAATCCCGGTATTTCGGTTTTGGCTTGGATGCGGTTTTCAGGGATGTTTTCGATAACGCCAAAGTCCAAGGCATTACCAAGACAGGCGGCAACACAGGCCGGTTTCAGGTTAACTTCCAGGCGATCTACACACATATTGCATTTCGACACCTCGCCTTTGACGGGATCGAGTTGTGGCGCATTATACGGACACACCCAGGTGCAGTAACCGCAACCAAAGCAAATATCCGGGTCTTGCAACACCGCGCCATATTCGGCAAATTTCGTATAGGCACGGGTTGGACAGCCGGTTAAACAGACGGGGTCATCGCAATGGTTACATGCCATTGAAATATTAATGCGTTGATAATCAGGGTAAGTGCCGCCTTCGACAAAGCCCACAGAACGAAAAGCAATGTGCGCGGGGACATCATTTTTTTCGCTACAGGCGGACTCACAGGCATGACAACCAATACAGTTATCGGCATTAAAATAAAAACCGTGTTGTTTATAGCGGTCAGGATTTTCTCCAATGCCGCAATCCTCATTGATATTCAGGCTTTTATTTCTCAACTCGCTACTCGCATCGGTCAGCTCGATATTATGACCGTAGCAGTTTTGTTGCTTGCTTTCCGTGTTATTCAGAAAAGCGTATTTGGGTTCGTCATTGCGTACTTCAAACATAATTAATCCAGGGTTGGGTACGCATTGCGTGCCATTTTTAAGCGTTGTGCTTGATACAGTCACCGAAAGGTACGCAGTGCGTACCCTACGACTTCGATTTGTTGGGTTACGCTACGACCGCCATGGATGGCTGAAGTGCAAGCGAACGGTCTGGAACCGTTGCTGCCGCTAACCCAAACTACACTTCTAATAAGTCCGCGATTCCTTGCTTAATTGCGCGGCGAAATCCTGGTCTACGGTTTCAATATTAACTGCCGATTGCTTGAATGCTGGCTGCCTGGAATGAGGATCGAGCAAACCTAATGTTAAGCGGTTAACACAATCGAAAAAATGAAACGGGATAAAGACCATATTTCTGGGTACACGGTGCGTTAGCATCACCATCACTACCGCATCCCCACGGCGGGAGGTAACACGCACATAAGATTGATGCTTGATACCCAAATCTTCTGCCGCATCGGGGCTCATTTCCATGAACGGGATGGGGCTGAACTTGTTATTGTTGCCAATCTTTCCGGTTTTTGTGCGGGTATGCCAATGTTCCACCAGGCGGCCAGTGTTAAGCCAGAAGGGAAACTGCCCGTCCGGCACTTCATTATTGTTGATAAACGGCAAGGGGATGAGTTTTGCCCTGCCATCTGAATAACAAAAGGTCGCAGATTTGCTATACAGGCGAGGTGTACCCTTAGCATCTTGTGCAGCTTGCGCTTCGGTATAAGGCCATTGAATGCCGCGTTGCTTCTCGATCAAGTCATGGGTCATGCCGGAAATATCACACAGACGACCTTTGGAGAGATGCTTCATCTCCTCAAACACCTCGGCAGGGCGTTCCGGGAAATGGATTGTGTGACCGTTCTCAAAGCGTTTGGCCAGTTCGTTAAAAATCTGCATATCCGATTTTGAATCGGCATAGGGCTGTTTAACCTGCCGGGTAAGATTGACCCTGCGTTCGGTATTGGTAAACACACCTTCCTTCTCTGCCCAAATACCAGCCGGTAAAAAGATGTGTGCGTATTGGCTGGTTTCCACGTCAACATACGCATCCTGAACGACCAGACATTCCAGTTTCTCCAAGGTTTTGCGAATGCGTGGCGTATTTGCCATCGAGGTCATGGGATTGGTTGCAACCAGCCATAGACCTTTTATTTCTCCGGTTTCAATCGCAGGGAAAATATCGGTTTCAGTTAACCCCCGCTGTTTCGGGAAAAACTCGGGATCGATGCCCCAAAACTTGGCTATCTCTTCGCGGTCTTCCGGTTTCTCCAATGCCCGGTAACCGGGCAACCCGGAACAGGAAGACCACTCGCGTGTACCCATGGCATTGCACTGGCCGGTAATCGACAGACTGGTGCCGCCCGGCTTGCCGATATTGCCAGTCACCAGATTCAGGTTGTTGATACCCACCACGCCATCTGATCCGTGGGTGCTTTGGTTGATGCCCATCGTCCAGATGCTCATCGCCCGCCCGGCTTTGGCATAAAGCCGCGCTACCGTGCGTATCGTATCTTCATCTATACCGCAAATTTTGGCGGCGCTGGTAGGGTCATAATTTTGGATTTCTTTCGCCAACTCGTCGAAACCGTTGGTATTGGCATTGATATAGTCTCGATCTTCCAGCCCCTCTTTAAGAATGACATGGATTAAGGCATTTTGCAGTACGACATCCGTACCTGGTGTGATGGGTAAATGAATATCCGCGTTTTGCGCAAATATCGTGACACGCGGATCGACGACGATCAACGGAAACCCGCGCTTTTCCTGGGCTTCTTTCATGCGCCAGTAGATAATCGGATGCTGCTCCGGCAGATTGGAACCCCAGGCAATCAGGCAATCGGTATGGTCAAAATCATCATAACACCCCGGTGGGCCGTCTGAACCAAAAGAACGCTTATAGCCGGACACTGCCGAGGCCATACATAAGGTGGTATTGCCGTCGTAGTTGTTGGTGCCAATCACGCCGCGCACCAGTTTACCCAGGGTATAAAATTCTTCGGTGAATATTTGCCCTGTCGAAACAATGGCAAACGAATCCCGGCCATATTTAGCCTGTATGCGCTTGATTTCAGAGGCCATTTTATCCAGCGCCGGATCCCATGCACTAACCGAATACGGCTGATGAATATGGTCGCGTATCAATGGCCTGGCTGCGCGGCCAGTCGCTTCAAAAACCTCATATTCAAAATGACCTTTGAGGCAGAGTTTGCCACGATTAACATCTGCGCCGCCCACTCCACGCGATCCAACGGGTTGACCTTCCGCATTCGTGCCAATTTCAATAGCACATCCGGTAGAGCAATAGCCGCAGGTCGAATAGGTCCATTTGACCACGCCCTTATCAGCCATTTTGATTGGATTTTTTATGTTACGTCCGAACAGCATACTTTATCGCAAACCTTTAATAATTTATATTTGATGTTTCCGCGCTAGCGCAGGAGCAATCCCTTGTGGTTGCCCATAACTACAAGGGGTTGTCTGGGCAGGCACAAGGCCTTCCCCTACGAAGCCCATATTATTTCGTACACGTTCCTAAATCAATAGTGCCCTGTGCAAACAGCACCGCCGCACCGCCTACCCGCAACGCCAATTGTTCATGGCCTTTGTTATCCATTTCCAGATTGATGACACTGCGGCGGCTTTCAGCATCACCCCTATCGACGGCAAAAACATGCGTGCCTTTTTGGGTATGTGCAAAAGAGCATAAGTACGCTGCGAACGCTGGCATGGCGCTACCTATGGGCGGATCGTCGTAAATGCCGATGCGGGACCCAAGCAAACGGGCATTAAAATCGGAATCCACAAAAGGCGTTTTGGGCGCAAACAGCAAAATTTCCTGAGCGGCAGTTTGCGGGGCAATAGATTGGCTCCAGGCTGCACTATTAAATTTAGCCTGTCTGACCGTTGCGTAATTCCACACCGGCACAATCAAATAGGGAAAGCCGCAAGAAACCAGACGCGGCGAGTATTTTTTATGATCCAGTTCTGATTGCTTGATGCTTAAAAAACTGGCCAGTTCTTCATCGGTCGGCGCAAACCGGTCGATAATCGAAACCACTTTGCGGGCAAACTGCACAAAGGTAGGCTTACCATCAACCGCAGTAATATTGACATCAATCGGCCCTGCATTCTGTTCGAGAACAAGGTGTGTAATCGGCTCCGTTAAGGCAATATCGCCGCAACAGCCAAGGATATATGCGGTTGCGATAATCGGGTGTCCGGCAAAATCGACTTCCTTTGTGGGGGTAAAAACGCGCATTTTGCGCTTGTTATCGCTATCGTCTGGATGAAAGACAAAAACCGTTTCCGACATGTTCAACTCCCTCGCCAGGAGTTTCATGGTCGTGTCGCTTAAACCATCGGCATTGGGGAATACGGCTATTTGTGCGCCATTAAACAGTTGCGTGGTAAAAACATCCGCGATGAAATAATCGTATTTCATGCATCGGCCTTTTCGTGAGCGAGGCCTTCAATAACATCCGACGTGACGGCCTGCATTTCTACCCTGCCATTACGAATACGGACTGGATAAACAGGGACAGTGATGTGTCCGTCTTCGAGACAAATACCTGTCTTCAGATTGAAATGCTGCTTGTATAAGGGTGAGGCTACGACAGGCTCGCCCTTGATATCGCCTATCACTCCACGCGATAAGACGTTGGCACGACCGATGGGATCGTAGTTATGGATAGCATAAACAACCTTTTCCTTGGCCACGAAAAAAATAGCCACCTGTTGACCTTCCATCAGTGCGCACACACCTGAATCCGGCTGCAAATCATCTGCGCTACAAACGTCTTTCCATGATGTTTCTATCCCTGGCATCATCAAGCAACCTCCATCATTTTGAAGTGCTTGCGTTCGTCTTCGTCAGCAGGCCGGAGTTGTCCTCGCTCCTCAACGAATATCACGTTATCATCGGGCTGGTCGCTGTTAATAAAATGCCGGAACCGTTTTAGTTTATTTTCATCCTCGATAGTGGCTTTCCATTCGCAGTGGTAGGTGTTGATGACATGTTCCATCTGTTGTTCCAGTTGCCCGCAAAGCCCCAGCTTGTCATCGATAACCACGGCTTTGAGATAATCCAAGCCACCCTCCATGTTTTCCATCCATACCGAAGTCCGTTGCAGACGGTTTGCCGTGCGCACATAAAAAATCAGGAAACGGTCAATGTATTTGATCAAGGTCTCTTTATCCAGACTGGTGGCAAACAGATCCGCATGGCGTGGTTTCATGCCACCATTACCGCAGACGTACAAATTCCAGCCAGTTTCCGTCGCGATGACACCGACATCCTTGCCCTGCGCTTCCGCACACTCACGGGTACAGCCGGATACGGCAAACTTGAGCTTATGGGGCGAGCGCAAACCTTTGTAACGGTTTTCCAACTCTATCGCCAAACCCACACTATCGTCAATGCCGTAGCGGCACCAAGTGCTGCCGACACACGATTTAACGGTACGCAATGATTTACCGTAAGCGTGCCCCGATTCGAATCCCGCATCGATGAGATCTTTCCAGATATGGGGTAACTGGTCAACCCGCGCGCCAAACAAATCCACCCGTTGGCCGCCGGTAATCTTAGTATAAAGTTTGTATTTTTTACCGGCTTGGCCGAGGGCAATCAGCATGTCCGGGCTGATTTCCCCCCCAGTGATACGGGGTACGACGGAATAAGTGCCGTCTTTTTGCATATTCGCCAGGAAGGTGTCGTTGGTGTCTTGCAAGCCTAAATGCTCTTTGGCTAACACGTATTCGTTCCAGTACGATGCCAATATGGAACCGATGGCCGGTTTACAAATGTCACAACCTCTGCCTTTGCCGTGTTTTTCCAGCAGTCCGTCAAAGGTTTTGATTTGCCCGACGACCACGAGGTTATAAAGATCCTGACGGGTGTACGGAAAATGTTCGCAAATATCGGTATTGACCTCTATACCGTGCTTGAGCAATTCGCAGTCCATCACCGATTTTAGCAGGGGTGCGCAGCCGCCACAACCGGTGGAAGCCTTAGTCTCTGCCTTTAACGCGACTAGCGTCGTACATCCTGCTTCTATCGCCTGACAGATCGCACCTTTAGTCACATCGTAACAAGAGCAGATTTGGGCGGAAAGCGGCAGGGCATCTGCCCCCAAACCCACGGACTCATCCGAACGATGCGGCAAAATCAAGGAATCTGGATTTTCCGGCAGTTCAATACCATTCAGGCAGTATTGCAACAAGGTGCCGTAACCGGACACCTCACCGACCAACACCGCTCCCAGTAATTGTTTTTTGTCCTGGCTAACCACCAGACGCTTATAGACTTCGCTGGCTCCGTTTTGGTAGGTGTAAACCAGTGCGCCTTGCGACTTGGCATGGGCATCACCGATGCTGGCGACATCAACGCCCATCAATTTGAGTTTGGTGCTCATATCCGCACCGGTAAAACTGGCCACTTCACCCGCGAGATCGGCAACAACGGTACGCGCCATGGTATAGCCGGGGGCAACCAGACCATATATCATGCCATTCCAAAGCGCACATTCGCCTATGGCATAAATATAAGGATCGGACGTTTTGCACTGGTTATCGATCATTATGCCGCCACGCGCCCCTACCTCCAGGCCGCAATCACGGGCAATGTCATCACGCGGGCGAATGCCGGCTGAAAATAGCACAATGTCGGTTTCCAGTTCTTCGCCGTCAGCAAAGCACATCTTGTTAACGCACTGTGCGCCATCAGTAATCAGTGTGGTGTTTTTGCCGGTGTGTATCTGCAAGCCCAAAGCTTCAACCTTACGCCTGAGCATCGCCCCGCCAGCTTCATCGAGCTGCACCGCCATGAGCCGTGGCGCAAATTCGACGACATGCGTCTCCAAGCCTAAATCTGTTAATGCTTTGGCAGCTTCCAAACCCAATAAACCACCACCTACTACGACACCGACCTTACTGGATTTTGCAGCACTGGCTATGCCTTCAAGGTCTTCAATCGTGCGATAAACCAGGCAGTTCGGCCTGTCATGGCCGGGTACGGGTGGCACAAAGGGATAAGAACCCGTTGCTAAAACCAGCGTGTCATAAGCAATAGTCACGCCTTTTGCAGAAGTGACAGTCTTGCTGTTGCGATCTATGTGATCGGCTTTGTCGCCCAAATGGAGCGTGATGCCGTTGGCTGCAAAAAAATCCTCATCTGCTAAAGCCAGATCTGCTGCCGTTTTCCCGGAGAAAAAAGATGACAAATGCACCCGGTCATAAGCGACCCGTGGTTCCTCGCAGAACGTCGTAATGTGATAACTGTCTTTTGCCCGGCTTGCCACCAGGCTATCCAGGAAATGTTGCCCGACCATGCCATTGCCGATGACTACCAGCGACCGTTTTGTACTCATGCCTTACCTCAAATAACCCGACTTAATACTTTTCAATATACATTAACTGAACCTTGATTGATGTAGAGCAAATTATATACCATAACCATAAGAAACTGAATTCAAAGTTATTTTTTGATAAAAGGCACAAAAACTGTGCATACCGACGCATTAAAATAGTGCATATAGCTCATTTATGGTGCATCTCAGCACTAATAGCCATGCAACATTGGTCTTTGAATTTGTCACGATTGACATGAGGCTTGCTTTGACGATCAATTGGAAGATTAATGAAGCTCGCCCTGAAACGGACACAGCAACACTGATACCTGTATATATAAGGAATCAGAATCTACTGCCCTAATCCAAATCGTCCTCAGCCCCAATAACATTCCATCTGTGTGGCATAACTATTGCTTTAACAAAAATAACACATCTTTATTGTAGGATAGGGCTAGCCATAAATGCCATCACAAAAACTTAATCTCTTTTCGTTTTCAGGAAACATTAAAATTCTGCACATGACCTGGATGGCTTTCTTTGTCAGCTTTGTCGTGTGGTTTAACCATGCGCCATTAATGCTGGCTATTGCCAAGACATTGCACCTAAGCCAGTCGGAAATAAAAACTATCCTGATCTTAAACGTGGCCCTTACCATTCCTGCCCGTATTGTTATCGGCATCCTGGTTGATAAGTTCGGGCCTAAGCGGACTTATTCAACGTTACTGGGGCTAGGCAGTATCCCTTGTTTCATGTTCGCGCTGGCGGATAGCTTTGAACAACTGGCGCTGGCCCGATTTTTAATGGGCTTTATAGGCGCAGGTTTTGTAATCGGCATACGCATGGTTGGCGAGTGGTTTCCGGCAAGACAGGTGGGGATTGCAGAAGGCATTTACGGCGGCTGGGGTAATTTTGGCTCTGCGGCGGCGGCTATAGCGTTGCCGTCGCTTGCACTGATCTTTGGCGGCGACGAGGGCTGGCGTTATGCAATCGGCTGCACAGGCGCTATTTCCCTACTTTATTCGGTCATCTATTTCTTCAGCGTGTCCGACACGCCCAAAGGCTCAACCTATTTCAAACCCAAAAAAACGGGAGCTATGGAGGTTACCAGTATTTGGGACTTGTTATTTTATATAGCGATGAACATCCCTTTATACGCTACCTTGAGCTTGCTCACCTGGAAACTCTCATCATCTGGCGGCGCCAACTACACCAATCTTATATCAGACACCGCCGCTATTGGTATCCACATCGGTATCTGGTGTTTATTTGTGTATAACGTGTACAAGATTATCCATGTCAATGAGGAACACCTACAAAAACCTATTGAAGACATACACAAATATAAATTCAAGCAAGTTGCCATCCTTGACTTGTCCTATATGATTGCCTTCGGTTCAGAACTGGCCGTGGTGTCGATGCTACCGATGTTCTTCTTTGAAACTTTTCATGAATCACAAAATATTACTATGGTCGAAGCGGGCTTGCTGGGCGGTAGTTTCGCCTTTATTAACCTCATCGCCCGCCCGGCTGGCGGCTGGCTTAGCGATAAATTTGGGCGTAAATTATCCTTGACTGTTTTTATGGCGGGCATGTCAACAGGTTATTTCATCATGTCGCACATTAATCCTACTTGGTCGATTACCTTAGTAGTATTATTGACAATGGCCTGCTCCTGTTTTGTCTCAGGTGCCTGCGGTGCGGTATACGCCATCGTTCCATTAATCAAACGCCGTATGACCGGACAGATCGCAGGTATGGTTGGCGCTTATGGTAATGTCGGTGGCGTATTGTTTCTGACTATATTATCCTTTGTTGCACCCTCCCCCTTTTTTTTGGTGATGCACGGGGTTGCCTTGGCCGTACTGGTAGCCGTCCAATTTATTGATGAGCCTAAAGGTCACATGGCAGAAGTTCAGGAAGATGGCACGATTGAGATGATTGAGCTGAATTAATAAATCGTCCATGACCACATCCTTACTCAAAGCCAGCGTCGGTTTTGCTACCGATAAAGGCGTAAAAGACGACAACGAAGACTTTGTCGGTGCTATCATCCCGAACGGACCACAACTGACCCACAAAGGTATCGTCGCAGCCATTGCCGATGGCATGAGCGGCAGCGATGCAGGCAAATTGGCGAGTCAAAGCTGTATCGCCAGCTTTCTCAGCGATTATTTCAGCACACCGGATTCCTGGTCGGTCAAACAGGCCGGGCAAAAAGTCCTCTCCGCCACTAACTCCTGGCTGTATAGCCAAGGGCAAATCCGTTATCAATCGACCAAGGGCATGGTCAGCACCTTGAGCATTATTATCCTGAAATCTACCACGGCATATAGCTTTCATATTGGTGATTCCAGAATTTATCGCTTGCGGAAAGGTAATTTTGAACAGATCACCCGCGACCATCGCATCTGGATTTCCCACGATAAAAACTACCTTAACCGGGCGATGGGCATAGAACCTAAGTTGGAAGTTGATTACAAATCCTTCCCCGTGGAGCAAGGTGACCTGTTTTTGATGACCACAGACGGGATACACGATTTTATCGATGACAAAACTCTCAGGAAACTACTAGCAGAAAGCACAGACCTGGCCCTGCTTGCTGAAAACATTGTGCAGCAGGCCAAGGCTAATAACAGTGACGATAACCTGACTTGCCAACTGCTCAGGGTTGATGGCTTGCCAGAAGCTAAGGAAGATGAAATCCTGCGCCGTCATGCCAACCTGCCCTTTCCACCACCGTTGCAACCGGGCATGTTACTGGATGGCTATCAAATCGAGGCGGAACTGCATGCCAGTAAGCGTACCCAGATTTATCGCGCCCTGGATACCCAAACTAACACCCAAGTCATTCTAAAAACGCCATCCATACTCTACGACGACGATACCCATTTCATCGAACATTTCCTGCATGAAGAATGGGCGGGCAAACGCATTAATCATGAAAATGTCGTTAAAATCATCAGTACCGACCGCCATAAAAGCCGTATTTATTACGTCACCGAATATCTGGAGGGACAAACCCTGAGGGAATGGATAACGGCAAATCCCAAGGCCGACATCATAAAGATTCGAAAAATAGTGTCCCAGTGCGCCAAAGGACTTCGCGCTTTCCACCGCATGGAAATGTTGCATCAGGATCTTAAACCCGAAAATGTCATGATCGACAAACGGGGTGTAGTCAAAATTATCGACTTTGGCTCGGTGAAAATTGCCGGTATCGCAGAAATTGCCCCGCTAGCCTCCAATAATGGAGACAATATCCTGGGCACATTGAATTACACCGCACCAGAATACCACGTGGGCCAACGCGGAACCGTAAAATCCGATCTCTATTCCCTGGCGGTGATAACCTACGAGATGCTCAATGGCAGCTTACCTTTCGGCCAGGATATGCCAGAAAAACCCAGCCAGGGTTTTCTTGCCACACTACGCTATGTACCCAGTTTTCATCATAACCCCATGGTGCCAATCTGGATTGATGGCGCATTAAAAAAAGCCACGTCAATAACCCCACAGTTGCGCTATGACGATTTGTCCGAATTTATATACGACCTGAACACCCCCAACCCCAGCTTTATGCGCACTGAAGATAGCATTCCTCTTGCACAGCGTAATCCTTTACGTTTCTGGCAAGGTTTAAGTGCAATCCTCATCATTATCAACCTGGTATTGCTGTATCTATTGGCGGCAATTAAGTAGCCTTTATTGCGTTTACAATAGAATAGGAATCCCAATTTGGCGACTGCCGACTGTCTTTTCCATGTCTGTAAATGGCTAATTTTTTCATGGCGGTAAGCGGTAGGGATTGATAAATAGTGTGCGAATGGTATTTTAACCAGACATTCGTGCAATGTTACATATAACCCATGTTTACCCAGACAACATTCAAGTCCGCCTGGTGGCTGAGAAATAGCCATTTACAGACGATTTACCCGGCCTTATTAAGAAAAGCACCCAATCCGCCTGATTACCGCCGCGAAAGATTAACGACGCCCGACCATGATTTTATCGACATCGATTATTGTGGAACAGGCAATCAACCTCTGATTATCCTGCTGCACGGCTTGACCGGCAGTTCGCAATCGGGTTATATCAAAGGGCTGCAACTTGCCTTATTCAAACAGGGATTGCGTAGCGCCGCACTTAATTTCCGTGGTTGCAGCGGCCAATCCAATAACAGGGCACGCTGTTATCATTCAGGCGAAACAGAAGATATTCATTTTCTCTACCAAACCTTGCGTCAACTCGAACCCGACACGCCAATCGGAGCCGTCGGTTTCTCATTAGGCGGTAATGTCCTGTTAAAGTGGCTGGGCGAACAAGGGCAAAACTTAAATTTGTTTGCCGCAGTTGCCGTTTCCGTGCCTTTGCTGCTGGGAATTTGCGCAACAAAACTGGATAACGGTTTTTCAAAGAGCTACCGCAGCAATTTACTGAAAGAATTAAAAACCTATATGCACAACAAACTGGGGCATTTGGAAAGCATAGGCCACACGAAAGACGCAATGAGGATCAAAGAATTGGGCGATTTATCGACTATCCGTTCATTCTGGCAGTACGATGACCGGGTAGTGGCCAAATTGCACGGTTTTAAGGATGTCCACGACTACTACAACCGAGCCAGCTCCAGGCAATATCTCAAATCGATTGCTATACCTACACTTTTGATCCAGGCAATAGATGACCCCTTCATGACATCGGAAGTCTTGCCCGACCTGAATGAAATATCCCCCCAAGTACAACTGGAATTTACCCCGCACGGCGGCCATGTCGGTTTCATATCCGGGCGCATTCCATTTAGGCCACAATATTGGCTGGAGCAACGGATACCAGAGTTTTTGCTTAAATACGCCGATCTATGACGAAAATTCTAATAATAATATCCTATGCATAAGAGAAGTTTTCCCCGTATGCCGCGCCGAGCATCGCAGTTTTCGGCGGGAACAGCATGTTATGGGTGCGACTGGGATGCCGCACGTCGCCGAAGGGGCACGAGGCCCCTTTCGGCAACCCCCGTCGAAAACGAGAAGCACAGGAGAAAAGCGGCATCCGGGCGGCCTTTTCTTTGGTTTCTTTCTTTTGGCCGCACAAAAGAAAGAAAACCGCCTTCGGGTGCGGGAACCCGATTAAAAATAACCATCGCAATAGCGACACATAAGAATCACAATATTCACAAAACAAATATCACAAAATCAAATTATGCCCCTACAAATCTGGATCGATGCCGATGCCTGCCCCAATGTCATCAAAGACATCTTATTCCGTGCGGCAGATCGCAAGCAGTTACCTTTAATACTAGTCGCGAACCGTTTTATAGCAACACCGCCCTCCCCTTTTATCAAAGCTGTGCAAGTTGCCAACGGTTTTGATGTTGCCGACAACTATATCGTCCAGGAATGTAAAACCAATGATTTGGTGATTACCGCCGATATTCCCCTGGCGGCGGAAGTGGTTACCAAACACGCCTATGCGCTCAACCCCAGGGGCGAGTTGTATACCAAGGAAAACATCAAGGAACACCTCGCCATGCGCGACTTTATGACCGGGCTGCGCGATACCGGGCAAGTGTCCGGCGAGCCTTCTGCCTTCGGACAACGGGACAAACAAGCCTTTGCCAATGCGCTGGATCGGTTTTTGGCGGTGCATTGTTGAACACTTATTCTGAAGACAAACAGAGTAAATTGGCTTAATCCGCTGTTGTGACAACTGAACATTAAAGCTATTATTCAGCCTATGAAACAACTTAATCAACTTCACTTATCAATAAGTAGGCTAGGTTGAGGAACGAAACTCAGCTTAATTAGGTTAGCTGGTATCAAAAGTGCTGGGTTTGCCAACCCAGCGTACGTACTAAATCGGCCTTGCTTATCAGTGCTGTTATTTCCATTTATTTTTAGGACTCGCTAAAAACTGATACCTTATTGAAAGTTATATGATTTTAATAACTCATGTTACGCGCTTAAGCGTCTGTAGCTCATCAAAAGCCAACCGAACCGCTTTCAGATACAACTTAGCCCGCAAGGCAAAATGATTGAGCTTGTGTTTGATTGAAAGGCACTCCAGGCGGAACGCGGCATAGATCGAAAGGAAGACGTGGTTGCCTTGGGCCCTGACCCGTTGGGTCGGGGATTTGGCCAAGGCCGCATTGGACTTGAGGGTTTTATGGAAGACTTCCACTATCCACCGTTTTTGGTAGATCGTTTGAATCGCCGCTGGGTCGCAGTCGAGGTCGCTACAAGCCAGATACAGGATACCGGTGCTGGCGTCCTTGTTCGTAAAGACTTGGCGGCTCAGCAACACGGGGAAATCCAGCCCCTTGAGCCAAGCCTTGATGGGTTCCTGTTCCGGCCAGGAAAGCTGGTCGATCCGAATGAAGCGGCCTTGTCGCTTGTCGTCCAGGGCCGTCGCCACTGTCCGGTTGCTTTTCAGGGCGACGACAAAGTGCTTGCCAAGGTCTTCGCGCACGAAGGCCAAGTTCTCTTGTGCGGAAAACCAGCTGTCCGCCAAGACATAGCGGTATTTCAATTGGTTCTGGCGG
>NZ_JBKKBJ010000279.1:0-3289 GCF_046714055.1 Methyloglobulus sp. | reverse complement strand
TCTGCCCCCCAATTAAAGGTTGCAGCCGATGTTAATGCTGTCCCACCATCAGGTATTGCGGGTGTCGATGCTTTCCAAAATGGTGCAGCTATTGCCGGTTCAACTAGTGGTGCGGTCGGAATCGGCGCTTTGGCGATCGGTAATATTAAATATCAGGCGCAAAACCGGCTGTTGAAAAAAATGATTGAAACAGATAAGCCCGTCTACCTGCATTTTGAACACGCTTTTGAGGTCGCAAGAAAGCACATCAAATCAACTTCATAACTAAAACCCCCTAATTTTTAGAGAGACAGACATGGAAAAACGCAGCATCTTGCATATGTTTGATCCTATGCCCCATAACAGCCCATTTGACATCAATATGGCAATGGATGCTGGTTTTGATGTCATGATGCCTTACAGCAATGTCAAGCTGGAGAGCGTGCATGGCTTAGTCCAGGACGCTATTTTTTCAAGAGGGCCGTCCGGTGTCAAGCGCACGGGCATCTTCATCGGTGGGCGTAACCTAGGCTTGGCGGTGGATATGATGGATGCGGCTAAAAAAGCCATGGTTCCGCCGTTCGAGGTGTCTGTTTTTGCCGATCCCAGCGGGGCGTTTACCACCGCTGCCGCACTAGTTGCCTGTGTGGAAAAACAACTGAAGGAAAAGCACGGCAAAGAATTGAAAGATTGTCATGCGGTTGTAATTGGCGGCACAGGCGCAGTGGGCATTGCTACCGGGATTATTGCATCCCTGGCTGGGGCTGACATTATGCTAACCGATCATTTGTCAGTGGATACGGCCCTAGATGTTGCCAGGGAATATAACAACCGTTTCGGTTGCTCATTGAAAGGAACTTATGCCAGTTCAGAAGCGGATAAGGCGCGACTGGTTGCCAATGCCGATATTGTTTTCTGCACGGCAAAAGCAGGTATTCAAGCCTTAAGTGCAGAGATATTGAGTGAGGCCAGGCGGCTCAAGGTCGCCGGGGATGTAAACGCTGTGCCGCCGCTGGGAATAGAAGGCATCAAGCGCAGTGATATGGGTGCACCGCTCATTCATGCAGTCAATTCTAAAGGCGCTGTGGGTATTGGGGCGCTGGCTGTCGGTAATGTAAAGTACCAACTGCAAAATATCCTGCTGAAACTGATACTGGAAACGGATAAGCCTTGGTATCTTGATTTCAGGGATGCCTTTACTAAGGCGAGAAGCTATAGGCTACATCCGTCGAGAGCCTTATTGCTCGATAAGGAAGATCCGGGCTAAATCAATCAGGTATCATGTGGCCAAACTTAACCGCAAGCCTGGTCAATTCGACATCATTTTTCACATGGAGTTTTTCGTAAAGGCGGTAGCGGTAAGTGTTGATTGTTTTATCGCTTAACACCAGCATTTCTGCCATTTCCTGAATAGTTTTACCTTGCAAAATGAGCGTCACCACCTCCGCTTCCCGTTGGGAAAGTTTCGCAAAAGGTGATTCGACGCTGCCAGGCAAACCTTGGAGCGCCAGATTGTTAGCCACTTCGGTACAAAGATAGCGTTTTCCCGTCATGACTTTTCTGATGGCAAGAACCATCTCTTCAACGGAAGAGCCCTTGGAAATAAAACCCATGACACCCAGTTTAAGCAATTGTTGTGGTATAGGGCCGTCATTATGCACTGATATGGCAATGATTTTTACCTCTGGATCACGCCTTAATATTCTCCGGCACGCTTCAACCCCACCTATACCCGGCATATTGACATCCATGAGCACCACATCGGCAGACAACAAGACCCCTTGATTGACAGCTTCTTCCCCCGATTGCGCGACGCCAACGACCATAATATCATCAGCCGCATTCAACAGCGCCGCAATTCCGGTTCGAACAAGTTCGTGATCATCAACAAGCAAAATACGAATCATTATTATAATTATTTTAAAATAAACATTAAGTTACTGTTGAAGCGTTGGACTGCCTTGTACCGCCCAAACACTGAAATTATACAACTAAAATACCTTGATGCATCCTTTTAGTGGTCAAATCTAAGTTAAAAAACGGGGTTTGATATGGACAGTTTGTGATTTCTTTCTAATAAAATGTGACCGTCGAATGGGTCCTTGTCATAAATTAATCGGATTGACTCTACTTTACGTATAGAATTAACCATTAAGGCCATCTCGAAATGTGATCGAGCTAGTATTGCGAACCGATCATTTGTTCCATAAACCTATACCCCAAAAGGAGTAAAAGTGCAGCAAGAAGTATTCACAGGGCTTAAAAAAATTCCTTTTTTGTCGAAATTATCTAATGAGGTATTGATTACCCTTGCCGAAAAAGCAAAATCAGCAAAATTCCCAAAACAAGCAACTATCATCATGGAAGGGGATGAGACCAGCTCAATCTATATCATTCTTTCTGGCAAAGTACGTGTATTTAGCAGTGATGAGAAAAGCAAGGAAGTCACGCTCTTGATCCAAGAACCCGGCTCCTATTTTGGCGAGATTGCCTTACTGTCCGATGAACCGAGATCGGCTTCCGTAGTGACCCTGGAAAAAACAACGTGTGCGGTCATTTCAAAAAGCGATTTTATTAATTGGCTGATGAATTATCCGGATGTGGCCATCACATTATTGGGTGTGTTATCGGAAAAAATCAGGCATTTAACGGATAAGGTTAGGCAAATGGCCTTATCGAACGTGTATGAGCGAGCCGTTAAAGCACTACAAGAAATGGCAGTTGTCGAGGGCAATGTCAGCATCATCCATAACCGGCCAACCCAACAGGAATTAGCTTCCATGGTCGGTGCATCCAGAGAAATGATTAATAAAATCATGCACGAACTTACCAAAGGCGGGTATGTGGTCATTGAAGACAAGACATTGATCATCAATAAAAAACTACCGACTTCCTGGTAATATTTAAAAATAATTCGGGTACGTTGATTCTACCGATCCAGTTGTTAGCTCAAGTATCTCAACTACCCGAATTGGGTAATACACATTCATCCTTAAGAATTAGGTATCGCCCAGGGTTCATTATCCATAAGGGCTATCCATTTAAGCGCTGTAGGTGCAAGATATGGGAATGCCGACGCCCATACAAACGCCTGCCTCCGGTCTTCAAGCAGGGCGCGATTATCCGCCCAGCTATGCGGATTTGCAGGCATGCTTCCCAGCTGGCGCGGCTTGTCTTGACTGCCTTGACTGCCTTAAGTGGCTTCGTTGGCCCAACGGTTTTTTCTGCCCACAATGCGGGACATCTAGCCAATGGCGGATGGAGGGCGGACGGTTTTGGTGCGCGCCATGCCAACGCCGGAGCTGTGACT
>NZ_JBKKBJ010000278.1:0-7581 GCF_046714055.1 Methyloglobulus sp. | reverse complement strand
AGCTACGACTGTTGGGTTACGGCTACCCCCTAAGCCAACTTACCAAGCTAAATCAATAATATACCCTGAAAGATCGTTGTATTTGGTCAAATTCATAAAGATAGGGTTTTGCCACTTCGTGATTAGCGGCGACCACTATGAGGTCATGGGAAAACACCGAGGTGTTATACCAGTTGAAACTACCTTCAATGACAATATAGTCATCGATAACACAATACTTGGAATGGATGGGGGAATAAGGCACCGGATGGTCATCTTGCCCGTAAACCAGGCCGACCGGAATACCGGCGGACTTCAGCCGTTGCACCGCCGGCAATAAGGGTCGGTTAAGCTCTTCCGCCATAGGCCGTTCCACGCCGATGCGCCCCTGCCGAGCCAGATGCCCATTAAATAGAATATGCACGTAAACGCCCCTGTTCTTGGCATGGATCAGGGCATTAACCACGCTATCATGATGATCTCCCAAGAGCTCACCAATCAAAAATAATGACACCTTGATTGCATGTCGGGCACGGTTGATTTCTGCCAGGATGGCATGATGGGGACGGTAGTATTGCCCGTTATTCATGCTGTGCCTGCCGAAGGTGTAGAGCAGATTGAAATGGCTCAAGGGGTCGATACCGTATTTTTGGTTCACCCCTCCCCGTTGGCTTTGAAATATATTGTCAAGCAGGCGGCAAACCCCTTTGGAATGGAAAGTCATCCCTGATTCCCAATTAGCCCACCAGCGGTCGAAAGTGATATTGAATGAGCCCAGTATGCAGTCCTCATCATTAAAAATAATAAATTTGGTGTGCATGTCCGGCTCAACTTCTATGAGATGATGCCGGGGACTACAGAATACGCCAAGCAATTCAATTCTGGAGCGCTTTAATCGGGCATAGTTTTGACTATTGGTCAGGGCCATCTTTCGCCAATCCACAATACACTGGACCCAGACCCCCTGATCTCTCGCCTGAATCAAATGATTGATGAAATCAGCATCATCAATGCAGTCAACACTGACCTTGATGGTACAGAAACGATCAGGATTTTCCCACTTGCAGCGTATAACCTTGTCTATAAGGTCATGAATATAGCGTTTGGGGTGATAAGGATGGTGCTGCTGCCCTTTGGTAAACTTGGGGACAAGCTGCAACGAGTCAAAATGATGGTTATACCAATCCACATCGGCCTGTAACTCGCCGGCATTCAGTTCATACGTTCGATAGCTGTTGGCCGTTGCCCAGTCATGGGTAATTCTTCGGTACTGGGGCTGGTCATCCTGGAGTTGATGCCAATCCATGAAGATATATTCATTTTGGGAAGGGATAGAGTGCTCATCCAGATGCACGACAAAAGAAAACTTTATGCAGTTAATCCGGCCAAAGTTATTAGAAAACGGGTGTATATAAAAATCCCGTGTGCAGCGCTTATGGCGGTTCCAGTGGACATCATAGTCATCAGTATCGACAACATAGGTTTCGCAGATAGCATTGTCGCGATAGACTTTCAGGATAACTTTTAAATTGGCCTGAACCCCAAATGACAGGTCAAAGTCTATTTTCCCCCAGCGGACATAAAATTTATCATTAAAGTCATTGACCCGTTGAAAAGAGCCGCCCAGATTTCCATGGATGGGCGTGGCGTAATGTTCAGCTATCTGCATATCTTTACCTCGTACAAAACTAATCTCTTGAAATTATTTCAGTGAACCGGTTGGATATACTATCCACCCTGGCTAATCCAATCGCAGGCGATGTCCCCGGATGCCTTACTTTCTTTCGGCTCAAATGTCATAAAATAACCACAATGGTCGGAAACTCTTCCATAGTCCTGCCCTGTAAAAAGTACAGTTCCTGACGTGACCCCTAGCTCACTTGACTTATCCATAAAAATAAAATCAATACGATAGTCATCGACAAGATACTGTTGCCAGTAGGGGTCGTTAACTTTGAAGATTTTTTCAAACACTGCTGGCGAATTGGCCGCCAGATATTGATCCTCATATTGATGGGAATCGACCACCAGGCTATAGCCGCTTGATCCCGCCGCGATATTAAAATCCCCACACAATAATGTCCCTTTGACCAGTGCCGACTGTTTACTTTCAGCCCACTCGCACAGGCGGTTGAATTGTTGCTGAAAGCCGTCTTCCCACCAGCTTAAATGTGCGGAAAAAACATTAATCAAACCCATATGCGGGATGTTTATTTGGGCCATGACAACTTTTCTGGAATGGATACCGTAAGGATCATGACTATCTGACACATATCGGGACTCCTGTTCCGATAGCGAATATTTGCTCAAAATTGCAACGCCTTCTCGATACCGGTCAAAACCCAGATGCGCCCAGTCTGTATAGATATGGTAGGGAGTTTCAAGGAGATCATTAATTATTTTTGCCGAATTTGAGTCCCAATCACCTTCGCCGTTATTCCAAAGTTCTGCCACTTCCTGTAGGCAGACAATATCGACATCCAGCTCGTTAATCGCTTTGGCTATCTGGGAAAATTTGTAATCCTGGTTATCTTCCTGATAACAATGCAGATTCAGGATCAGGATTTTAAGCGCCTCATGACTAATGGAGTAATTATGGCCATAGTTGTTGTCCCATAAAATCTGTCCCTTACTTTCGCAGGAAATGTAGTACTGCACTCGAAAAGCATCACGGATCTTAAGCCAGCCTTTCCAAACCTGGGAACCATATTGATTTGGATTTCTGGCAGTGCCGGGCAACTCTTTATCCCAGTAGTTGGCTTTGAAGTAACAGGGGGTTTTATGGGCGTGTTTCCAATTGTCCGTAGTCCAGTGAATAGTGACTTTTTCGGCATCAAGTGACTGGTCTACCGCTACAGTAATGGGGACATATTTTTGGTCATCCCTTAACCTGTCGGTAAAGCCAATATTCAACACCGGAATATTATGCGCTACCTTGATTCCTGAATCGGCTACACTGGAATAATTCAAACCTTGGTTATTGTCCCAATATTCTTTACCTAATGCCTGATAGCGTAGTCCAAACTGAATATTCCCTGGCAGGGATTTATCTGAAGACAGATGAAATTTTGTCAGGGCATGCCAGTACTCTTTACCGGAGCCCAGTTTGCTGTGATACTGCACAGGCAAAGTTTGCCATACGCCGTCTTCCCCGGCCCAGACAACATCGACCTCCTTGTCATAACTGATATTTTCCACCAACATAAAAAAAGACAGCTTTTGATGGCCGCCCCTTTTTTTTCTGGTAATCACGTTTTCTACATAGAGTAGCTGGATTTTATCCATTGTTAGCCTACACAAATACTGGTCTGGGGCAAATAGGGATAGGGGATTTTTAGAGGTTCCTTAAGTACCAAAGCATAAGTCTTCAGCTAATGTTTAGGAGTACAAACCTAGGTTTGTACTCCGATGACATTAAAAATACCTAAAAACCTTAGTTTGATTACTTACGATATTCAAGACCCAATTAGCCCGATCACCGATCTTCGCGGCCATGCCAGAGGCGCAAAACAAAAATTGTAGTGTCCGTAAGTTCATAGCGTAGCTCATAGTCACCGACGACCAATCGCCGGACATTGCGCGGCGAAAACTCGGCAAGACGCTCGCCAAGCTGCGAATAAGTCAAAAGCTGTTCTGCCGCCGCAACTAGCTGTTGCACAACTTGGACAGCAGCACGTGGATTAACTGGATGTTAAAAGGCATGGAGGCGAACTAAATCGTGGTTAGCGCTTGTCGTCCATTGAAGCATGGGGATTATCCAGCTTGATCGAGACCCTTACCCCAAGCCACGACCGACGAATGATCGACTATGCGATTGGCATCGACATCGGCCAAACCGTCCAGCGTGAGCTGGTGTCGTTTGGCTTCGAGTTTAACCCAAGAAATTAGCGCCTGCCGGACGATCCAACCCTTTGGCCTGTCAAGCCGTGCGGCAAGCAAATCAACTTGCCCAGCAAGGTCTATGGGGATATGGGCGGTGACAACACGTTTGCTCATAGTATGTTCTCATAAATAATAGCAAATCAATTAAGTAAAAATGAATAACTGATTTAAAATCTGAATTACAGGACGCGATTAGCAACTGAAGCAAAAAAGTGCGTCATACCCGCCGGGAAGCGGGTATCCAGTGCCATGGACGGCAAGCTCCGAGCCATCCCTGGTTTCTGGATCTCGGCGACCTCCATGGATGGAGGAAGTGCGGAAGAGGATATGGAACCCTCGCCGCCAATCCCTGCCGGAATGACGGCTTTTAAAAACAGTTGTACGCTATTACTTATAATCACTTCATCCAATTGCGAGATGCACAGTTTTACCGATTCTGGTTAACATGCCAACCAACGCATCAATCGTAAATTTACTTATTTTTTTGTTCACAACGTCAGACACGCGGGGGCGTGTTACATGCAAGATTACGGCAGCTTCCTCTTGTTTCAGGTGATTTTCTTTAATCCATTTTGCCAATTCACTCATTAGCGCCTCTTTCAAGACATTGGTGTCGTTGATGCGTTTTCGGGATTCGGCTTGGAGTTGCTCCGCTTCCGCCAAATCAAACCCGAGTTCAACAAATAGATTCGCACCTGGCTGTGTTACATGTCTTGTTTTTGTATCAATATCGTTCATTTTGACTTACCCCTTTCTCTTGCCACAGCCCTATAGCGAGCTTCTAAAATGTCTTTGACGCGCTTCGTCGTGGATTCAGGCTTCTTCTGGAAACAATGAAGCACATAAATAGCTTCTTCAAATTTAGCCACAAACATAACTCGATAAATCCCAGTAGCATCCCTCACGGATTTCCCGAATACCCGAACCTGCCTTACCAAATGGTTTCCAATCATCTGGATCAAGCCCCGCTTGCACTTTTCCTAACTGAAATCCAGCTTCTCGTCTCGACTCAAGTGGAAAGTTAAGAATATCCACATAAGCCACCTATCCAGCGAATTTCTTTTTCTTGTTCCATACCTGTATTGTATCAAATTTTATACAGCAATCAAGAGCAAGGGCGAATTAGCCGCGCAAACATACGGACTATTCGGTTTAATTGCGCTTTGGGCGCGGCGCTTGTGTGCCCTAAAGGGTATAATTCGCCGAATGCTGTGCCATCGAAATGGCGGATTACGACGCGCGGAAAAACCTTTGTTATCTTAAAGTTGAAGAATTTTCGCGTCTAATCCGACCTACCGTGCTACCGTACTGTTCAATCTGTGACCACAGCATTCAACAACCATTGGAATTGAAATTTATCAAGTTGAGTATTTGTTCCCAATTGAGCCGGAGGGAATATATCCAAACTCTTTGCACTCTTTGCACTCTTTGCATCTCGCATCCACTGCTCCCATGTACGATTGAGTTGTTCGCGCTCAAACTTAAAATGTGGACATTTATAAGCCAATAGTGCATATGTAAAAAAAGTTATGTAAGGGTGCTCCCATTCCAGCCCTAAATCTACTTGAAGCTTCCGTGACTTTTCCAATGCGTTTACGCCCTCCCAGAAACGGTCAACGCCGACTTGGTCCATCCGATTCACTCCTATCTTGACACATATCTTGCCGAGAGTTGTCCAAGGAAATGAATCTTGTCCGTGTACGCCGATCGCTTTTTTTGCATAAGAGTAAGCTTTCGATTCATCATTCCTGTCACTAGCGAGCAAAGCCCTTTGCTCCCAAAATCGTGCATTCCAACTATAAACTGGCTCCAATTCTTCATACCATTTCTCCGATTCATTTCTAAAATCGCGCTTCACGTTCTCCCAATCCATGAGTTGACGTGTAATCAAATATGGAAGACTTCGCCTTGTTATAGTCTGAGGAACCACCAAAGGAGCAAGCTTTCGTACGATACTCATCGCACAATTAAATCGGTCTGTTAAGCTGAGTTGTCTCCAAACGAAATTAGCAAAAGCACTGCTGCGCAGCCGGAGTCCACGATCATCGATGTAGGCAAGTGACTCCATTGCTCCACCTTCATCGATAAGTACATTCAGTGTTTTAATGCCACGGAAGTCATCAGCGATAAAAAATGGCAATGAGTAACCAAATCTATGTACGGCTGCGGTTGCACAAACAAGGTTTTTCACATCTGTTGAGACTGCAGAAGTCCCCTTGAAAATATTTAGTATGGCTTCGCGATATGGGTTTGCACTTTCCAGGCTCTCTAGCCACTCCAGTAAATGGTAGTTATAGCCTGTTCGAAATTCTCGCCACAAATCTGTGGTGGATGTCGATGTGCGTCGACCCAAACGACCCTTTGCTAACCTTTTTTCGTATATCGAAATAAAGTCCCGATAGGCTAATGGTTCAGTCGGCCAATCCATGCAAATGTTGGTAGGGATATGTACTTTGACCGCACGAACGCGATGCTCATCACAAACCGCAATGACACTAAGCATTACATTTTTGTTCTTCGCTTCGTTGGCCAGGCGCTGTAGTGCGCTGGAGTAGTCCGCGCAGTCGTCGAAAATGAGGGCAATTTTTTTGGCACTTTTTAAGTAGGGAATGATGGCGCTTTCGTCAAATATCTCCTCACCTCTATACAGCCAAAGTTCATAGCCATGAATAAGCAATTCCTTCCCAATTCGATAGGCAGAAGATGTCTTGCCTGAAGTGGAGCCTCCATGAATCAATATGACTTTTACGGGATGGGCGGCATTGGCACTCTGCAACCACTCCACTGCGTTATCGGTTTTTTGCATTCGCGCATCAAGATTATCTACGATGTGTTGCCATTGTGTTTCGGCAGATGCATAAAAATCCAGAGCCTTACGAGATGGGTTAGCCGAAGCGGTCTTAAGCTGTCGGAACTTCTCTCTCACTTCACTTAGTGCGGCAGCATATTGTGGGTCGGTATCTGGATGACGACTCTTAAATGTGTTTACATCCGAAATTAGCGCACTGAAAAATTCATCACCAGTGTCGGCGATTGGAATAAGGCCATACCGTTGTAAACGCGATTCTTGTCCTGGGGCGAAGTCCTTAAGTACTATTATCGAAGGACATCCGCCACGCTCACAGGATTTGTTTCCATACTCAATGACATCAATTAGGTCAATTTCATCCTGCAATCTTGCCCCGCAAACGATAAACGGCTTTTGAGCATATTCTGATCGGAACTCTGTATGCCATCCAGGAGCCAATTCATGTCGATTGGCATACTCCTTCAGTGAAAATATTAAATGGTCAGGGAAATCAGGAAGCTGTCTTGCATAACCATGAAGATGTATGACTTGGAGTTTATATCCTCCCCTTGGTCGAGGTTTAAATTCTTGAAACCAATTGAATGTCTCTATAGGAAATTCAGCAGGTTGTGGTTGAGAACGCTGAACTACATCATCAATGTTGAGGCTCCATATGCGTTTCCATTTGACAGCAAAGAGCATCTTCTGCCAAGTGGGGTTGCAGTTTGTGAATCTCGCAGACAGCAAATTATTTAGGCGTAATTTAACGGGCATTGTTAACTTAGTATAGATAATGGTATGATTAGTGTTTTTTTAATATGGAGCAAATGCACCATGAATTGTCCCAAATGTGGCTCAACAGATGGCACCAAAGATGGCATAGTCAAAGGGAAGCAGCGCCATAAGTGCAAGCCGTGCGGATACAGGCATAC
>NZ_JBKKBJ010000277.1:0-19075 GCF_046714055.1 Methyloglobulus sp. | reverse complement strand
TTTATGAAAAATGGCGTACTAAATGCGTATTTCAGCCGAGTATTGCCTATTAGGGGGCTATACCCATTCGAAAAAATTGGCACACACCATTCAGCCGGGGTTTTTGTTATCCGTGCAAAGGTCTCTAGCTATATATAACTCCCCGAAAAAGTCCTCCCCAAAACTGGATGGTGTACTGATACCCCCGCTGGGTAAAACTTGCGAGACAACGGGATTACTGGGGGATCCGCTCAATGTCTGGATCGCAGGATTACAAAAATCGGTATAGAAGTAATGCCCTGTCAGCGCGGGATAGACTGAGCCGCGGTATACATAACCGCCTGTTACAGAGCAATTACCGTTCGTGTGGGGATATTCATGCACGGGAAAAAAGTAATTCCCGCTACAACCGCTGCTGTTAAACGTTTGGTTACCTTCAAAGCAACGCCAGCCAAAATTGAGCCCTCCCACTGCACCTGATAGAATGAAATCGATTTCTTCGTAGGCGCTCTGACCAACATCTGCGATCCATAAATCGCCGGTCTGTCTGTCAAAGCTGAACCGCCATGGGTTACGCAGACCGCTGGCATAAATTTCATCGCAGCCTAACCCGCCAGTCCCGTCATCAAAGGTATTGCTCGGTGGTATCCGGTAGTTGCGGTTACCGGAGATATCGCAATCCGGCCCGTCATTGGCTCCGGCTGGGCCGTTGACATCGATTCGAATCATTTTGCCAAGCAACACATGATTATTTTGCGCATGATTTTGTGGATCGCCACTGCCTCCACCATCGCCCGAAGCGATGTAGAGATAGCCATCGGGGCCAAAATGCAGAGCGCCGCCATTGTGGATCGCAAAAGGTTGCTCGAACTCCATGATCACCTGCTCGCTATTGGCATCAGCCACATTGGGATCGGAACTCACTTCGAACCGTGCAATGCGTGTTCGGATCAGGCTTGCCCCCGTATTCCTGGTGTAATAGACGTAAAAATAGCTGTTTGCTGCATAGTCGGGGTGGAAAGCGAGTCCCAACAAACCCATTTCGCTGCCCGAGTCATCCACCCGACTTTGAATGTCGAGGAAGGGCGCCCCGAGCAGATTTCCATTGTCGTCGATGATCCGAATTAGGCCGGGCTGTTCGACCACAAATAATCGTTCATCCCCAGCATGGGCAATCTCTACGGGCTTATTCAATCTGGAGGCAACCAAGTCTAGGGCAATATCGGCAGCAGGCTGGGGTGGCGGAGGCGGAGATTGTCCATTTTGTACGGTAATATTCAGGGTGGCTGTATTGGTACCGTCGCCTAAAAGATCAAGCTGGTCGTTGGACGAGTTGGCTGCGGCATAAAGGGCTACATTGGCGTTGAATTCTGGAGCCGTCCAGGAAAGAAAAGGTAACCTCGTTGCCCAAAAATGGTTTAGGATTGAAATGCGCCAGGTCAGTCCCAATCAAGTGTAATTCGCTGTCTTTAGGGGATAACGTTCCGTAGAAATCACTTACAGAGATGTTGACGCCCGCTGTACCGGCCAGTCCACCATTGATGGTGACAGAGAACTCATGGGTTGTGCCGGCACTGACAACTGTCGGGCCGGAAAGAGCAACATTTGGCACGTTGGCGCCCACGGCGTGGCACACAACGCAGGTTGCGCCGCCATTGGTGTCAGGATTTCCGGAAAAGCCGTTACGGCCGTCCCGGCTGGCGTGAGCCTGATTGGGGATGCCTATGAAATCAACCAGGACTAGGGTTATAATAACCGCGACCCGGCAGCATCTGCCGATCATTGAGGACGGATTGGGTAAATTTTGTTTCACCAAAAACATAGTTTTTTCCTTAGCCACCTTCAGTGCGGCAAGCGTAATCGAATCTACTGCCAAAAAACAGAGGCCAAAAAGGGACTAATCAACGTAATTTAGTGTCCGTTCAGAAACACCCTATTGTTCGTTATAACCTTTGTAAGAGAGCACATTGCAAAATCAGGAAAACATTGAGCGTTTACAAACCATCGTGCAAAGCTTGCTGGATGAGGCCAGAAAACAGGGCGCGACGGCAGCGGAAGCGGGGCTGAGCCAGGAGAACGGCTTGTCGGTTACGGCGCGTATGGGCGAGATTGAAACGATTGAACATCATTGCGACCAGGGCTTAGGTATCACCGTATATTTCGGTAAGCGCAAAGGCTCGGCCAGTACCACGGATTTATCCCCGGATGCCATTAAAGAAACCGTCAGAGCTGCCTGTAGTATCGCGCTTTATACCAGTGAGGATGAGTTCGCAGGTTTGCCGGACAAGGATTTGCTGGCAACAGAATTCCCCGATCTGGATCTTAACCATCCGTGGGAGTTGACTGCCGATGAAGCGATTGCCTTGACTATTGAATGTGAGGCTGCGGCCTTGTCTTTCCACCCGGATATCACTAATTCGGAAGGCGCGTCGGTCAATACTCATCAAGGTACTCGTGTGATGGGGAATAGCCTGGGTTTTCTTCAGGGTTGTCTGTCGACCCGCCATTCTCTGAGTTGTTCGGTCGTGGCGCAGCATGGCGACAGTATGCAGCGCGATAACTGGTACAGCGTTGCAAGGCAGGCTAAGGATTTGGAAGCTGTTGCGGCAATCGGCAAAAAAGCGGCGGAACGCACGATCAGGCGTCTGGATGCCCGGCGCTTATCAACCCGGCAATGTCCGGTTTTGTATTGTGCAGAAATTGCTTCGGGGCTGTTAGGTTCCTTGGTGGGTGCGATTAGCGGCGGCAATCTGTACCGTAAATCAACATTCCTGCTGGATGCGCTGGATACGCAAATTTTTCCAGATTTTATCCACATCTTTGAGCAGCCTTTGCTAAAGGGCGCGTTAGGCAGTTCGGCTTATGATGGTGAAGGTGTCGCTACGCAAACCAGGGATATTGTGCGTGAAGGTTATTTGCGCGGTTATGTGTTAAGTACTTATTCTGCTCGGAAGTTAGGGTTGCAAAGCACGGGTAATGCAGGCGGTGTGCATAATCTGACCATTACACCCGGAGTGCATGATTTTCAGGCCATGCTAAAACAGCTTAATACCGGATTGTTGGTTACTGAGTTAATGGGGCAAGGCGTTAATATGGTAAACGGCAATTATTCACGCGGCGCTGCGGGTTTCTGGGTAGAAAACGGCGAAATCCAATATCCGGTTGAAGAAATCACCATTGCCGGTAATTTGAAGGACATGTTCAAAAACATCGTCGCGGTTGGCGATGATGTGGATTATCGTGGCAATATCCGTACGGGTTCTATCCTGATTGAAAGGATGTCGATTGCGGGGGAGTGAAGATTTAAGGCGAAAGGCACAAGGCCAAAGGCGCATGATAAAAGCTGTTTTTAGCCTTGTGCCTTTGGCCTTGTGCCTTCGTTTATTTCCCTTATCAATTCCGGCCCCTGATAAATAAGCCCACTATAAATTTGTACCAGGGTGGCTCCCGCAGCAAATTTTTCCTGGGCATCATCAGCGCTTAATATACCGCCCACGGCAATAATCGGAATTTTGCCCTGCAATTCTACCGATAATCCTTTAACGACTGCGGTGGCTTTATCTTTAACCGGACTACCGCTTAAACCCCCGATTTCACTGGCGAGCAGATGATTTGCGATCCTGTCGCGGGAAATGGTGGTGTTAGTCGCAATAACGCCGTCTACCTCAAATTCCAACAGAAGTTTGGCAATGCGGGAAATGTCTGCATCAGCAAGGTCAGGCGCTATTTTCAGCGCTAAGGGTACGTATTTCCTGTATTCCTGCTGAAGTTTGAGTTGTTCTTCCTTAAGTGCAGACATCAGCTTCCTGCTTTCGTCGCCCTGCTGTAATTGGCGCAAGTTCTGGGTGTTGGGTGAGGAGATGTTGATCGTAATGTAACTGGCGGCGGCATAAACCTTGCGTAAGCCGATTAAATAATCGTCCACCGCGTGTTGCATCGGCGTATCGAAATTCTTGCCGATATTAATCCCTAAAATGCCTTTATAACGGCTTTTCTTAACCTGGGCCAGCAAGTGATCTATGCCCAAATTATTGAAACCCATGCGATTGATGATGGCCTGGTGTTCAGGCAACCTGAACAAGCGCGGCTTTGGATTGCCCGGCTGTGGCCTGGGCGTTACCGTGCCTATTTCGATAAAACCGAAACCCAAGGCAGCCAGCGCATCAATGTAATCGCCATTTTTATCCAAACCCGCCGCAAGGCCGACGGGGTTTTTAAAATTCAGCCCCATGACATTAACTGGTTTATCGCTTACGGATGGATAAAGTAGCTTGCTTAAGTCGGAAACGAAAGCTGCGTTCAATAGCTTGAGCGTTACCTCATGGGCGATTTCAGCATCCAGCGCAAAGAGCAGGGGGCGAAGTAGAGGATAAAAATTCATTGTTGGAGTTCTGTGGTGGCTAAGTAAGGCGAATTAAAGAATCAACAAATAATACCTTTTTCTTGAGGGTATAGGCATCAGTCACCACCGCCGTCATTCCGGCATGGACTGCCGGAATCCAGAACACAGGGATGTGAACAACAGATCAATAATGGTTTCATGCGGCTAAAAAACGGATTGCACTATTCAGCATTGCCATCCCTGGCTTCTGGATCTCGGCATTCCCTGCCGAGATGACGAGGAACTTTTGTAGGTGTCTATGGGCTGGGAAATGGGGGTAAATTCTTAATTATTTCTAAACCAGCCTATTCAACCGATAAGGCTCAGGATCAACAGAAGTAGGACGGCCTAGGATCAAGTCGGCTATCAACTGCGCGGAAGCGGGTGCCATCGCCAGTCCGTTCCTAAAATGACCGGCATTGATGCTTAAATTGTTGATTTCAGGATGCCTATCAATATAAGGTACGCCATTTTGCGTTCCGGGCCTTATCCCCGCCCAATGTTTAACCAAGGGGTAATCTTTCAATGCAGGCAATAACTTCAGTGCGAAGGCGCTGATCTGGTTTTTGGCTTCTGGCGTTGTGCTTTTGTCAAACGTATCGCCTTCTACCGTGCTGCCAGCCAGGATATTACCATCCAGCCTTGGGATCAGGTAGTGGTCGCCGTCCAGCACTATCGTCCGCAAGGTGTCCGGTTTGGCGGCGAACAGTAACATTTGTCCTTTGACGGGGGAAATTTGTGGACTGTTATCCCTGATAGTAGGGAAAAACTGCTTCAAAAGCTCAGATGTCCATGCGCCAGCGGTGATGATTAATTCGTTAATGAGCAGGTTCCCAATGCTGGTAGCAATTGAATTCACCCGGTTGTTGTCGAGATTGATGGCGCTTAACTGGCAGTTTTCAATCAATCTGACCCCTTTTTGCAGGAGATCCTGTTTTAGCGATTTAATCAGCCGGGGATTACGGATTTGGGCTATATGGGGTAGCCACAGCGGGTGGACAGCCATTGTGCCTAAGCCGTCAAGCATATTTTCAGCTTCTTCAAACGTTATTTTATTGTGATTGCACCAATCCGTAGCGGCAGTAATATCAGGGTTTTGGGTGATTAATAATCCGCAGGGATTCCATTCAGGGTCGATACCCGTTTCCTCAGATAGCTGGGAGGCCAGGGCAGGATACAGCCCCAGGCTTTGTTTAACCAATAAGGTAATGGCCTGGTTTTGCCGCCAGGGATAAAGCGGTAGCAGGATACCACCGCCCGCCCAGGAAGACTCTTTTCCCAACAGCCCTTTGTCAATGACGGTAACCGTGGCGCCAGCATTATAAAACTTCCGGGCGGTTAACAGCCCGATAATACCTCCGCCTATCAGGGTGATGTCTGTGCTTGTTGTCATGGATTAAGAGGGTGTGTAGTAAGGGAACTTCTAATTCCCTCTCCTGCTGGAGAGAGTTGGGTGAGGAGAATAAAATCAAGTGGTTACATACACCTCATCCCAGCCTTCTCGGCAACTGTTCCAGACGTTGCCAAGCCACAGGGATGTGGTGAATGTGGAAAATGCAGGAGCATTTTTCCACCTACCTTCTGCATCCATGCAGCCGTCCCTGAGGGAGAAGGAGATATTTGACAATTATGAGGTTCCCATAAGGAAATGTCTTGTCGTTAAGGCCATTTTCAATTAACCTCTAGGGTAACACAAAAAGAACGGAGAATTGTTGCTTGAGTTTTTCGTGGTTTTTGTTGTTTTTTGCCGACAATACAACAAAATAGTTAAGAGTTATTTGTAATAAATTGATTTATAATAAAAATATAATATTATAAAAAACACACAAAAACTTGTAGTGATTCCGTTTTGCTGCTACTATTTAGCCTCGTAGGAAATTTTTGTTGTATTAAAGCAAAATTTTGTAAAATAACAACCTCATGAGGGGGGAATAATGATGAATAAAACTAAACTGATACTGGGCATTGCCACAGCTACTTTAACAGCGGCAGGTGCCATGGTAACTCAACAAGCGGTGGCGAGCACACGGGCCCAACACCACGTCAATGAAGCGGCTTTGATGAGCAAGGTCGATGTGTTGGAAGCGCAGCTTCGCGCCATGCAGGATGAAATGGCCGGCATTAGGGCCGCATCAGGTCAAGGGGCTGACCAAGCTAAGGTTCAAGAACTGGATACCTGGATGCAAGAATCTAAAGCTAATCCAGTTAAAACAGTACACGACAATATGATCTTCTTCCGTGGCGGTTTTGCACGTAATGACAGCAAAAGAAATGACCTGTTAACCGGCAATCAATTCGGCGGTGAACTTGGAGATTTGAATACTGGGGATATTGTTAACGTATTGGGTGGGGGCAGAACCAATAAAGACGGCTATTATGTAGGTGCCGGCTTTGATTTTGGCCTGACTGATGATGTCTGGGGTTTGATGGATGATACCGAAGTGGATGCTGAGTTGATGTTTGAATACAAAAACTTTGGTAGTAAAAAGTTCAACAATAACCCCCTTATCGTCACAAATGTTGACTCACAAAATACTGCAAATACTCCCATTCCTGTTGGTAATGCACTGGGTAACGCAACGGGACCAGCCGTGAACATTAACTCAAACACGGGGCCTTTGTGTACGCTTATACATTTTGCATCGCAAGATGAGGCTGGGCCGGGTAGGGCTGGCTCAAATGCTTGCGGTGGTGTCACTGTAACCCAGTTTTCTTTAACCGCCGCTCCAAAAATAAAATTCATGAAAGGCAGTGCCTTCAGGCCTTGGATTATCCCAATTGGTTTGGCTCTCCATGTCATCAGCCCACCATCTAACGGTGTGACCGTACTGAATCCAGGCATGATGTTTGGTGCAGGTGCCGAATATCAAGTGTGGAAAGCCATGCATGTGGGCGCTGATGTTCGTTACCACTTGACCGGCAGAAGTGTTGACGGTGTCAATACTGACGGCTTGACCGCTGGTGGTTATTTGGGTATCGGTTTCTAAGGAAAAAGAATACGATACGGATATCGTCTGATAGGGATGTCAACACAAAGGGGGGCGCAAGCCCTCCTTTTTTATGTCTGTCACCTTTATTAGGCGCTACACTTGACACCATATCTAGCTATGTAGCCCACCACTTGGCTATTCGGTTGACTGGAGCAAAACCGCAGAAAGTGACTTGATTGCCATCATCCGGTATATTCACACTACCAGTCCGCAAGCCGCCATCAAGGCTTTTGCCAACAACAAGGATAAAACGGACGGCTTGGTGTTGTTTCCAGAGCATGGCCGCATCGTACCCGAATTATTAGCGCACGGCATAGGGCATTATCGGGAACTGATTATTCCGCCCTGGCGTGTTATTTACCGATTTTCAGGTGATACTGCCTACGTTTTGGCGGAGATTCCCGCCGGAATGTTGAAGATGTTTTGTTGGATCGTTTAATTCGGACGAACGATTAAAATCCTTTACCCAGCGTATTTATGTAGGGGCAACCCTTGTGGTTGCCCTAAAGCACCAAAGAAAAAAGGGGAGCAGGTACAACCTACAATGACACCTGCATTGCCCATCTTTTATCAACTTTCACAATTGATGATTTAATCACGCATATTTAACTTGACGCGTGGGCGTAAACCCTCCTTTTGTTGTTTGAAGGTTGGTGTTGACGTGTCGCACCTCAAAGTTTACACTTTGAAATTATTACTTCAAGTGGTTTGCTAACATGAAAGCAACAGCAAAAGAACTCAGGTTTCATTCCAAAGAACTTTTGGATGCGGTAAGCAGGGGAGCTAGCGTTGTTATTACCTTCAGGGGAAAACCGTGCGCCAAATTGGTGCCTTATGAAGATAATAATCTAGCGGAATATTTGCAAAGCGAGGATGGTCTGTTTGGAACCTGGCGCGATCGTGACGATGTTGAATGCGTTGACGGTTACGTTCGTGATTTGCGTAAAAGCCGATTTTCTTGATGTTGATCGATACCGATGTGTTGATTTGGTATCTGAAAGGCAACCCCAATGCACGCAATGAAATAGAAGCCTTGTCAGAATTTTATATTTCGATCGTAAGCTATATCGAGTTGGTTCAAGGGATGAGAAATAAACATGAACTGACGTGTTTGCGGCGGGCGTTACGGACGTGGAATGCAAAAATAGTGTATGTCACGGAAGATATTTCGGCTAAAGCCATGTTCTACGTCGAACAATACTATTTAAGCCATGCCTTGCAGTTAGCCGACGCATTGATTAGCGCGATGGCGGTTGCGAACGGCTTTGATGTTTTGTCGGCTAATACGAAACACTATCGGTTTTTGAAAGATATTTCATTAAAAGAATTTAAACCGATCAGCTAAGATGAAAACTTTTTATCCAGAAATCAGTCCTTACCGCACGTTTTTTCTGGAAACCGGCAGCAAACACTCCGTTTACGTTGAGTTGAGCGGCAATCCCAACGGTATTCCGGTAGTTTTCTTACATGGCGGCCCCTGTTCTGGAACCAAACCCGATCACCGGCGGTTTTTTTATCCCGACCATTATTGGATTATCCTGTTCGACCAACGTGGTTGTGGACAGTCCTTGCCGTTTGGTGGACTGGAAAACAATACCACGCAAGATTTAATCGATGACATGGAACGCATACGAACCCAGCTAGGCATAAAAAAATGGCTGGTGTTTGGTGGTTCCTGGGGTGGCGCACTGGCTTTGTTATATGCCCAACAACATCAGGATAAGGTGCTGGGGATGGTTATTCGCGGCGTATTCCTTGCGCGGCAGCAGGATATGGATTGGTTTGTGGTACTAGGTGCAAACCGGATTTATCCCGAACAATGGCAACGATTAGTTGAATCTGTTCCAGATCAAGAGCGAGTCAATCTTGTCCAGGGTTTATGGGATGCCATCAATAGTGCAGACGAGACGGCAAAAGCACGGGTTGCAAGGGAGTGGCAAGCCTGGAATGGGCAGCTTGCCTTGGGAAAAGCGTATCAGCTACAGAATCAGGATGAGTCAGGGCCAGCTTCGGAGGAAACGGTTAAACAGGTCTGCATGGAACTCCATTATGCTGTTCATCATTATTTCATCGAAGACAATCAGATTCTTGAGAATTGCGGCTTGTTGAAAAATATTACAACCACGATTATTCATGGCCGTTATGATTTAGTTTGCCCTATGGAAGCAGGGGTGAGCCTGCATCAGGCCTTGCCAAACGCAGAATTCATTGTCTTGCCTAATGCCGGGCATATTGCCCAACACGAGGAGATGATTGACGCCTTGGTTTCTGCGACAGATCGATTTGCTGCCTTAGTCAAACAATGATGCAACAAAAACGCTTGATTATTGCCATGACTGGTGCAACTGGGGCCATTTATGGAGTCAGGATGCTACAGGTTTTACGGACGCAAGAAGAGTGGGAGACACATTTTGTCATTTCTGCTGCGGGCATAGTCACAATAAAACATGAAATGGGGATGAGGCGGTCAGAACTGGCCGAACTAGCAGATGTTAGCCATGGGGTTAACGACATCGCAGCCAGCATTGCCAGTGGTGGGTTTAAGACCGAAGGTATGATAATCGCGCCGTGTTCAATGAAAACCCTGGCAGCGGTTGCCCATGGTTTTGGTGATAACCTGATTTCGCGTGCCGCTGATGTGGTGCTCAAAGAACGCCGCCGATTGGTGCTGATGCCCAGGGAAGCCCCGCTAAATTTAATCCATATCAGGAACATGGCGGCTGTTGCGGAAGCAGGTGGCGTTATTTTCCCGCCCATGCCTACTTTTTACAGCAAATCCGATTCCTTGTTAGCGATGGTCAATGAGACCGTCGGCCGGGTATTGGAACTATTTGGCGTTAATGTTGAAGGCTTGTATAAGCCCTGGGAGGGAATGTGAGGCGCTTATTAGTGCTTACCAACCTAAAAGCAAATAACCCAGGTAGCCTAGTACGCTGAGCATCGAGAGGGTTGTGAGAGTCAGCACAATGGTGTATTTCCTGTCGACGCCAGCGTATTTTTTCTCGATCTCGGCAAGCCGGTTGTCGAATTCAGGGTAGTAGTCATCGTCATGGCTAGCTTTTTTATTTGCCACGGCTGAAGGGACAAAATCATAATCTTCTTCCAGATCCTTGAGAAACTGATTGAACCGTAGTTCCAGCTCCATTATTTGGGCATCCAGTTGCTGGTTCATTTTGTCTTTATTGTCGTTTGCCATCGCGTATCAAAACCCTGAAAATTGGTGGATGCACTACGTTATATCTAACTATTACCGTTCGGCTGATTATAATACCAATAATGAACTTTGCGTGTTGGGTTTTTAAAGATAATTGTTAAAGATGTTGTTTTGCATTGCTTATTAACTATACAGAGCGCAATTGACGTACCTACCTGTCTGGAGGCAGTCTGGCAAACGGCGCGGATCGTGAATTCCAACACCTAGTTGTCGTGGCAAGGTCTGCGCGTATGCTTGTGCAAGCAGCTCAACAAGCAGGGTTGAAACCGTTGGCCATTGATCTTTGGGCCGATCAGGATACACAGAGTTATGCTGAAGACATTCAACTAATTCCTTCATTGGCAGAAGAACATTTGCTACCTGCGATTGATTATTTCGTTAGCCGGTACCCGGTAACTTGCGTGGTTTATGGCAGCGGTTTTGAACGGCATCCCGATAGTTTGATGTGGATGAGTGATCGCCTGACATTACTGGGAAATCAACCTGAAGTTTTTGCCGGGCTACAAGATAAACCGGCATTTTTCTCACTACTAAAAACATTACAAATCCCTTATCCTGAAGTGTCGTTCCACACACCGGAACGAGATACGGGCTGGCTGGTTAAACCCGTGCAAGGGCAGGGTGGGGTTGGGGTAAGAAGGTATCGTAGGGACGAAATCACCGAACCGTCCGTTTATTGGCAAAAATATCAAGAAGGTATACCACATTCTGTCTTGTTTCTTGCTGACGGCAATCGGAGCCAAGTCATCGGTTTTAACCGGCAATGGACAGTCCCGTTAAATGGCAGGGATGAATTTATCTTTTCAGGAATCATCAATAGCACTGGGCTATTGCTTAAGCAAAAAATTCAATTAAGCGCTTGGCTAGATGAGCTCGTCCCCGAGTTATCCCTTAAAGGCTTAAATTCCCTGGATTTTATTCAATTTGGGCAAACCAGTTATGTACTGGAAGTCAATCCCAGGCCACCTGCGAGTATGCAGTTGTATGGTTCTGATTTATTTGTCAGGCATATCAAGGCATGTCAAGGCCAGCTACTTGACTACGGGCGAGAACAGGCCAGTTTTACCGGTTATCAGGTTGTCTATACGCAGCAGGATACGCGAATTCCCAATGGTTTTGAGTGGCCTCAAGGAGTTGTGGATATTCCAATTGTGGGCGGCATTATTAGCACGGGCCAGCCGATTTGCAGTATGATTACGCACGCAAAAGACTCGGAAGAGGTTCTGGAGCAGTCACTAAAAAAGCAAGCGTTCATCATTACCCAATTAGACAGGTTTCAAATTCATGGAATATAGTGCCAGTGTCAATAATAAAACCCAACCATTAGTAAAATATTTAATTGATAACGCCGGTACTTTGCGGGTGGGTGTTGAGCAATTGAAGAACGGTTGCACGATTATTGATGCCGGTATAAAAATGCCGGGGGGCATTGAGGCAGGGCGCATTATCGCTGAAATTTGTATGGGTGGTTTAGGTAAGGTAACGATCAGCCATAGCCCTTATACCAGCAATTGGCCGTTATCGGTTAACGTACATACCAGTAACCCGGTGTTGAGTTGCCTGGGTAGCCAGTATGCAGGTTGGAGCTTGTCGCATGATAAATATTACGCGCTGGGTTCAGGCCCTGCCCGTGCCATGGCCACCCAGCTGAAAGAAGGGAAAAAAGAGCCGGTAGAAGAATTGTATAAGGAATTGGCTTATCAAGATGCCGCTGATACTGCTGCGCTCGTGATTGAAAACGATGCCATTCCTCCTGTGGAAATTATCGAAAAAGTGGCCGCCGCCTGTAATATTTCCCCATCAAAGCTTACGGTTATCGTCACGCCTACCAGCAGTTTGGCAGGTTGTGTGCAGGTAGTGTCGCGTGTGCTGGAAGTCGCCATGCACAAAGCCCATGCCTTGCATTTTCCTTTGGAAAATATTGTTGATGGCAGCGGAAGTGCGCCTATTTGCCCACCGCACCCCAAGTTCGTAAAGGCGATGGGTCGCGCCAATGATGCCATCCTGTTTGCCGGGCAAGTCCATATTTTTGTTAAAGGCACAGATGAAGCGGCACAAAAATTGGCTAACGGCTTGCCCAGTTCAACTTCAAAAGATTACGGCAAACCTTTTGCCGATATATTTAAACAGTACGAATATGATTTTTTTAAAATCGATGCCATGTTGTTCAGCCCTGCGACGGTGATAGTGTCGGCGGTAGAATCGGGTAACAGTTTCCGCGCCGGTAAACTGGATAATGCCTTATTGGATCAGTCATTTGGGGCATAGCCGGATATATTGTGTAGCAATGTGGTATTACCTCACTAAATTAGTTGTTTCCGCGCTGGTTGTTGTGGCGGTTTCGGAAATTGCCAAGCGGAATAGCGGATTTGCGGCTATTGTCGCTTCCTTGCCGCTCACGTCCTTATTGGCTATCATCTGGATGCGTATTGAGGGTTCCCAAAGCGCGCAAATTGCCGAACTGTCCCAACAAATTTTTTGGTTAGTGCTTCCGTCCCTGGTGTTGTTTTTGTTGTTGCCGTTGCTACTTAGGCAGGGTTTGGAGTTTTGGCTAAGTTTAGGGCTATCAAGTGCAGCGGCTGTGCTGTGTTATTTATTAATGATACCGCTACTGCGCCGATGTGGCGTGTCGATATGAATTTCAATAACAAAAAATAAGGCTGTGATTGTGGGACGTATTGCTATTTTTACCGATGATCCAGGCTGGCATGGTAAGGAACTGGGTCAAGCATTTGCTAAGCTTGGGTTTAGGAGCGACTTTGTTTCCTTGACCGAATGCCGCTTGACCATTGAGCCGGGGCAGATTCCGGTCAAAATCCCAGGTTTTGAACAGGTGCTTCCTGATGCGGCATTCGTGCGCGGTGTTCCCGGTGGATCGCTGGAAGAAGTTGTCTTGTACCTGGATATCCTGCATGCCTTAAAGCTGTTGAATGTCCCAGTTTACAACGATGGACATGCAATAGAGCGCAGTGTCGATAAGGCCATGACCAGTTTTTTGTTGCATCAGGCAGGCTTGCCTACGCCGTTGGCCTGGGCATTAAAAAGCCGTGCCGATTCCATCAATATTGCCGAAAATGAATTAAAAAAAGGCCATTTCCTTATCACCAAGCCTTTGTTTGGTTCTCAAGGCGATGGCATTCGCCGTATCGAAAAAATGACCGACCTGTTTTGGTTGGCTGCCAGTAAAGGGGTGTATTATTTTCAGCGGTTTGTGCATTGCGCGGGCGATGGTTTTTCGGATTACCGTGTCTTTGTTGTCAATAACCGTGCCGTTGCCATCATGCGGCGGCGCGGCAAATCCTGGTTAAACAATGTCGCACGAGGAGCGGCCAGTGAGGCGATAGATTTAGATCCGGCAATCGCAGATATCGCCGTAAAAGCGGCCAAGGCGTTAGTGATGGATTATGCGGGTGTGGACATCATCCAGGACAGGGTAGGGCAATACACGGTTATTGAAGTGAACAGCATTCCCGCCTGGAAAGGGCTGGAGAGCGTCGGTTCGGTTAATATTGCCGCATTATTAGCGGAAGATTTGGTCAATCGCCACATTAAACGCACAATCCCAGAAGCCATAGCTGCGCGTTCATGATAGGCCAGCACCAATTAGCTGAGCTTTATCGACAAGCGTGTGAAATTGAATTACAGGCATTCAAGCCTGGCAATGTCAGTGTCTATGCCGATGGTCATGGCATGTCGGTAAGCGATTTTCGAATTAGCGCCGAGGTGAGTTCCGGGCCGCTTTGCAATCCTGGTTACTGCCTGGGCGAAAAGATATTCTATGCAGTTAAAGCTACGCGAGAGGCAGTAAGATGTAACACCAATTTAGGTATTATCTTGCTATGCGCCCCTTTAATCCAGGCAGTTACTCGTGTCACCGCTGATGTGACGTTATGGCAAGCGTTAAGCCAAGTTCTTGCAGTGACCACCATCACTGATGCTGATTGGGTTTTTAAGGCGATAACCTTGGCGGCACCAGGAGGCTTGGGCGATTCCGATGAGCAAGATGTGCATAGTCCTGCTTCAGTTACGCTCACTCAAGCAATGCAAATAGCGAGTGATAAAGACCGGATAGCGTTGCAATATACCACCGATTATAAAGATATTTTCGATTTCGCCGTTTTAAGGTACAATGCCAAGCCTAGTCAATGGAGAGACAAAAATTGGGCAACAGCGTTCGTGTATGCGGAATTGCTGGCTCAATATCCCGATAGTCATATCGAAAGAAAACATGGGGATAAGTACACAGAATGGGTTGCCACTAGGATGCGGCAATTTCTTGAGGAGTTTGGGCAAGCTACTGACCCAACGCAACTAATGCAAGCGCTTTTTTGCCTGGATACAGAGTTTAAATTAATCGGTGTTAATCCTGGTACTACAGCTGATATGACTGTAGCGACTATATTGTCAGTGCTATTAGAGGAGTTTTTTACCAACATAAACACTGACAAATCATCAATAAGATTTTGTTCAAACTAAACAAAAAGTAAGTAATTCTTTTTCACAATTCTTCAGAGGGGAACACAGCATGGCAAAAATTAATAAAATGGGCGTTGGCGAATCATTGGTGGGTGACGGTAACGAAGTGGCTCATATCGATTTGATCATCGGGCCTAGAGGTTCAGCAGCAGAATCTGCTTTTGCAAACTGCCTGACCAACAACAAAGACGGTCATAACAGTCTGCTGGCTGTGGTTGCTCCTAACCTGATGGTTAAACCAGCGACCGTTATGTTCAATAAAGTCACTATCAAAGGCGCTAAACAAGCTGTGCAAATGTTTGGCCCGGCGCAACGCGGCGTTGCTATGGCTATCGCAGATTGCGTTGAAGACGGCACCATTCCTGCCAATGAAGCGGATGATTTGTTCGTGTGCGTGGGAGTATTTATACATTGGCATGCTGAAGACGACGCAAAAATCCAAAAATATAACTACGATGCGACTAAAGAAGCGCTGAAAAGCGCTGTTGCTGGCTCACCAACAGCGGCAGAGGTGGTAAAAGGTAAAGCTACCGCTAAACATCCGTTTGCTCCTAACTAATTAATAACATAAGCAAAGATGTTAAAAATACCCCGCTCAGACGGGGTATTTTTTTGTCGGCCAATTTGCAATGTCATGTGGGCTTATCCTGCCATGATGTAGTGCGGTGGCCACCAGGGCTAGCTGGATTCCTATATGCTCCAACGTCCTCAAATCTTCGCTACCCCTTATTCCGCCCGCAGCAATGATTTTTTGTTGGGGATATTGTTTACGGTAAGACGCTAATCTTTCCACATCAGGGCCTTGGTTGCTACCCACCCTGGGTAAACTCATGATAATAATGTTTTCAGGCCACAAACCCTGTTCGGAAAACAAGGTTTTTGCGCCCAGTTCGCCTGTTACCGAATAGTCCAGGGAAAGAATAAAATTATTTTTAAACTTTCTGATGTCAGAAATATTTTCATCCTGAAAAGATTCACTACCCAGCACGGGGGAAAAATTGTCAAGTTGTTGGAAGGCTGTATTGCATAAGGGGTAACCACCATCTATCCAGAACGTGATATTCGGGAAAACTGTCAGCACCTCACCCAACAAAACGGCGTTATCACTTTGGCGGGAAATCGCGTTGAGATCGGCAATGTAGATAGTTGGGAAGTGGTAAATCGTCGAAAACGCATCAATCACATCAAAAATATCTGAAGATTTGCATAGTTCGGACTTTAATGGTGCATAGTGGTCACGGTTACCTTGTTTGGCGTGTACGACGATGCCGTTTTTGAGGTCAATGACTGGGATGATTTGCATGGCTTCCGTACTCAATCCGTTGAATGGGGGCTTGATGATAAAATAGCCCCATGAAAAAGTTAAAAGTCCTGATTTTTGAGTATATCACTGGCGGCGGTTTGAATAAGTCCGATCTTCCCGAATCCCTGGCTAGAGAAGGCTTGTTGATGATGCAGTCTTTGATCGACAATCTGGCCGGGATAGATACGGTCGAGCCTTTAATCATGCTGGATTTCCGTATAGCGGGAAGATTAGCGTCCAAACCAGCTAATACGCATATTATTGGACTGGAACAGGAGTGTCACCAAGAATTTATCCGGCTGATGTCATTGTGCGATGCAATTTGGCCGATAGCGCCAGAATGTGATTCCATTTTGCAAACTTTATGTGAAGAGGTGGGCCGGTCAGGAAAACTCTTACTGACTTCCTCGGCCAGCGTCGTTGCCATTGTGGGCAATAAATGGCTGACTTACGGACATTTACGTCGGCATTCTATTGCTACTGTTGAAACGCAAAGGCTAGCCAGTTTCAGTTTTACGCCAGGGGAATGGATCGTAAAGCCTATCGATGGTGTGGGTTGTATGGATAGCCATCTGATAACTGATCAGGAAGATTTTGATACGATAACCGCTGCGCTTGATAAGGGTGACTATATTGTGCAGCCTCATCTCAAAGGAGAAAAAACCAGCTTATCCTGCCTGTTTAAGCAAGGTCGTGGATGGTTGGTGTCTGCCAACCGGCAGCAATTCGCTATTATCAATAAGCAATACCATTTGACCGGAATAACCGTCAATTTTACATCTGACACATCCCTGTATCAGGCTTTGGTTAATGATGTGGCAACTGCAATGCCCGATTTATGGGCTTATGTCGGCATTGACTTGATAGAAACACCAGACCAGATCCTCGTCCTTGAAATCAATCCCCGTCTTACGACTTCTTATGCGGGTATTTATGCCGCTCGTGGTATTAATTGCGCCCGAGCAGTCGTGGAGTTATTGACGGGTGACCCGGTGCTACAACCGACCCGTAATCAACCCGTATACATCCAAATCAATGGGCAGGAAAACGATGCAAAGTAACATCATGGGTTGGGACATCGGCGGCGCCCATGTAAAAGCGGCAATCATCCAGCCAGGATCAGGGGTTATTGCCGTGCATCAACGGCCTTGTCAATTATGGAAGGGGATAGATAGGTTGCATGAGGCTGTGAAAGACATACTAGGAGAATCGACATTGCACGCCAACCGCCATGTGCTTACGATGACGGGTGAGCTGGTTGATTTATTTGAGGATAGGGAGGATGGTGTTAAACATATCCTGGCAGCGATGAACTGTCTCCTGCCTAATAGCGAGGTGTTGGTTTATGCAGGTAAGGATGGTTTTTTAAGGATGGCCGATGCTAACACAACCCACTATTCAAGCATTGCTTCGGCTAATTGGTTGGCGAGCGCAACGTGGGCGGCGCAAAGCGTAGGGAATGGGCTTTTTGTTGATATCGGTAGCACCACAACGGATATCCTTCTGTTAAATGAAGGCAAGGTATTGGCAGAGGGTTACACTGACTACCAGCGTTTAATATCCCAAGAGCTGATTTATACCGGGATAGTCAGAACTGCCGTCATGGCCGTCGCGCAATCCGTTCAGGACGAAGGTAAAGAAGTCGGGTTAATGGCAGAATATTTTGCGACCATGGCGGATGTTTATCGGCTAACCGGAGAATTGAATGAGTTGCACGATCAAACCGATACCGCCGATGGCGCAGAAAAAACCGTACCGGCAAGCGCCAAGCGCTTAGCAAGGATGATAGGTTGCGATTATAGTGCCAATGAACTCCCCCGTTGGCATAAGTTTGCCAAAAACCTTCGTGACCAACAAATAGCAAGAATCCAAAGCGCCTGTGAACGGCTCGCGATGCGTATCCAATTACCTGACAATAGCCCATTAATCGGTGCAGGCGTAGGCCGTTTTCTGGTTAAACAGATAGCGTTCAATTTAGGCCGACCTTATCAGGATTTTTCCGGGTTATTGGAAGGCTTCAGAAGCCTATGTGGGCTTGCTGCGGCTGATTGTGCCCCGGCGGTTGCTGTAGCTTGTTTGGCGGCAACCTGGGATTCAAGGAGTTATTGACTTCGATTACTAGGTTCTATTGACATTTCATCAGCGGAAAATCGATCAATTACCGTCATGCCGTCAGGGCGTGACGGCATCCAGTCGGCATGGAGTCCTTCCCTGGCTTCTGGATACCGGCAATTCATGCCGGAATGACGATGCAGCTTTCAACGCTTGGATCTAACCATTTGTTTTTGCTAGCTTAGGTTAGACAATAATATGTCAACAGACCCTAGGTTATCGAAGCACTGAAATTATTTGGAACATCATTTTGAACCCAAAGGGGATGATGATTTTAGGGCAGAAACCTGAACGAGCCTTATGGGTCGTATCAGTTTTAGTCCATTATACGAACCCAGTAGCTTTAGCGGGTGGCTGTTTAGTAAACTCTATAGGGCGGTGTACTTACCCCGTCCACCGAGATTAACGTCCCAACACTTTACTCAAAAAGTCATTTTCTGCCATTAACTGGCCGATTTTGGCATGACAGTTGTTATCCGTTTTAGGCACGCTTTCTAAATTATCGTCGTCATTGTCAAACACCCGGTTTATATTGTCAGCAAATTGCTGTTTCCATTGGCTAACCAGATTAGGATGGACGGAAAATTCCATTGCTAATTCTGCAAGCGTTTTATCGCCTT
>NZ_JBKKBJ010000276.1:0-18852 GCF_046714055.1 Methyloglobulus sp. | reverse complement strand
GGGCAAGGTTTATCTTCGTTTGTCTGAAGAACTCCGGTTTTGGGGCATTAACCCTGCTATTGTCGATGTCCACATTTCCATAGATAACCTGTCGTCAGGACATTCCGCACTGGCTATTAAAGCCATACAAGCGTACCTTGATGAAATTTCCGCCTGTTACGGCGAGCAAACTATGCAGGCGCATTGGCGACGCATTTATACAGGTTATTGTTCTTTACAAACCGTCAGCAATCGCTTTAAATTTTCACTTATGGGGCAGTATCTGTTGAAACGCCCGCGTGCTAAATAACAACTATTAAAAGGCACTATCATTATGTTGACCATTTATTCCCATAAAATTGCAGTGCAGCTGTGATGTCCGTCCGTTTTAAGCATTTGCTCTGCTTTATCTTACCGGGCAGCACTTTTTTGTTCCTGATAACTTCTTTGTTTCTAAAAAAGGGGACGCACGATATTGCCAACGCCTTGGTCTGGACGATCCCTTTCTTGCTGGTATTGCTGGCTGACTGGCTCAGCCCTGACTTTAAATCTGAAGCCCTCACTAAGTATTCAAAGAAGTTCTATGATGGCATCCTGTATGCCCTGACTTTTTTACAATTCGCAAACATCATTCTCATGCTGAATTACGTCAACCAGTTGCGTTGGGAATCCTATAACGACATCGTCATCAGCCTGGTTAACCTGGTTGTCATCCGGTTTTTGGTGGGGACAAGTTCTGGCACTTCAGGGATAGTTGTCGCCCATGAACTGATCCACCGTCCACAAGTCCCCTTGCAACTACTGGGTCGATTATTGTTATGTACCGTTTGTTATGAACATTTTGTCATCGCGCACAAGCGTGGCCATCACCTCAACCTGGGCATGCCCGATGATATAGCCACGGCGAGATTGGGCGAAAATTTTAAGGACTATTGGCGACGGGTTTATTTAGGTTACTTACGTTATGCCTGGCGTTCAGAACAAGATCGGTTAGCCCTCAGCCCCAATCACTATGGCGGCATTGCCCATAATCAAGTGTTTCAAGGATTGATGGTCGAGTTCGCGCTACTTATCTTAATCATCATCTATTACGGCTGGCTGGCTGCCTTCATGTTTCTTTACCAGGCTCTTGCCGCTGTCCGTATCTTGGAAACCGTAAATTATTTTCAACATTGGGGCTTGGAAAGCGGGCAATTTGGCAAAACCTACGGCTGGGTCAGCCATTCCTGGCTAAGCTGCTACGCCCTGATCGGCCTGTCTCACCACATTGGTCACCACGAGGACGAGAACAAACATTTTCATGAAATCGCCTATTCTGAGCAGGGCCCTATACTGCCTTATGGCTATTTCGTCATGAATCTCTGGGTCAAACTGGGCAACCCCTCGTATCAAAGAATGGCTATCCGGGAATTGGAAAATTTCCATCGTTCACAGCTTTAGCCACATCGCAACCGAGCAAAAGCTGGCCTTATCAAGCCAGATTTTAAAATATTCAGCACCAAGAGTGTGTTAGTATTAAAGCACTATCCGAAGTAATAAAGAACCGTACTGAAAACGCCCGGACAAAACCCATTTATGGCCAGCAATGTTGGGTAGTTTTTTATGACGGTATTCATATTCCAGTGAACCCATGCACTGGCAATTATTGAATTACGCACTATACGGCTAAATACAGCCGACCGCATGAGATTGGCCCAGATTAAGATGCGTTTTCAGATTACCTTTTTTCAAAAATAACCCAAATTTGTAGGTGTTAAAAAACTCTATGAATCACTCGACCGACAATAAACAATCCGATGACTTTTCCCTGGTACTGGGTGGCCCACTTTTTCAGCTTTTTATCCGCACCCGGATAAGCACCGATACGCTCGGTTTGCTTAAACGTCGGTTGATCTTCTTTCCCCTGTTTACCTGGTTGCCGTTGCTATTGCTTTCGGTGTTGGCCGGTGAGGCGGTAGGCGGCGATATTAAAGTCCCTTTTTTTTATGACATTGATGCGCACATCCGCTTTCTGGTGGCCTTGCCATTGCTGTTAGTGGCGGAGCTCGTAGTCCACCAGCGGATCAGGCTGATTGTCCGGCAATTTGTCGAGCGCGGGATTGTTCCACCGCAAGCCCGCCCGGAGTTCGAAGCCCTTATCGGCTCCGCGATGCGCCTGCGCAATTCAATGGTGATTGAGGTTTTGCTGATTGTCCTGGTGTTGACGGCCGGACATTACTTATGGTCAAGTCAGGTAGCGCTGGAAGCAGTCACCTGGTATGCGAGCATTGCGGATGGACATCAGCAGTCTTCTCCTGCGGGGTATTGGTACGCCTATGTCAGCATTCCGATTTTTCAGTTCATGTTATTGCGCTGGAATTTTCGCTTTTTCATCTGGGCGCGGTTTCTGTGGCAGGTTTCCCGTATGGATCTGCATCTCGTGCCGACTCATCCCGACCATGCCGCAGGACTCGGTTTTCTCGGGGGAAGCGCGGCTGCATTTATGTCATTGCTGCTGTCGCAAGGTGCCTTGCTTGCAGGCCAGATCGCCAACCACATTTTCTATGAGGGCGAGACACTGCTGGACTTTAAAACGGAGATCGTCGGCGTTGCAGTGTTTTCTTTGCTGCTCGTGCTCGGACCCTTGTGCGTGTTCGCCCCCCGCCTGGCTCAAGCCAAGCGGCAGGGGTTGCTTGAGTATGGCGCACTGGCGAGCCGCTATGTTGATGAGTTTGACCAGAAATGGCTGCGCGGTGCGGCACCGACTGATGAACAACTTATCGGTAGCGGCGATATACAATCCCTGAACGACCTGGCGGGCAGCTTTGAAGTGGTTCACAGTATGCGACCGTTTCCGTTCGGCAAGGCCGTTGTGCTGCAAACCGCTATTGCGGCGCTGTTGCCGGTGCTGCCACTGGCATTGACGCTGATTTCGCTGGAAGATATGGTTAAACGTTTGCTTGGGATTTTGTTATGATGAGGTAAAAGAAATTAAGGCATTGGATTCAACCTAAGGAAGGCCTGAATAAGCCCTCTCCTTGCGGGAGACGGTTGGGTTAGGAGGTTGAAATCAACAACATTCGGATAGTCTTGTCGCTCCTTCCTCGAAGCTTCAACGTTCTGAGGTGACAATTGTAGTGTTATCGAAATGCGCTTGTCCTCTAGCATTCATGTTAAACTCAAACAAATCGTACTCGATATTGAACACAGTTAGAGTTTAAGCGTTAAAAGGTTTTTTTCCCGCCGCGATAGCGGCTTCGCCCAACAAATTGCTCAACTCGGACGTGCAAAAATGCGTAGGGTGCAATCCGTAACGAAGCGTGACGGGTTTGTTTGTAAACCAGTGGATTATCAATTCGAACCCCGTTTGCGCCACAATCGCAATGCAACGAACACCGGAAATGTTGGGTTGCCAAACAGTCGGCAATTCAATAGGGCTATCGTTTATCAGAAATATCCTTAAGGAGCCTATACCTTCATGCGCGCAGTGCTTCAGCCTTCCTGTCCGTATGCCCATAGATGGGCGCCTAAAGTCGTTCTGCTACTCGCCCTGGCCTTGAGTGCGAGCGCTTGCAATTTGCTCAAAAGCACCCTGGAATTGCCTGAAAAGGGCATCCGCTCCATGCTTTCGCTCAACCAGGAAAATGGGCCGCCCGATCCCGTCGAACTGCAATCCGAGTTGCTCCGCTTTGCTGACAATTCTATCAAAGCGCTCAATGTCGTCGGCAGTAAGTTACAGCGAGAAGATGATCAGGCCCCCCGAAGGCGCACTCTTTTGATGCGCCGCATTGCCATCACCAACGATATGTTGGCCATTGCCACTGGGGCCAACACCTATGCCAACCTCCTCGATATGGTCATCTTCGCCAGCTTGAACCGGATGAATGTCGAGGATTATTGGATGCCCAAGTTCTATGGCGAATCAGCTAAACCTTATCTGCTCGCCTCTCAAGAGGTAGAGAAGGAGATTTGGCGGATCGCCGCGACGACGCTGAAAAAAGAACAGATCTCGGAACTGCGTGCCGCCATCAAAACTTGGCACGAGCAACACCCAAATGTGCGTTCACCCCGTGATCTCGGATCGCTGGGCTTCTCGTCCGAATTCGCACGGATGAACCGCAGTCCTCAGCCAGGGATGACCGGTAGTGTCTTCAACTTGTTCGCCATCGACCCATTAGCGGGGCTCGACCCCGCCACACTCGAACTGGCCAACACCCGTCTGTTCGCGGAACGCGGCTTGTTCCTGGCTCGGCACATGCCGACCCTGATCCGCTGGGAAACCGAGTTGCTGGTCATCCAGACGGCGGAAATGCCTCAGATGGATAAGTTGCTGACCAATACCGCCCAACTGTCCGAATCGGCAGACCGGTTCAGCCAGACGGCGGAACGCCTGCCCGGACTCATCAGTGCCGAGCGCCAACAAATCGTCCAAGCCTTGAACGCGCAACAGCCAGGACTCACCAGCCTCGCCGCACAGACCGAGAAAGCGCTAGACGAAGGCAAACAGATGTCTAATGCATCCACCGCCACCCTAAAGACTTTTCAAGATGTGTTGCGGCAACTCCAAGCCAGCCCATCGAATCCGAACGCAGAGCCCTTCCGCATCAAAGATTACATAGCCGCCGCCGCGCAGATCAACGCCGCCGCACAAGACTTGGTGAAATTGTTGCAAGCCTTTGACCAGACCCTGGCTCCCGGCAAGCTTGAAGGACTGTCAACCCGATTGGACGCGCTGACCCGGGAAGCCCAGTCCAACGGTAAAGAATTAGTGGATTATACGTTCAGGCAAACCTTGTTCCTGGGTTTGATTCTGATTGGTTCCGCTTGCGGGATGGTGCTTGCTTCCGCCGTGGCTTTTTGGAGATTGAAGAAGAAATTTGCTTGAGCCGTCATCCAAACTGAAGGGCTGGATTCGCACTAGAGACTGTGAAAGTATTCTAATTTCGTTTTGAATTTTCAATTTCAGAAGCTAAGAATCAATAACTTACAGCAACTTTTTTCGGCAAAATAGCCTTCAAGTTGCTTGGTGGTCAATTGATCAAGGCAACAATCAAGTGTCTTGAGGCCCGCCGAACAGCCCGTACGTAGCTATCGATAGTCTTGTCGCTCATTCTGCGAAGCTTCAACGTTCTAAGGTGACGATTGTAGTGTTATCGAAATGCGCTTGTCCTGTAGCATTCACGTTAGACTCCAACAAATCGTACTCAACATTGGGTACAGTTCGAGTTTATGCTTTATGAGATTTTTTCGCTGCGATAGCGGTTCCGTCCAACGCCGCGATGGGTGTGACACTGCAAAACTTGGAGTCATAATAACGACACACTGACCGTATTATGATTTGCAAGCTACGGATTAGCAACCCAACTCCGAAAAGCAGTTTTCGGAGTTTCCCTTAACCATAATGAGAGTTTGAAAGGAACTACACTACGAACGACAATGCTGAATCGAAGCTCCTCCAAGAGGCTATAGCACCCCATACTCCCTGGAAAAAATGGGCCCCCTACCTCAGCGAACGCTAGTGGGATACCGTACGGGAGGATTACAGCAGGCTCAGGCAAGGCAGATCGGTGGCGACCAGTGAACGGCACGGCGGAAAAGTTCCAGAATGACCCGCACTGGCGGGATCTAATCCTCTTCCACGAATACTTCAACGGCGACAATGGCGCGGGTATCGGGGCCAGCCACCAGACCGGCTGGACTGGCTGTATCGCTCGGATCATTCACATGCGTTAGGAGACAGGAGTCGATCAGTCCCCAGAAGCATCCCAGGTGCTTTGTCTGCGAAGCAGAGTTAAGGTATTCAATAGGAGATTTTATTTGAATGTTGATGTTGAGAGCAATTTTAAACTATAACAATTTCGAACAAATTCGTGTTGCGTTTACTAGAACGTGTAACGTGGGAAAAATAAGAGTGGAGGAAGTACATGAACTTCGTTGCGATTGATGTTGAGACTGCTAACCTAAACTTTGCGAGCATTTGCCAGATTGGTGTTGCTGAGTTTCGCGATGGAGTACTATACGATACGTGGGAATCTTTGGTCGATCCAGAAGACTACTTCGATGAGATGAATATTGCAATCCATGGCATAGATGAGTGGACGGTTCGAAGCGCACCAAAGTGGCAGATTGTTTACGAACTTCTTGTGCCCTGGTTGCAAGGTAAAGTGGTCGCAAGTCACACGCCCTTTGATTGTGTAGCCCTATTTCGGGCGTGTGAAAAGAAAGGCCTTGCTCCACATGACTGCACTTGGCTTGATACTGCCCGTGTAGTGCGACGCGCATGGCCAGTCTTTGCACAAAAAGGTTACGGTTTGGCCAATGTAACTAAACAACTAAACACCTAAATATCCAGTTCCAGCATCACAATGCCAAAGAAGATGCAAGAGCAGCCGGCGAGGTTTTACTTCGAGCAATGGCTGAAACTGGCTTAACACTTGAACAATGGCTTGACCGAACGGCTAAACCAATTAATCCACTTTCTATAAGACCAATTTCAAGATCTGGTAATCCAGATGGGCCACTATTTGGAGAGAAACTGGTCTTCACAGGCGCTCTCTCCATCCCACGTCGAGAAGCAGCAGACTTAGCTGCCGCTGCTGGTTGTGAGGTCGAAAGTAGTGTAACCAAGCACACCTCTGTTTTGGTTGTAGGAGATCAAGATATAGCCAGACTTTCAGGATACAAAAAAAGCAGTAAGCACCGCAAAGCCCAAGACCTAATGGCACACGGTCAAAGAATCAGGATTATGGGTGAGAGCGATTTTCGGCGACTTTGGGCTCTTCCCACATAAAAGAATATTTATTTTCCAACCCTACTTACGCTAACCCAGTAGTGCTAAATATTCCTCTTCACTGATAACAGTCACACCATTTTCCCTGGCTGCGGATATTTTTGTCACGCCCACCTCGCTACCCGTTACCAGTAAATCGGTTTTTCCTGTCACTGAGCTAGCTACTTTTGCACCCAAACGCTTGGCTTCCTTGGTCATGTCATCGCGTTTGCCATGAACCATGGTGCCGGTAAAGACAAGGGTTTTCCCGGCTATCGGGCTAGATTTTTCTTTTTGTTCGGTTATCAAAGGTGTCTGGATGAGATTGAAACCTAATTGATAGATCTTCAGGAAATCGTCTTTGATCAGCGCCAAACACTCGACGACTGCGGAGGCGGTTTTTTCGGCAAAGCCCTCAATAAGGATTATATCGTCTATCGTTAAAGCGAAAATATTCAGCAGCCGGTGATGCTGTAATAAGCGCTCACAGTTACCTAAGCCCATGCGATAAATGCCAAAAGCGCCCAGGAAGCGCCAGTCTTCAATGGCTTCAGTTCTGCTGCGTTGCAATTGATTTAACAAGTTTTTTGCAAGAATATGTACTTTATCTTTACTCCCTAATTTCGCATTGACTAATTGTTCTAAGGTTAGTTGATAAATGGCGTAAACCGAGTTAATACCCGAAACATGGAGTTTTTTAATGGTTTTCTCACCAAAGCCATCATTATTGGCGAGTGTCCTGAAAAAATGCTCAATGGTATTTTCAATTTGCGCGGGACATTGGCTGGTGTTCAAACAGTAGAGATAATCGCAATCCCAAACCAGGGTGCTGCCGCAACTGGGGCAAAACTCGGGGATTTGGGGAGGCTGCGGGGTTATCACCCGTTCAATTTTAGGGATGACCATGCCGCTGCGGGTCAGTTCTATCAGTGTGCCTTCACCAATCCCCTGCTCTTTGACCATGCCATAATGATGCGCTGTGGCCCTGGAGATCATCGCTCCGCTCAGCCGCGTGGGTTCCAATTCGGCGACCGGGTTGACCCGCCCTGAACGTGAGGTTTGTGGCGTGACGCGCAAAACTTTAACGTGGGCGGTTTCCGCATTGCTCTTATAGGCTATTTGCCAGCGGTGATGATGCCGGGTGGCTCCCAAGTGCTGCTTGAAGCGCTCATCCGTTACTTCAAAGATAACGCCATCGACATCGTAATCGACCACGGTATGGACGTTGGCAACTATAGCTTCAAAATCTGAAATCAGTTCTGCGGACGGGCCTTGCCAATCCGGTAGTTCACAAAATGGATAAAAAACGGCCGCCTGGTTCTGTATGGCTTCCAGGGCGTGTTGTTCCAGCTCTTTCTCTTTTATGACGCTGGCCTGGAAATTTCTGGCATTTTCAAACGTGTCGGCCAAATGGGCATTGAAATAGCTTTGGTTGACGACGATTTCGCCTGCGCCCAGTCCGCGTTTGCCACTGCCGCCCACGATCATGCCACGCTCGAACACGCGGGAAATATCCGTGCCCTTACGTCCATCGCCCCGGGTATAGAGCACCTGCCCATCATCATAAGCGGCGAAGCCGTCCAGCTTTGGCGTTGCCCTGAATACCAAGGTTTCAGGGTCGATTTCCAATTCTTGTGCGGCTTTTTCAATATTGGATAGCCATTTTTCGATGCTGCTTTTGGTGTAGGCTTTTTCGGTGGAAAGCATACGCTGTGGTAAGGTTACCGTTTTACCGGCGAAAGCCTTTTCCGGTTCTACTGTATTTAGGAATGGGTGATTGGGATTTCGTTTTTGGAGTTCAGCCAGAAATATTGAGTCATAGGCCTCATCAGAAATGAGCGGCTCACCGCTACGGTATAAGGCGTTACAGACTTGCAGAAACTCAAGCAGTTCGTCATCTGACAAACCGCTGGCTTGAGTTTGCTTGGCTATTTCTACTATTCTTTCTGGATTTGCTAAGGATTTCCAGTTGGGCATTGCTAAGTACGGCTCGTTATAGGCTTTGTCTGATTGCCTGGATAGTCGCTTCGGTCAGCGGTTGCCTTTGGTGATCCCAAATAACGCCATCCAGTTCATTGGCCACTGTTTTAATGGTGTCTACAAAGTCATCAAATACGGTTTGGGCATCTTCTAAATTCTGGTGTTGGAGATAAAACACGATGCCAGGGCAAGTAAATGATGCCAAGTATTCGCCTTCCGGGAAAGTGCCGGGTTCGACCATACAGGCAACGCCATAATCGACATCGCCGTTTTTGTTGACCCGTTCGTATATTTTCAAATCCCCATATTCAAGGTCAGCCATTCCGAACGCAAGAACCAGGTCAATGCCATTAAAACCTTCGGCATCATTGGCTATGACACCAAATTGAATAATGTCTGGTAGCGCAACACGCGGGTCGGGTTCGATGTCATCATCGAAAACTTCGTTAAATTCAGTATCCCAACCCGAATCTTCATCCGTATCGAGTGTGTGCTTTGCCGATCCCAAAGAGATGATATCAAAATCGTCGCGTTCTGTATGCAGTTTTAATGAGTCATTAACAGCGCCGGAAGAACCGATAACCTGTTCGTTCTCAAGAGCATCCAAATCTTTTTCCGCCCTTCGGCCTTTTATGTAGCCCCATAAAATCATGCCGATAATGACCAGCAAGCCAGTGGTTATGATAACTATTCTTAAAAGTTCTTTATCCATTAGTTTCCGCCAGACTAACTGCTTCATCAATATCAACCGCCACCATCCGAGATACGCCCGGCTCTTTCATGGTGACCCCCGCGAGCTGCTTCGCAATTTCCAAAGTGACCTTATTATGGGAAATATACAGGAATTGTATAGATTCTGACATATCTTCCACCATTTGTGAAAAGCGTCCCACATTTGCGTCATCGAGCGGGGCATCGACTTCATCCAGCAAACAAAACGGCGCTGGATTCAGTTCAAAAATCGAGAACACCAGTGCTACCGCAGTCAACGCTTTTTCGCCACCCGATAGCAGATGAATGGAGCTAATGCGCTTACCGGGTGGCCTGGCAATGATGTTTACGCCTGATTCTAGCAGGTCGTCCTCAGTCAATTTCAGGTAAGCCTGTCCGCCACCAAATAATCTTGGAAACTTTTCTTGCAAACCCGCGTTGATTTTATCGAAAGTTTCTTGAAAACGCAGCTTGCTTTCTTTGTCGATTTTACTGATGGCTTGATCTAAGGTGTTCAGGGCTTCGGTCAGGTCGGCATGTTGTTCATTGAGAAAATTCATGCGCTCGGATTGCGCTTGGAATTCTTCGATAGCGGTCAGGTTAATCGTACCCAAGCGCTCGATTTGTTCGGCCAGATCATCGACTTTGCGTTTCCAGTTGGGTTCTTCGGCATCTTGGGGCAGGGTTTTTAAGACTTCTTCTGCATCGGCGTTAATCTCGTTTAGCTGTTCATTGACGCTTTGTTGGCGGACTTTGCTTTCTTGCAGGTCTAGGCGATAAGTATCCAGTTTTTCCCGTTGTTTTTCCAGGTCACGCTCAGTTTGCGTGTGGTTTTCCGATAATTGCGTAATTTGCGCTTCGATTTCGTCCAATAGTCGGCGCTGATTTTTTAATTGCGCTTCTAATTCCTGCTTATCCTGAACAAGTTGTTCCAATTGTTTTTTTTCACCATCGATAGGCGCCAGCGTTTGTTCGAGTTTGTCTTTAAGCTCAGTGATACGGCTCAAGGCTTGTTGTTGTTGTGTTTGCAGCCGTTCAACCTGCCTGCCGGTCAGGTTTTCAGAAGCGCGTAAAGATTCCATCTGCGCCCTGATGCTGTAGACTTGTTGTCTTGCCTCATTCGCAGCTTGTTCGACCCGATGGTGCTGGTTTTGTAATTCCTCGTTGCGGCTATCCAGTCTTAGTCGATTTCCATCTTGTTTGGCAATGACTGTTTCTGCTTCGTTCAATAACGATTTGGCCGTAACCAGTTTTTCGGCATTCTCGGTAATTTCCTCTGTAATCGTTTCTTGCTCGTTGTTGATATGGGCTAAACGGCGTTGATGCTGGTCGAGCCTAGCGCTTATCGCGCTGGCTTCGGATTGTTTTTGGCTAAGCTCAACACCCAAAACATTGTGTTGTTGTTGAATAGCCTCACGATTGCTTTCAATTTCTTTAAGCCGGTGTTCAGCGTTTTGCGTTTGATCGTCTAAGGTTTCGATAGCGGTTTGTAACTCTTCCTGCCGTTGTTTGTGCTGGCCTAATTCCTTTTCCCGTTGCAGTACACCGAATTTAGTGTCTTTTTGGTGTTTAACGCAAATCCAGCCTGGGCCAACCCAAGTGCCGCCTGGGGTAATGACCGATTCATGTGGTTTAAGCTGTAACGATAATGCCCTTGCTGTTAGAATGTCGTCAGCGCAGTAAATGCCTGAAAGGAATGAACTTAAATCCCAAGGCGCACTGACTTTAGCTAGCAGTCGGCTATGGTTGTCGTTTTGGGGCGGAGAAGTAATACTGGTGCGGGTTTCAAACAAGGTTAAGGAACTGTCATCGAGTTGACTCAATTCAGGGATACAGCGCTCAGCATTATCAATGCAGATAGCTTCCAGATTGCCTTCAAGTACCGTTTCCACTGCCATTTCCCAGCCTGGTGCAACGTCCAGAAACTCGGCTAAACGACGATTATTGCTTAATCCCATTTTGTCTAGCCAGTCGTTTAGCTTTTTGTTGTCCTTCCCCATGGCATGTTGTTGTAACAATTCCAGGGATGTTATTTTGCCTTTGACATGCTGGAGTTCAGTTCGATGATGATGCAATTCCGTATGAAAATGCTTAATCTGTCCGCGATGGTCAGTTATGGTTTGCCGATGATTTTCTAATTGCGCATGGAAGTCGTCGCGTTGGTTTTTTAACAAGCCAATGGCAGCGGTTAATGACTCAATCTCGTTGTGAAATTCATGGGCGGATAATTCCTTGCGCTCAGCGTACAATTTGTCCATGCGGATTTGCAACTGTTGATTCAGGCTTTCTAATTGCTTGATGGTAACCCGTTGAATTTCTGCTTGTTCCTTGAATTTAGCACTTTCAGTGCGGTAGGTTTCCCAATGTTCTTGCCAAACGTTTTTTTGTTGTTGGTGGTCTTTAAGGGAATGTCCAGTTTCTTGCTCGTGTTTTTCAGCGGTATTCAGTGCGGCTTCGGCTTCTAAAATGGCTAGGTTGATCGTTTCTAAAGCCAGCAAATCGGCTTCAATTTCAGTATGGGATTGATCGGCTTGTTGCTGGGAACGGTTGATTTCCTGAAGGGCTTCCTCATGGCTGGTTTCGTTGAACCGGATGGCTTGCTCAAGGCTGCTGACTTCGGCAACCGCTGTGTAGTAGTCCGATTGGATTTGGTTTAGCTGTTGTTGTTGCGTTTTATAATCAGTCCGTCTGTGTTCGATTGCCGAAGTAAGCTCACGTAAGTTTGTAAAGAGGCGGTTATGTTCCAAAGCCACCTCTTGTAGCTTGGCTTCCATATCTTGCGCCGCTTGATGGTAAAGTTGCCAGCGCATAGCCAGTAATTCCAGCTTGAATTGGCGCTCCTGTTTTTTTAATGCCGTATATTTTTCCGCTTTTTCCGCTTGTTTTTGCAGGTGTTTGATTTGCTTATCGACTTCATCACGTAAATCGTCCAGGCGTTCCAGGTTTTCCCTTGTGTGTTTCATGCGGGTTTCAGTTTCGCTGCGGCGTTCCTTATATTTCGAGATACCCGCCGCTTCTTCGATATGGATACGTAAATCTTCCGGCTTTGCTTCCACCATCCTCGAGATCGTGCCTTGCTCGATAATGGCATAACTTCTGGAGCCTAAACCCGTGCCTAGAAATATATCGGTAATATCCTTGCGGCGGCATTTGGCACCGTTTAGCAGATATAAGGATTGCCCATCACGGCTGACCTGGCGCTTGATAGCGATACTGTTGTAATGGGCATATTCGCCGCCAATCTTGCCTTCACTGTTATCAAATACCAGTTCAACGGAGGCGGTGCTAACCGGTTTCCGGGTGGACGAACCATTGAATATCACATCAGCCATGCTGCCGCCACGCAAATGCTTGGCCGAACTTTCGCCCATCACCCAGCGGATGGCATCGATGATGTTGGTTTTCCCGCAGCCATTGGGGCCGACGATGGCCGTCAGGTTGCCGTGAACGGGGATGACGGTTGGATCAACAAAGGATTTAAAGCCTGAAAGTTTGATTTTTTCCAGTTTCATAACTGGTAGAATAATCCCTTAATTGAATGAGAATGACGCGTATTATTAACGATAATGACAACAAAACCAAGCAAAGACCTGGAAACTTTTCCCAACCCGCAGCCAGGCCGGGATTATACGATACGTATTACCATTCCTGAATTTACCTGCCTTTGCCCAAAGACAGGGCAGCCTGATTTTGCCACCCTAACTATCGAATATGTTCCGGCTGGATTATGTGTGGAGCTAAAGGCGCTCAAATTGTATGTATGGGCATTCCGTGACCAAGGCGCATTTCACGAAGCCGTCACCAATGAAATGCTTAATCATATTGTCAACGCCATTGCCCCCAACTTCATGCGTATTCGTGCCGAGTTTAATGTGCGTGGCGGCATTTACACTACCGTGATCGCCGAGCATAAGAACCCTGACTGGAAAGCACCAGATTTAGTCAATCTCCCTTAATCCCTGATCCTCCCAATTTTATTCATGGACATAAAAGACGCACTGACCACCTTGCCGCAATACGTATTGCCCCAGCATACCTTATCTAAACTGATGAGCTACATTACTCATTCAGAAAACAAATCCCTCAAGAATTGGTGTATCACCACGATTATCAAGCATTATGGCGTAAACATGGACGAAGCTAAGGAACAAAGTCTGGATGCTTTTAAGAGTTTCAACCATTTTTTTACTCGTGAACTAAAGCCGGAAGTCAGGCCTTTAACTGCCGGAGAAGGTGCCATTGCTTGCCCTGCCGATGGTTCGGTCAGTCAAGCGGGTAATATTACGGATGGCAAGATTTTTCAAGCCAAAGGTATGTTGTTTAACACGGTTGATTTGTTGGGTGGGGATGCCGAACGTGCCGAACCCTTTAAAGACGGTGTTTTTGCGACGATTTACCTGTCGCCGAAAGACTACCACCGCTTGCACATGCCACTAACAGGTACGTTAAGGGAAATGGTGCATATCCCAGGCCGACTATTTAGCGTGAACACCGCCACCACGCGCTCTGTGCCTAGACTGTTTGCACGGAATGAAAGGGTTGCGGCCATTTTCGATACCGAGGCAGGGCCGATGGCCTTGGTGTTGGTGGGAGCCATTTTTGTCTCTAGCATCGAAACCGTTTGGCACGGTGTGGTCACACCGCCGAGAGCCCCTTCCGTGCAAAGCTGGCACTACCAGAAAAAAGCCCCGTCCCTGAAAAAAGGTGAAGAAATGGGTCGGTTCAATATGGGATCTACGGTTATCGTCTTGTTTGGTAAAGATAAAGTGCAGTGGGATAATGAGTTCAAGGCTGATAAATTGGTAAAACGTGGGAAGATGGTTGGCAAAGTACTTGTTTAATGGTTTTGTAAGGCGCAATAGCTATAGCATATTGCCTTACACTTAAGATTTTCAATCCATTATCCCAATAATAGCCATGAATTTTTCACATGGTTTTTATAAGTATTTTATGCTTAACCTCCTCTTTTTACTTTACTTTGCAGCCTTGTGGAGGTTTAACGTATGGCCTTTATTGTTGAGAGAAAAACATTCCAGCACCAAGTTATTTGTGGATAAATTCTAACTAACTTCATGATACTCTTCTTGATGTCTAAAACTTATCTCCCACTTGATGTAATCTGTTAGCCGCTAACCTGGGCTATCCAATCCTGCAAGTTATAGTAATTAGTGATTCGTGCCACTTTGTTGTCGCGTATCTCGAAAAAAGCGCCCCCAGGGAGGCGATATTCTTGGCCTTTAGCCGCTGGCAAGTCTTCATCGGATTTAAGATACGAGCCTAAGACAACAAATTCTGCAGCAGCTCGAGCGCCATTTGGTGTTGCCATAATCACCATATCGACCAGTTGCTCTTTATAGTTGAAATTCATGCAGGCCATGAACTGAGTAAACGCTTCCTTGCCGATCTCGCGTTTGCCCTGATTGATGTCATGGATAACATCATCAGTCAGCAGGTTTAAAAAAGTGTCCATATCGCCACTGTTGAAAGCGGCGTAGTATTGTTCTATAAGGTTAATGGTCTTTGGGTTCATGATTACATCGTTACGCTAAATGAAAGAAGTATTAAGAAATGGATTTAAGCAGGAAAATAATGCTTACAGAAATTGATTTCTAGCCAGATTGGCTTGTTCGTTTTTGTTTTCTTTCTGCCCATTTCTTGTTGACTTGATAACGCCAGAAAGAATCCATGCCAATGTAGCCGGCAAGGGAACACATCAAACCTAAAATAAGGCATCCCAGCAAGAACGGCCCAATCACATCACCCAATCCAGACCAAAGCCCTTCTATAGAAAAGACAAAATCATCAGCGGGTGATGGACGACCAGAAAACCAAAGGCCAACCCGGTAGGAAAAATAAAACAACGGTGGCATGGTGATGGGATTGGTGACCCACACCAAAGCGACAGAAATAAGCAAGTTTGCCCGAAAATAAACCGCCCCTGCGGCTGCGAAAGCCATTTGCGTGGGCGTAGGCGCCCAGGCGAAAAAAAGACCTATAGCAACCGCTGCGTTTATGGAACGTCGGTTGATATGCCAGAGATTGGGGCTTTTCAACCTGTCGCCAAGAAACTGGAGGCTTTTGTGTTGTTTAATCGCCTCGGGATCAGGCACAAATTTGTGTATTATTTTTTTTATGAATTCCTTAGCCATGTGTGTTTATTGTTATGTTATGTTCTGCTCAGTTAAGTTTACCAGATTTTCACCCTAAATAATTAGCGCACTCAATGGTTGTATTTGTCCTGATTTTTCTTGCCGGAATCGTATGTGTTCAACAGATGCCAGCATTGCCCGAGACCGACTGGCTGGCAGTGGGGGCTGTTGGTTTTGGCATTTTGGCATGGTTGCGGTATTGGCGGGGCTTATTTTTTGTAGCTGGAGTGATATGGGCCGTTGTATTTGCTTCGATCAGATTAACCGATCGTTTGCCAGAGCAGTTGGCAGGGCAGGACATTCAGGTTCAAGGTTATATTGCTGATTTACCTGAACATGAGGAGAATCATGTGCGTTTTAATTTCAGGGTAGTAAAGTCGGCAGAGAACGTACCAGACACACTCAGGCTAACTTGGTATTATCCGGATCAGCCAATAAAAGCCGGTCAGGATTGGTCATTTACGGTCAGGTTAAAGCCACCGCACGGTAATTTTAATCCTGGCGGCTTTGATTATGAGCGCTGGTTATTTGTTGAAGGCATCGGCGCTACGGGTTATGTCCGCACCAAACCCGAACCTAAATTGATGGACAGCGGCTCTACAAAGACTAGCCTACTAGTTTGGCGACAGCATATTGCCGAGCAATTAGGGCAAATAATGCCAAATAGTGACAGTTTGCCGCTAATCAAAGCGTTGACTATCGGGGATGGAGATAGCCTTTCTCCGCTGCAATGGGACATATTTCGCAGGACTGGCACTACCCATTTGATGGTTATTTCAGGTTCCCATATTGGTTTGATTGCAGGGCTGGTTTACTTGATAGTAATCAGGCTATGGGCTTGGTCAGGTGTTTTGGCCTGGTCGCCCCAGAAAGTCGCTGCCATTATGGCGTTGGCAACTGCGATATTTTATGCGGGATTAACAGGATTTTCTGTACCCGCCCAGCGTTCTGCGTTGATGATCGCTATCGCCATGATCGCAGTCGTCCAGCAGCGTAATACCCGGCCTTATAATGTGCTCGCTGTTGCTTTATTCGCCGTTCTGGTTGTTGATCCATTAGTGGTTTTATCAGCCGGTTTCTGGTTGTCGTTTATTGCCGTCAGCCTGATTATTTATTCCATCGCCGGGCGACTGGGAAAACCAGGTTTTTTTCGTGGTAGCATCAAGATCAACTGGGTGACTTCGATAGGATTAGCGCCATTATTGCTGTACTTTTTTCAGCAGGTTTCGCTGATTGCGCCGCTTGCCAATCTAATCGCAGTGCCAGTCATCAGTCTGGTGGTTGTCCCTTTAGCGTTGCTTGCAACGTTGGTCATGTTCATTGCGCCGCTAGTGGCGGGAAAACTGTTTTTTGTCGTGGATATGGCATTACAAGGATTATGGTGGGGTTTAGTCAAATTAGCCGATCTTCCCTTATCGACAATAACCCATATTCAACCCTCATGGTGGGCATTATGTTTTGCTGTACCTGGCATACTGCTACTGTTTGCGCCTAATGGAACGCCTTCCCGTTGGTTAGGTTTGGTCATGCTGTTTCCTTTGGCCTTTACTGAATCAAGCAAGATAGAACCCGGTGCTATCAAGATGACCTTGCTGGATGTCGGACAAGGTTTATCGGTAGTCGTGCAAACTACGAATCATATCCTGGTTTACGATACGGGGGCGAAGTTTTCTTCGACCAGCGACATGGGCCTAAGCGTTTTGGTGCCTTTTTTGCGGAGCCTAGGCATTGATAAGATGGACAGCCTGATTGTCAGTCATGGTGATAACGACCACATCGGTGGCGTTGATTCCTTGATGGCTAATTTGCGTGCTGAAAATACTTTGACCAGTGTGCCGCAGCAATTACGCAATTACGCTCCAGTCCAGTGTAAAGCCGGGCAATCATGGTTGTGGGATAAGGTCAAGTTTTCCATAATGTCCCCACAGACAAACAATCTTTTATCGGAAAATGACAATTCTTGCGTCCTGCAAATTCAGGCGCAACACGGTACAGCATTGCTAACCGGAGATATTGAGGCGGCGGCTGAGTCGTGGTTGGTCGAGACTTATGGCGATAAGCTCAAGGCTGATGTTTTAGTGGCTCCCCATCATGGCAGCCAAACCTCGTCAACATCCGCGTTTTTGGAAGCGGCTCAACCCAGTGTCATCTTGATTCCTGCCGGTTACCGGAACCAATTCGGGCATCCCCATCAGGAAGTTCTCCAGCGTTACCGGGATTTACATGTTGAATGGTTCAATAGCGCAGAAGATGGCGCTATTCAGGTGACTGTTGATAATCATCTTGAAGTCGAATCATGGCGTGAAACTGAAGGCCGGTACTGGAATTATAAAAAGTGACACAGGTACAAGGCAAAAGGCGCAAGGTGAAAAACGACAGACTTGAACCTTTTGCCTTTTGCCTTCGTGTTCTTTGAATAGTTGCAAAAAATAAATGCAAGGAAGATTATGCACCCTGTGTTAATCCCGCGAATTTTCTTTTATACTTTCGCGCTGTTTACTTGAGGACATACCATGGAAAAACCGTACATTTTACACATGCTGACCACGGCAAAAAACCTTAGCCCCTTTGATGTCAATATGGCGATGGATGCCGGTTGGGTTTCTGCCATACCTTATACCAATGTGGAGCTCGGCGAAATTCAGGGCCTGGTTCAAGATGCCATTTTTTCCCGCAGTGCAAAAAATTTAAAACGCACCGCGATCTTCATCGGTGGCCGCGATACCAAACAGGCCATGGATATGCTGAAAATGGCTAAACAGGCCATGGTTCCTCCTTTTGAAGTGTCAGTGTTTGCCGATCCTAGCGGCGCATTTACAACAGCAGCAGGTATGATGGCTGCCGTCGAATGTGAATTAATGACGAAATTTAACACGACATTGGCAGGTAAAAATATGTTGGCCCTTGGTGGGACAGGACCCGTGGGACAAGCGGCGGCGGTGATTGCAGCAAAAGCAGGGGCAAATGTGAGGATCATCGGTCGCCAACTTGAAAAAGCCCAGCACATCGCCGAACTATGCAGCAACGAATTTGGCGAAGGTAAGAACACCGTAACAGCCGGAGCGGACGCGGATAAGGCCGAATACATCAAGACAGCCGATATCGTCGTAGCAACGGGAGCGGCGGGGATCGAATTGTTAAGCGCCGAATTAGTGGCATCTGCCCCCCAATTAAAGGTTGCAGCCGATGTTAATGCTGTCCCACCATCAGGTATTGCGGGTGTCGATGCTTTCCAAAATGGTGCAGCTATTGCCGGTTCAACTAGTGGTGCGGTCGGAATCGGCG
>NZ_JBKKBJ010000275.1:0-3456 GCF_046714055.1 Methyloglobulus sp. | reverse complement strand
CGCACTTGGTGATGGCCCGGCTTCAGGCCTGCCTTGTCCGGCGCATCGGATAGCCGCCGATAACCATAGGTTTGCTTGTGGGCATCGAAAGGCTGGCGGGCCTTGGCCTCAAGCGCTTGCTTTTGCCTGGTTATATCAGTCCCGGGTGTTTTGGCCCACGCGCAAAAGGCGCTGGAGCTCACCCCCCACCTTACGTAACACGGTAACCGGGCATGCCCCCTGTCGCTCCCGAATAAATCCGCACTTCACTCGATTTCTTTGGCAAAGAAGACCGCAGCCTTTTTTGTTGTTTCGCGCCCCATGCGCAGTCGCGCGTTTTCCTTGCCCAGCCGCAACAATCCAGTTCGGCCAGTCAAGTTCAAGACGGCTTTTTGGGTTGTGGCTGTGGATGCAGGACCCCGTTCCGCCCCAACCCAACGTCCCACCACACTTAGGGGAATACCTAAACGATCTGCCGCCTGTTGGTGGGGATAGCCTCTTTCATTGACCAACTTGGCTGCATCTTGCTTAAATTCAAGCGTGTATTCAGGCCTTTTTTGTTTGCTTTGTGGACTTATTTTTCACCTCTTGGGACATTATAAACCTGCCTTAAGGTGTGTCCTGTTTGATTAAACCATTACATCGCACAGTAGAAAACAAAAAGCAGTCTCTATCACCCCTCCAATTCAATATCATCAAAGCAACTGACTTGACGATGTTCGGCATGAACGTCCGGCCCATGATCACGGGTGAGCCAGATGGTTTTATAGCCTATAGCTTTTGCGGCATCCAGTTCCTCTTTAATATCAGACAGAAACAGAATGTTATGTGCAGGATAGCCGATTTCTTCGGCAATTTTTCGGTAAGAGTCGGATTCTTTTTTGCCGCCAATCGTAGTGTCAAAGTACCCAGAAAATAAAGGCGTTAAGTCGCCAGAATCGGTATGTGCAAAGAGGAGTTTTTGCGCTAATACTGAGCCGGAAGAATAGACATATAAGAAAATGCCTTTGGCTTTCCAAGCTTTAAGATTGTCTATCGCATCCTGGTACAGATGGCTTTTAAAATCGCCTTGTTTATAACCTGCTTCCCAGATCAAACCCTGCAAGGCTTTTAACGAGGTAATTTTTTTGTCCTGGTCTATCCATTGGATAAGCTGGGCGATAGCGGCCTCGATATTCAGTTTGGCACCTGCTTCATGACAGGTATCAGCAAGCAGTTGTTTGACGTAAGGCTCGTTCAGGTGTTGCCGGACATAATCGGGCAGTTTCCCACGTGCGTATGGAAACAGGACATCCTTAACGAAAGACAACGACGAGGTAGTGCCTTCAATATCGGTGACGATGGCTTTAATCATTACAGTTCAGCTAGAAATTCGTCCAAGGCTGAGAAGGATTTGGCAATTTCACTGCCGGTAAACTTGGCAACCCAGCCTTCCGGTGTGGTAAATAGGCGGATGACCTTGAAGCTGGGGTTTTCCCCCATGTCAAACCAGTGTGTGGTGTTGGCAGGAACGCTGATGAGGTCGCCTTTTTCGCATAAGGCCGCATAGACCTTATCGTTTACATGCAGATAAAAGAGTCCACAGCCGTCGATAAAAAAACGCACTTCAAAATCGTCATGGATGTGTTCAGCCAGAAATTTTTGTCGGAATTCCGCTTTTTGGGGGTGATCCGGGCTTAGGTTAATCACATCCACTGATTGAAAACCGTAGAGCTGTTTCAGCTTGTCTATGGATTCCTGGTAAGCGGCAATGATCGTTTCCTGGCCGTCATCGGCAGTCAGTTCGCGATTGGCCGTCCAGCGTTCAAACTTGACACCAATACCCGCAAGCTCGCGTTCTATGTCGGCAAAATCGGTGTAACGTTTGCCTTGCTTCGGTTGGTCATCGGGGTAAATGGTTAATACGCTCATGGTTTTCTGGCTCCGTGCAGTCGTAATTCGCAATCAAATAAATAATCCAGCGCCTCAAGATGGCGCAGCGCTTCCGGTACGGATACACCCCAAGTATACAAGCCATGCCCGGCGATAATATAGCCGTAACAGTCGTTCACCGTATCCAAATAGCGCTCGACTTGGCTCGCTAAGCGTGGAATATCCTGGTCGTTGGCAAAAATCGGTATCGTAATTCGGGTTTCATGCGTCGTAATGCCGTGCAAGGCTTTTAATAACTCGTAATCTTCCAAGATAATCTCATCACGAAAAAGCCTTGAAACCAGTATGGCATTGATCGAATGCGGGTGCAAAATGGCGTGGACATCGGGCAAACGCTTATACAAGAAAGTGTGCAATATCGTTTCTGCCGACGGCTTTTTGCCATCCAGAGAATTGGCATCGGCATCAATCAGCATAATATCATCGACCTGCAAATAACCTTTATGCTTACCTGAGGTGGTAATGGCAATCGTACCATCCTGCAAACGCGCAGAAAAATTCCCGCTGGTTGCCGGCACCCAGCCCTTGCTGTCGATAAACCGTCCGGCATTGCATAAGGCTGTTGCCGCAGTTTTAAAATCTTGGGAATAATGCATGTTGTTTAAAGAGATGGTTTGATTTTTTTAAAGATTCGGTAATAAAAAATCGGGAGGCATGAGGCGTAACCGTCTATTTTGAAAGAGCTTTGATTGCTTCAAGCAACAAATCTTTAAGGTCTTTTATTTTAACTGGCTCGTTAACTTCATGGGGCGTTACTCCTTTGCCAAAATAGTTCTTTATTAAATCTTCACGAATAGCCTCTTTCTTTTCTGGTTGCATTAACTCGATAAAAGGTCCAAGTGAAGCAAGTTCCAATTCGGTCTGTCGAGCACGATCTGCATTGGTGCGATGCCTAGCAGATTCCTTTGCAGCGTACCATGCTGGTGTTGTTATCGCGATAGCGTAAAGTAATCGTATGATTGCCGACCATGCGTTTTCGGGCGTAGATGGATCATCCCAAAATTTCCATAAAGTTGCTATTGCGGTTCCGATGCCTAATGCAAACATTCCAACTGCAATCCAGCGCCAGCGATTCGCTTCTTTAGATTCGCTATTAGCAATTTTCTGATAGTTCCCCGTTACTCCAATGTTCCCAACAACCTGAACAATATTTGCAGCTTCATCACGACTTGTTTCAAGCGCCGTTATTAGTTGAATCGCCTTAATTTTGGATTCTTCTTGGTGGCTGTTAAATGCTTCTTTGAAGGTTTCAATTATATTTATGAAGTCAGCATTTCGTTTGGCTTCTGTATCAGCGTACTCTTTTTGTACTTATGCGGTAACGGCCAGTGCTTCGGCCTTTTGTGCTGCAATTGACTCCGATAGTGTCTCTAGTTTTGATTGTTGCGTAACAATTTCTAGGGCTAGTGTAGATATTTTGGAATTGCTAATTTAATATAGCTAGCATATTATTCCATTTTGCCATCAGTGGCCTAACAGAGTATTCCAGCATTTTTTGGCATTTACTGTAGCATTTTGATTTGCGGCGCAACCTGGCAAGAAAAT
>NZ_JBKKBJ010000274.1:0-17197 GCF_046714055.1 Methyloglobulus sp. | reverse complement strand
TCCTTCAACACTTCCTTTCCACCGGAAAACAACAACTAAAAGTGCTGCCTTTGTAGAGTTCGCTAGTGACAACTAAAAGGGCATCATGCCGTAGCAGTACGTGTTTGATGATGGCCAGGCCTAATCCGGTGCCGGCTACTTTATGGGCACGCTTTACATCAATGCGGTAAAACCGTTCGGTGATCCGTGGGATTTCCGTATCGCTAATGCCTTCACCTTCGTCCACTATATCCAGCACGAGGTTTTGTTGGGATTGGTGCCAACGTACTTGTACCGGGGATTCTTTGGGGGAATATTTCAAGGCGTTACCGACCAGATTGGAAAACGCGCTACGCAGCTCCTGTTCATCGCCATAGATGTGGGCATTGGTTTCCAGCGTTAGTTCGATACGTCCCACGCTATTGTTAATGTTTTCGCTTTCTTTGCAGATCTTGCCTAAGAGTGCCGGTATATCAACACAGTGGGTTTTCTTCGGTTGGGTCTCAAGGTTTGACAGTAGCAGCAAGTCATCAATCAAATATTGCATCCGTTCACTCTGCTCTTGCATTTGTTGGAATGAGTGGGTCAATAGCGGCGATAGCGGTCCGTCCAATTCTTGCAGCGTTTCCAGATAGCCTTTTAATACCGTCAAGGGCGTCCTTAACTCGTGGGAGACGTTAGCGACAAAATCTTTTCGCATCTGCTCCATTTTCCGTAGTTGGGTTATATCCTGTGCCAGCAACAGGCGTAGCCCCGCGCCATAGCTGACAATTTTCACTGTCAGGGTGATATTGCTGTTGGTAGGGGAAGGCATAATGATGGATTCGTTGAACAGACCGCTTTTAAGATAACGGACAAAAACCGGGAAGCGGATAAGGTTAGGGATGCGTTGCCCCCGGTCTGATGATTGCAAACCCAGTACGTTTTTTGCGGCGGTGTTAGCCCACTCGATTTCATCTTCCTTGCCCAGGACGACGGCGGCATCGGGCAGGGCATCCGTTGATTTCCTGAACTGGTCGATGATTTTGCCTAGTTTCTTTTTGCGTTTTTTTTCGCTTTTTTTGATAAGGTAAACATGATAATAAATGTCTTCCCAAATACCCTTGGCCTTGGGATATTTTCCTCGTCCGCCATTACTTATCCATCGTTCAAAGCGGCTAATCTGGACAACTTGCCAAATTAACAGGCTGATTGATAATAGGAATAATAAGGGGATAAACAATCCCGTTATGCCGCCGACCAGTGATACGCCCAGCAAAAGCAGGAACGCTACGCCAAGTTCTTTTTTCCAGGCATCCATTCGTGTTAGTTAGTCAAGCAATGAAAACCGATAACCGAAACCCCGAACCGTTTGCACCAAGTCTTCCTTGCCATAATCACCGAGAATTTTGCGCAAGCGGCGGATATGGACATCGACGGTACGTTCTTCAATATAGACGCTGCGTCCCCACACTTGGTCGAGCAACTGGGTACGGCTAAAAACTTTGTCCGGATGGGTCATAAAAAACTGCATTAGCCGGAATTCGGTGGGGCTGACATCCAGTTGTTTTTCGCCGATAGTTAGCCGGTGTTGCTCGGTGTCAAGAATGAGATCGCCCAGGGCGATTTGTGTTGCACCCTGTAATTTACCGCTCCTGCGGAGTACGGCGCGTATCCTTGCCACCAACTCTTTGGGCGAAAAGGGTTTGGTCAGGTAGTCATCCGCGCCAATCTCAAGCCCCCTCACCTTATCTTCTTCCTCGCCCCTGGCGGTCAACAAGATGATAGGCAATTCTCGGTAGCTGGGGTCTTTTTTCAAACGCCTGGCCCATTCCACGCCGCTAACGCCGGGCAACATCCAGTCCAGCAAAATAAGGTCGGGGAAACTGTCTGCCAAGATTTTTTGCGCGGAATCGACTTCTGCCGCTGCTATGGGCGTAAAACCGGCCTGTTCAAGGACGATTGTCAACATCCCTCGGATAGCGGCTTCATCTTCAACAATAAGGATATTTATTTTGGACATATTTGATAATCGAGTTTAGACGCAGTATTTTAGCCGTTTGAATATGACGAATTTATGACAAGCCGAAAAATGAGGGCTTAAATATTAAACCGAGCGTTTGAAAACCAACAAAAAACTATACTTTTCAATGTATTCATTTAATAATTAACCGTCGGCGCTGGGTGGGCAAAGGAACATTCAACCCACCGAAGGCGCTGTGTTGAAGCAATAGTAAACCTTTTATCATGGGAATGGGGGTGTGATTATGAGTATGTTAAAAGAATTCAAAGAATTTGCCATCCAAGGTAATATGATTGACATGGCCGTCGGTATTATTGTCGGCGCGGCGTTTGGCAAGATTGTTTCATCTTTTGTTGCTGATGTAGTGATGCCTCCCATTGGAGTAATGGTGGGCGGGGTTGATTTTACCAAACTTGCGGTAACCCTTAAAGAAGCGGCTGGCGATGTGCCTGCGGTAACGTTGAATTATGGTAATTTTATTCAAACACTGGTGGACTTTACCATAGTCGCGTTTGCTATCTTTATGGTGATAAAGCTAATCAATAAATTGAAAAAAGCTGAGGCAGCGGCTCCACCAGAACCAACCAAAGAAGAGCTGTTGCTGACTGAAATCAGGGATTTGCTGAAATCTAAAAATTAATTTTGTTCAATTGAGTTATGGAAACTCCAGCTTTTTGATGTCAGGCTGGAGTTTTCGTTTCATCTTCCCATAACATGATGGTAGCTGATTCCCCCATAAGCCTCAGCTAATTTCAACAGTCGGCTTGGCTTGGGGCATCCGCACAACAACATAAGAGCAAAGCGGGGTAACATTCCTTCCAGTTGAAACCTTCGATTATGCCGATAGCAGAATTCGGCAAGATAACGCGGCAAATGTTTTGGGTTAATCGCATGGAAACCTCGTACTCCGCATAAAGATGTGGAAAGTCGGGTAGGGCGGATTAGACGCGCAAATCCTCCGATCCTCATATATGTAAAGATTTCACGCGCGTCGAAATCCGCCATTTCGATGACCACAGCAGTTGGCGGATTACGCCGCCCAGAGGACAAACAAAACGGATAGACCGCATGTTTGCACGGCTAATCCTCCCTACATTCAATCCGCCTTACGGCCTTACTTGACTATTCCTTGACTGGAATCAACCCATTCTGTTCGAGTAACAACAATATCGTAATCATAAAATTCAGTTGTAAATACTTCTCGCCAGGGGGCTTCTTTATCTTCCACCCAATCAGTTGCCGCCTGAGTGGGAAATGCCTTAAACATTGTGGTGCGCTGAGGTAACATTCCATGTCCCAACAAGCGTGATATAAGAATTTCGCGTATGTAATTCGAGACTGTTAGTTCTGCGTGTTCACCCAAAGTATTTAGGTCGGTTTTCATGCGTTTCGGAATCCAAACTTTAATTGGAGCGACATTCTTACCAAGCTCAGGAATCCAATAAAGGCCGTAAGACGGATAAATTGTAGGGCGGATTAGCCGCGCAAACATGCGGTCTATCCGTTTTGTTTGTCCTCTGGGCGCGGCGTAATCCGCCAACTGAGGTGTTTATAGCAATGGCGGATTACGACGCGCGGGAAATCCTTACGTATATGAAGATTGGAGGGTTTGCGCGTCTAATCCGCCCTACGAGCTGACTGAAATCAGGGATTTGCTCAAGTCTAAAAATTAATTTTTTTCAATTGAGTTATGGAAACTCCAGCTTTCTGATGTCAGGCTGGAGTTTTCGGTTCGACCCACCAAAATACAAAAGCCGTTAAGACTCCGCTTTCTTTCTTCTGAGCGGAGCTTAATGCCTATCAATCTGCTCGAAAAGCAACATTCTTTGGCGCTGATTGGGATTGCCTTAGCTGCTTGTGAAAAATCTGTACAAAAAATCATATATGAACGAAATTTAAGACCGAAAGAAAAACAGCATCAACCTTGGATAGACTGAATTCAGGGTCAACTTATTTCTGCCTATTCCCTCCTTGAAGTAGAACTATGTGATAGTGCGTTACAGGCGGGCGTTTCCCAACTAGTGGACTCCCAAGGCTTGGCCTTTAGATTCAGTGTACAGAGGTGGTTAACGAAGAGATGATGTTGTAAATTTCCCTTGGGCTTGACGGCCACAAGGAGAAACTATAATGACAACCTCATCTTATGAAAGCTTAAGCCATTCGAGATGGGATTGCAAATATCACATTGTGTTCATGCCGAAAGGCAGGAAAAAGGAGTTGTACGGAAAGATAAGGGGATATTTGGGGCCATTGTTCCATGAACTTGCGGGGCAGGGATGCCAAATTGTGGAAAGGCACATGGTGCAGGATCATGTACCTATGCTGATACGGATACCGCCGGAATATGCTGTTGCCGAGGTGGTTGGTTAGTATGAAAGGGAAGGGCGCGATTTCAGTGGCACGGCAATTCAGCGGTAGGCAGCGAAATTTCAACGGGGAGAACTTCTGGGCCAGGGGCTCCGCGGTTTCGACGGTGGGTTTTGAGGAATCACAGATTCGTGCCTGCATCAAAAAGCAGGGGCAGTTGGACGGCAAGGGATTTGATGAGAAAGGAAACTTTTAGGCGGCGATAATTGGCAGCCCTTGGGACTGCTAACAACCGTCAAGCCCCCCGCTTCGCTGGGGCGTTATGACTTGAGCAACTATGGTGCGGTGATTGCCTGCATTTTAAATTTAGGCTACCCATTTATGGCGAGACATATTATTCTATGGTACGGAATATCGGTAGGTGACTAAAGTCTTATAAGCCCAAATCTATAAGCTGGGTATTATTTTAACTAAAAGAGGAGTGAGTGATGCGTATCATAATGATTCGTGGCATGATATTTATCATGCTGGGCTTAGCGCTGGTGGCGTGCAATAAAAAATTATCGACAAATGAACTTCCCGTCAATGTCACAGAAGGCGGAATTTATTACACCCAAGTCGTGATGCATTACGAGAAGAACGCGTATCCCACGACCAATTACCAGGTCGGCGCAACTATTCCCGTTAATACACAAGTTAAACTGCAGGAGATGAGTAAAAAAACCATCTCTATAGAGTTGGGTGATTCCGGTCAGAAAATAGTGGTCAAAAATATAGAAAAGCATACGGGAGATAATGTTAACCAGGCATTCAACAAATTATTTGCCAAGCAAAAAGTTAACTTATCCCAATTTGACCGTCTGGAAACGGAGCATATCGATGCAGGCACTGTTGCAGTAGGGATGCGTAAAAAAGCCGTAACAGTAGCCATTGGCTATCCACCTAGCACACGGACCATGAATTTGGATGCCAACTCGTGGGTGTACTGGCGTCACCGTTATAACACCTTCATTGTGAATTTCAAAGACGGCAAGGTATCAGAGATTGTCGATTAAGGCGACATCCCAGAATAGGCTGGCTGTATCATTCGGAATGCTTAAGGGAATAGTTGTTGTCGGCCTATTTTTAATCTATCCCTATCTGGTGTACAAAGGCATAGAAAGCGGCATGAATTGGCTGGCCCCGGTTGTTTTTTCAGGGTTTTGTTTATATCGTGCGTTGGTCTCGCAACAGCTTTCCGCGCGGATATTGAATGCGCTATTCGCTATTGCCTTATTGCTAGGCGCTTATTATGTGCAGACCATCACGGCTAAAATATTGCCGGTGTTAGTGCAGCTAATGCTGATGGTTTTTTTTGGCCGCACCTTGTTCAAGGATAAGGGGCCGCCTTTTATCGAAAGCGTTGTCCGCTTACAGTTTCCAGAACTTCCGCCCGCCGTCAGCCTTTATTGTCGGCAATTAACCCTGGTGTGGACGGCTTTTTTCGCCGCCAATACGTTAGTGTGTACCGTGTTGGCGATTTGGGGTTCTGGGTTTTGGTGGGCGCTGTACAACGGGGTTGTCATTTACGCCATGATGGGCGTATTGGGCATTGGGGAATATATCTACCGACGCATTCGTTTTGCTGATCTTAGTGTCCTTCACCAGGGGATACCGGATCCGAAAGCAACGGTTAAGGCAATGATTATTAATGGCCGTAAGGTTTTTCTGGATATGAAGGAGCGTTAAGTGAGTAGCACCAAAATTAAATTATTTAGCGGGATTGCCCTGTTTTTAACGGCTATGGGCAGTGTTTATGCCGCAGACACCCTGCTGGCATTAATGCAAAAGCTGAAGTCGGAGCCAGCGTCCAGGGTAGCCTATCAGGAAACCCGTACCGTGAAATTAATGGCCGAACTCTGGCATGGAAGCGGTTATCTGTATTCACTGCCGCCGGATCTTATGATTCGGGAACAGCTGCGGCCGCAACGGTTGCTGATGGGCATAAAGGGCAACAAATCGTTCTATTTTGACCCAAAAAATGATGTGCGGCATCAAGGGGATCTGGACGGCGATAATGAGTTAAATGTTCCGCTTGCCGTGTTTAAGGCATTAGTGAATGCCGATGAGGCTTTATTACGCAGCTTATTTCAAATTGAGTTTTCCAGTGGCCCGCAGGCTTGGACGATGAACTTGAAGCCTAAGCACAAGGCTGGATCTGTATCAAATATTATCGTGTCTGGCCTGTCCGGTCAGCAAGCCAATAAAATCAGCGTCATGCAAGAAGATGGCGACATTAGCGAATTTAACTTACAGAAAGAGTCCGGCGGCGGTAAAAGCAACGACACCATAAACAAGCTGTATCAGGAATTGCTGGGGGAATAGCTTGTTGAACTGGCGCATAACAGGTTTCTATCTGGTTCCGCCGTTACTGGCATTGGCAGTTATGGCCGGTGTCCACTTTAAAACCGACCTTTCGGCGTTTATTATTGCGGGTGACAACGCCGAAGAAATCCTGCTCGCCAGTGAAATGCAATCCGGCGTATTGTCACGGCGTTACCTGATTACTGTTGATTCAGGGCAGCAGCATTCGGTGCCAGCAGCCTTTATGCAAAAGCTGAAAACGCAGTTCAAGGCAATCGACGGCGTGACAGATGTGTGGTCGCCGGGACAAAATACGGATGCTCCAGAAACCCTGCGGACTCTGTACGGCCCTTATGCGGGTGCGTGGTATAGCCTAGACCCCAAACGCGATTTACCGCAGATATTTTCTGGACAAGGCTTGATGCAGCGAGCCGAGCTACTGAAAAACGCCTTGCTATCGCCACAAGCAACTGTAGTCAAAAAAATGGCTGTGCAAGACCCCTTGTTGCTGGCCCTAAATGGCTTTAAGGCGCAGGGCGTACAAATGCAACAGACGTTAAAAGAGGATCGGGGGTATAGCAACCTAATGTTGGAAACGGCAATGGCCGGTTTGGATGTGCCACAACAGAAGCGAATCCAAACCGCCATTAGGGCTGCTTTTGATGTCTTAAATAACGCAAATAACGTATCGGTAGAACACTACCAGTTAGCAATGACCGGAGTCCCCATTTTTGCCGTCGCGACGCAGACCTTGATTCAAGGGGATATACAATTAGTCAGCCTATTATCCGCTATTGGCCTGCTGATTTTGTTTATGCTGGTTTTTCGCTCATTCAGCGCCTTATTACAAGTGTCCAGTATATTATCGATCGTTATTTTAGCGGCAATATTAACAACGCAACTGGTATTTGGTTATGTCCACGGAATGACAGTAGCGATAGGCTCAACGCTGGTGGGGATTTGTATCGACTATCCCATCCATGCTATTGCCCATGCACAAACAGTCAAACCGGAGCAAAGGCTGTCGGTGATCGCCAGAATCTGGCCCAGCATGGTATTGGGAGGCATCACCACGCTGGTCGGGTATATTGCATTAGGCGCATCTGGGTATCCTGGCTTTCAGCAGGTCGCAGTTTATGCGACTAGCGGCATTATTGTCAGCTTATTGCTAACCCGATTTGTGTTGCCTGGATTACTAGAACCCCAATCCAGCAGGCCATTGAATGTACCGTTGGTGGCTATTTGGGCAACATTCTGCCAACGATTTAGACCTGGGTTAATGGGAGTATTAGCTGTCCTTTTAATGGCCTCATTGCTTGGTCTCAAATCACTGCATTGGATGGAGGATATGCAGGAGTTGACCCCTGAACTGAATTATCTCAAACAAAACGATAAACGTATCCGGGAACGCATGACCAGCATAGAACCTGGACGCTTCGTATTGATTGCCGATAGTAATATCGAAGCGGCATTACAGAAAAGTGAAGCGGTTTATAAAGTATTGGATAAACTCAAACAATCAAAGGATTTGACTGAATACTACGGACTTTATCCGTGGCTATTGTCAAAGCAACAACAACGGCTGAATCAGGCATTATTGCAGGACTATCTAAGCCCTTACCATTTATTGCGTTGGCGGCAGGCTTTAACGCAACAAGGTTTGTCGGTTGAAAAACTGGGGCATTTCAATTACCCCCAAACTACGCCCATGACCTTGGAGCAGGTGCTGGCGACGCCGATAAAAAAACTGCTTGATAATCGCGTAGTTCAGGGCGCAAATCAGACGCTTATCATGATCTGGTTGGCTGAACATCAGCCTGAAGCTGTCAAAGCGGCGCTGGCTACACTAGACGGTGTCCAGTATTTTAGCCAACGGGACTTGCTTAACAATATGGCTAGGGATTTTACGGACAGGGCGCAACAATTGTTATTCGTAGGTTTAGTAGTCATCATCCTGTTGCTGATGAGCCGCTACAAAAACCTGCTGAATACCTTACAAACCTTATTACCCGCCGTGTTGTCCGCGTTTATTGTTTTAGGGGTTTGGTCATTCACCGGAGCGGCCATTAGTTTCCTGCATTTAGTGGGTTTTTTACTGGTAGTCGCCATTTGTGTCGATTACGGTATTTTTTACCAGGAAAACCGTGGTGGGGATATTACCTTGACCTATCAAGCTATGGGCGCGGCTATGCTGACCAGTGCTTTGGCTTTTGCTAGCCTGATGGTTTCAGAAAGCACATCACTCAAAATTTTGTCAGGCATCGTTGTGATGGGCTTGTTGTTGGGTTTTTTACTTTGCCCGATTATTATCAAGCCTAACCATCATCCCGTAGCGTGACCCCAGCAGCCTAAAAATCAGTTGCGGCGCGTATTATAGAGCGTTCATGGCTCGGCAGGCAGAGACGCAAACATTGTCCCAACCGCAAAAGCGACTCTTGTGTCCTTAGTAATAGCCCAAAGTGATAGCCACAATACCCCCAATCTATAATTAATGAACCCCTCACAATTCCATGCATTATTCGTGCAAATAGGCTTGATGTTAGCGGTCGCCTGGCTGTTCGGATATCTGATGAAAAAACTTGCACAACCTGTTGTGCTAGGCGAAATAATCGGTGGTATCCTGCTGGGGTCAACCTTGCTGGGTGCCGTCTGCCCCGACGTTTACGCCACGCTGTTTCCTGCCGATAAAACCATCAACACCAGCATGGAAGCCCTGCTTAAGGTGGGAATGCTGTTCTTTATGTTCGCCGCTGGCCTGGAAGTCAACCTCGTCCATTTCCGGAAAAGCAAATGGCTCATTACCTCGACCAGCCTATTGGGTGGTGTGCTGCCTTTCGCCCTGGGTTTCGGCATGGTTTTGCTGTTCCCAACGCTTTGGGGACAAACTGACCATCCTTTGCTGCTCGCCCTGTTCATGGGGACGGCCTTGTCCATTTCAGCCCTCCCAGTGATTGCCAGGATACTGATGGAGATGAACCTGATTGGCAGCAGAGTCGGCATGACCATCATGACATCCGCGATGATTAACGATTTGGTCGGCTGGTTTTTGTTTGCGTACATCCTGCGTAATCTGGGGCGAGAGAATATGGGGGGGAATGTTTTCACTACCTTAGTCCTAGTGCTTACCTACACAGCATTGATTTTGGCTATCGGTCGCTGGTTAGTACGCCCCATAATGAACAACTCCCGCCTTTTTCAGGACTGGCCCGGCGGCTTACTGACCTTTGTCTCGTTACTGATTATGCTGGCGGCGGTCGGCGCAGAACAAATTGGCATACACGCGATCTTCGGCGCTTTTTTGGCTGGTATGGCCTTAAGCCAAGGCCACGACCCCGTACAGGAAAAAACCATCAATTCGATGATCCAGCCTTTTGCCCTAAACTTTTTTGCCCCGCTTTACTTTGTGTCCGTAGGGCTTAAGGCCAATTTTTCCAGCCAGCTAGATGTTACCTTATGCGTATTGGTTTTTTTGGTGGCCTGCTTTGGGAAAATTCTAGGTGCGGGTCTCGGTGCCAGGTTCGGCGGGATGCACTGGCGGGATGCACTAGCGGTCGGCGTTGGCCTGAACGCCCGGGGCGCCATCGAAATCATTCTGGCATCCGTCGCACTGGAATATCACCTTATTGACCAGCGCATCTTTGTAGCGTTGGTGTTGATGGCATTTTTAACAACGCTGTTAAGCAGCGCAGTGTTAAAGTACTTGATCAAATAGTCGGCGTGCCTAGGTATTTTAGAAATGCAAATAAAGGACAATTCCACTGTTTTTCAATTTGTTTATTTGGAACTATCGTCATGAAAAAAAAATATCCCATCATGGTTTTTATCTTCATCGTCACCGGCTGCATGTTTCAACGGCCAGAATATCTGACTGTCATAACTGCGCCTGAATTAAACCGAATCATGCAAAACGAAGATATATTCCTTGTTGACGTTCATACGCCCGAACAGCGGCATATAAAAGGCACTGACTTTTTTATCCCTTACAAGGAAATCGAGAAATACAAAAACAAGTTTCCCAGCAATAGAAATACAGCTATCTATCTGTATTGCGAAGCTGGCCCTATGGGAAATGCAGCCGCAAAGGCCCTTTATGAATTAGGTTATCGTTACTTGATTAATCTTGAGGGTGGAACAACTGCCTGGAAAAAGAGCGGTTTTTATGTTGAACCCTAAAAATGCGCCACTACAATTTGTCTTACAGGCTTGGGCTGTCTGGCCTCCATTAGCCTTGCATAACGAGCAGGAATTAGGAAAGATGCAGGGTAATTTGCTCGCCTTTGTCCCGAATAACTTGAAACGCCGCTTGTCACCCTTGGCTAAAACCGTTTTTTGCGCGGTAAGTCAATGTGATAGTATAAATGACCGCATACCTGTTGTGTTTAGCTCTACACACGGTGAATTGGCTAAGTCTTTGGACATGATTAAGTTGATTGAAGCGGGCGAGGATATTTCGCCTACTGCGTTCAGCCTATCCGTACATAATGCTATCGCTGGCTTGTTCTCCATTGTATTTGGCAATACCTCGGAAGTGACTGTATTGGCATCCGGGGAAGACGGGATTGCTTCGGCGTTCCTTGAAGCATTGGGATTGTTGCAAGAAGGCGCGTTAGAGGTATTAATAGTATTTTATGACGAGCCGTTGCCAGAATTTTACCCAGCCGAGCCGTTTCAATTAAGCACGGACAGCAGTTGCGCCGTCGCGTTGAAAATCACCAAAGGCGGAGACGGCTTGGGAATACAATTTAGGCGTGACGGGCCGTGCGGTTATGACGGCGAACAGCCGGTACAGCTTCCATTATTAATACAATTCCTATCCGGTTCGGGTACGCAGTTACAGATTAAAACACCCAGACAAAGCTGGCATTGGCAGAAGCTTGAAAGCGACCCTGCAATGTCAATGCAATAAAGGACTTCCCAAAGAGGAAATAATAAATGATGTGTTCTAAAAAAAATATTGCGATTATCGGCGGCGGCCCCGCATCCAGTACCTTAGCGATACGTTTGTGCCGGAAAGGTTGCAAGGTGGTTATTTTTGCCACACCTGGACGTGCGCCTATTTTGGTGGGGGAATCATTAGTGCCTATGATTGTGCCTATGCTGCAGGATTTGGGTGTTGAAGCGGAAGTGGCTGCCTATAGCGTTTACAAACCCGGCGCGTGTTTTACTTATAATGCTGATGAGGCTTTTATGTTTCGGTTTGCCGACATGCCCAAAGATTTTCCGTCTTATTCGTATAATGTGCCCAGGGTTCAATTCAACGCGACATTATTGGCCGCTGCGCTACAAGCGGGCGCTAAACTCATTGCCCGTAATGCGCAGTTGCTCCGGGTTGATGATGCGGGACGAATTGAATTGGATGCCGAATCGATACAAGCTGCGGCGGGTTGTTGGGACGGGGATAAGCCGGACTTGATTGTCGATGCCGCAGGCCGTGCCAATTTGATCGGTAGGCTGCTTAACATTCCTATGCAAAAGGGGCCACGGCAGGATGTGGCGCTATTCGCGCATGTAGACCGGACTGAACTGGTTGATCCGGGTTATGTGCATAATGACCGGATAGACCAGGGCTGGTGCTGGCGCATTCCGTTGCCAGGTCGCGTATCTTTAGGGTTCGTGGTGCCAGAGGCTTACGCGTTGCAACAAGGAGAAACCCCTGAGCGGCAATATGATCATTTGCTAAAAACGGATACGGTGTTACAAAGGCTAGCACCGGACGCACAGCGCGTGACCGAGGTATTGCACTTCTCTAATTACCAATCCATTTCGGATAAATTGTGTGGCGAAAACTGGGTCATGTTGGGCGATTCTGGTGGCTTCATTGATCCTGTGTGTTCCAGCGGCACGTTGATTGCGATGACCAGTGCCTATAAATTGGCTGACACCCTCCTGGCGGACAAGCCTTTGGCTGAGTATGAAGCAGTCACCAAGCGGCATTTAAAGGCCTGGTTTGAAATTGTAGGGTTTTACTACAATGGCCGCTTAATGAGTAGCATCAATGTCGGGCAGACGCTGGAGGACACTATCTTCAATCGCTGGCTGTTTGCCTGGATTAGCGGCCATGTTTTCCGGATTTTCAGTGGTGCGGCGGCAAGTCACCCGTTCAGCTTGAAAGTGCTGCGACTATTGGTGACCTACGGCTTGAAAGACCAAAATCCTGATGTTTACAAAATAAAATAGGCATGTTGAGTCATTAATTATGGATAGTGGAATTAAAGATGGAGGCTGAAGTTACCCTTGAGGAAGTCGCAAGCCAGTTGTGTGGTTTTTTACGCGACAATATATTGGCGGGTGACGTTGTGGTGAGTCCCGATACGGAATTGTCCCATATTGGCGTGGATTCTTTTTCACTGATGGAATTGGTGTTGTTTATTGAGCGCCGTTTCAGGCTGGAATTACCGGCTGAAGCGTTAATACCAGAAAATATTGCCAATGTCAGGGTTTTGAGCGCTTATTGTGTGTCCTTATTAAATAAGGATGGCATACGAATCGCGAATTAAGAATTACGAATGAAGAATTTGAAAGAAGCAGAAAATCGTAATTTGAAATTCGACATTCGTAATTCTATGAATTTGCCTGAACGGGATAACCCATTTCCTGACAGCATAACGCTGAATGGCGCAGATTATTTCTGTTTGCAATTGGATAGGCTCATGTGGAAATCCAGTGGCAAACGCAATGTTTGCACCTTTGTAGTGACCTTGCCGGAACGGCTGACACTTGAGGACTTGCGCCATCAGCTAGCCAACCGTCCGGCTTATCAGTCGCTATGCCAGTTACGCTTGACAAAAGGGCTGCCGTTCAGTCTGGCAAAATGGACGCTAGCCGCAAAGGCAGCATTACCGACGATTAACGAATATCGACTGGCAAGCGGCAGCACGCCACCAGATCATTTGTTATCGGCGGCCTTGGATATTAACAATCAATCTGCGTTTAAAATTGATTTGTTACAGCTTGCAGGCACGGGTTCATTAGTGGTCTTTACTTGGCATCATGCCTTAATGGATGCCCATGGGGGCGAGTTATTTATCCGTTATTTAGGGGCGACAAACGCCTTAAAGCAACCGGACTGGGTAGCGGATGAGGACGTTAAGTTGCCTTTAAAAAGTCGGGCGAACATTGCCTTGGAGATGAAGCAATTCCTTTACGATACGGCGTCTGTGCCGTTGCTGTCGCTGTATAAAAAAAGTACCCTTAAGCCGAAGGCATTTTGTCGCATTTTGCCGCTGGCGCGTTATCGCGTATTGTCGTTCACGCCACAACAAACCCTTACGATCAACGAACGGGCTAGGCAACTGAATGCCGGTTTTTTGGCCAGCGCCTTTTATCTTGCCGCAACTGCGTATTCGGTAGCGCAAGTGCAGAAACAACGCGGTGTCGATAATGGCGATGTGCTGGTGCCGGTACCCTTAGACCGACGCAAGCGGGGCGCACCAGGAGCGGTATTAGGCAGTCAGGTGAGCTTTCTTTTTTATCGCATCCCGAACGCGGTCTTAGATGATGTGCCCACGTGTACCGCCGAATTGATCGGGCAAATGAAAGCGCTGATGCGTTCTGAAAGTCCTAGTCATTACACGATTATGCTGGATTTTTTACGGCGGATGCCGGGCTTTTTTTATCGCCGGATGCTAAAAGCGCCTACGGAGGGATTAATGGCCAGTTTTTTTTATTCGGATACCGGGGATTCATTACAGGATTTTGATGTTGTGTTCGGTCAGTCGGTTAGCGGAGCCATCCATTATCCACCCAATATGTACCCACCTGGCATGACCTTTGTATTCAGCCGCTTCCAAGGGGCATTGCAGCTCACTTTGGGTTATATGGAGCCAGATCTCAATGAGGCTGAAGTGGAACTATTGCTGACGCAATTACGCACCGTATTGCTAGGCAGGCAGACACAGTTGAGCCATGCACTGTGATGTAGCCGTGGTAGGCGCAGGGGCTGCCGGTATTGCCGCTGCGGTCGCTGCGGCAAAAGCCGGGGCTGAAGTCGTTCTAGTGGAACGCCACGGTTTTACAGGTGGCTTAGCCACGACCGCCCTGGTGGGGACTATTTGTGGGCTTTTTTACCGTAATCCGGCTGGGGCACGTTATGCTGTACAAGGTTTTGCCCGTGAATTTGCCGAAGCCGTGCAGTCGAAAAGTCAGACAAAAACAACCATGTTTGCCGAAGGCTTGCACTTTTTGCCTTATCGTCCCGAAGTCTTCCATCAGGAAGCGGTACGGCAACTACAACAAACTGGCGTACATGTGTTATTGCAAGGGCAGGTAACTGGTGTGCAGGTGGATACAAGGCGTATCCTTGAGTTACGCATACAGGCAGCGGCTGAAGAGTTGACTGTGTATCCGGCGGCGGTTGTCGATTGCAGCGGCAATGCCCAGGTATCGATGCTGGCCGATGTAGCCAGGATAGAGCAAGCGTATTACCAAGCGGGGGCATTTGTGTTTCAGGTCAGCGGCTTGCCGCAGATAGCACCGGACAAACTGGCTTTGGAGCTGATCCGCTGGATTAAACGGGGTATACTGGCAGGTGGATTAGATCCACACTGCGAACGCCTGTCGATCATTCCAGGCTCGGTAGCCCATGGCGCAGCGCTGTTGAAGTTAGGGATGCCTGTGCCATTCGACGGCTCTAATGAGTGCTTGACCCAATATGAGCTGGATGCACGTGCGCGTAGTGTCGGCATTGTCGATTACCTAAACCGTAACGAGCCGTTACTGGCAAACCTAAGCATCAGCGCAATGGCCACCGAAATAGGCATCCGCACAAGTGAGCGTTCGCAAGGTCTCGATTTATTGGACGAAACCCATGTGATGACCTGTGCCAAGCCGGATGACGGTGTGGCTATGGGTGCCTGGCCTATGGAATACTGGGGGGCGCAACGCAAGCCGCAGATGCGTTATTTCGGCATGGATGATGGTTACTGGGTAACTGCGGGTATGCTAGTGTCCCGCCATCTTGACAACCTGTTTTTTGCCGGACGGGGTCTATCAGCGACAGAAGCAGCGATAGCTTCGGCCCGCGTGATCGGCACCTGCCTGGGTACGGGCTATGCGGCAGGATGCCTGGCCGCTGAATTCAGTGATACAGGCACTTGGCAGTCCGCCATTGATAAAATTCGTAGACTACAGATCTTTGCCGAGGAGGCTTAATGGATTCAGCCTATCAGTTGCTCGAACATGCCGCCAAGGCTTGGCCGGAACGGACTGCGCTTGTTGATGAATACGGCTCGATGAGCTACCACGAATTATATGCACAAACCGAATGCTTAAAAACCAGCTTGCGGCAAATGGGTATAGGCAAAGGCATGGGATTGGCGGTGATGGGACGCAATGGTCGTGCCTTTGTTGCCGCAATGTTGGCAGGCATGGGTTGTGGCGCAGTGGTCGTGCCGCTATCCCATCAATTGAAGTCGGCAGAAATAACGCAAATATTGCTGGACACTGGCGTCCATGCGGTATTGGATGACCAATCCGGTGTGGTGCCCGTGGATGGCAATAGTGTGTTTATATCGTTATCAGCGCAAACATTACGCTTTACCTGGACTAATGCCGCACCTGAAACACCGATTACACCGTTAGCCGATGCAGCTTTTATCCGTTACACATCAGGGACAACGGGTAACAGCAAAGGGGTCGTGTTAACGCACCGAAGTATTTTGGCGCGGGTTGAGAACGCCAGCAAGGCATTACAACTGGACTGTAACGATGCGGTATTGTGGATATTGCCGATGGCGTTTCATTTTTTAGTCAGCATCCTGGTTTATATCCGCGTAGGGGCGAAAATCATTGTCTGCAAGGATTTATTGGCACCGACATTGATTAAGGATGCCAACCAACACCGTGCCACGATGCTATATGCAGCACCGATGCATTTTCGTTTATTGGCTGCGGATTCGTCGGGAGAGCAGATGCCGACCCTTAAATACGCTATTTCCGCGTCATCGGCAATCCCTCCCGCTATCGCCGATGCGTTTACGCGTCGCTTTAATGTTCCGGTGACTCAGGCTTACGGCATTATTGAAGCCGGATTGCCGTTACTGGATAGCCTATCTGGATATACAGACCCGCAAAGCGTAGGTTACCCAACCGCTGGCTTTAGCGTGGCCTTGCTGGACGATGATAACGTGCCGATGTCAGAAGGGCAGATTGGACGGCTGGCTATCCGTGGCCCTGGACTGTTTGATGCTTATCTGAAACCCTGGCAAACTTCGGCGCAGGTCATGATCTGCGGCTGGTTTCTGACCGGCGATCTCGCCAAACGCCAGGCCGATGGCCGCGTGACTATTTGTGGCCGCGAAAAAACCATGATTAATGTGTCTGGGTATAAGGCTTTTCCTGAAGAAATTGAATTGGTATTAAACACCCATCCTGATATTGTCGCCTGCCGCGTATTCGGGCAGGCGCATTCGTTGCTGGGGGAAGTCGTTTGTGCGGAAGTGGTGCTGAGACAACAAGCAAAATGGGATGAGAAAGCCGTGTTACAATTTTGTCGGCAACGGCTGTCCACCTACAAAGTGCCGCTGCGCTTGCAAATAGTGACGCAGATTAGCTGCACTGCCAGCGGCA
>NZ_JBKKBJ010000273.1:0-63770 GCF_046714055.1 Methyloglobulus sp. | reverse complement strand
CGGCGAAGCCTTTCCGCTGATGGCACTGGCCAATTTGTGCCAGGCTCGGCAGGCGCGATATTGGCGGGTGCGGGACGGGTGTGCCCAGGACACCCCCAAAGGGGAGTAAATTGGGGCTTTGATAATGACAACGGCATAACTCAACGACTTTTTTGACGGTTTACGCCTTTTACAGCCAACCGCAATGATTTCCTACAGTTATTCAGGGGTTTCTTAACTTGCTTCAAAATCAATTTTGTCTGAATGCAGTGGGTCCTAAGCAGTTATGTAAGTATGGAACTGTATTGCTCAAGGTCTCGAAAAGCTATTTTTGAATGAATCAAAAAGAATTAGTTTGCCTGCGAGTGACATTTCGGGATTTTAGTCAAAAATACCCAAGTTCACCTCGCCCTGTCTCGGTGTGCGCATCGAGTTCGTTAAGGAGAATCTGACCTTCATCGGTGAGAATTCACCGATGGCGCTTATGGCTTGTTACCTAAAGTGCCGGTACGCTTACCATCAATGAGACAGCTAACATTGATGTCGCCCATTACATTGATGGCTGTGCGGCAGCGGTCTAGAAACCAGTCGACGGTGAGCAAAATGGGAATGAATTGTAGCGGCAAGCCGACGGCGTTGAAGACCATGGTCATGGTCACGAGTCCTGCTTCAGGAATGCCGGCTGCGCCGACCGATGCCATGACACTGGTCAGTACGACCAGAATTTGCTGTTGCAAGTCGAGTTGCATGCCGAGCATCTGCGCGATGAACAGCGCCGCCATGGCTTCGTATAGCGCCGTGCCGTCGTTATTAAAATTCGCACCCACCAAGGCTCCAAGGCTTGCGGACTTTTCACGAATGCCCACCTGGTCACGCAGACATCTAAAGGTCACCGGCATCGTGGCCGTGGAGCTTGCGGTGGAGAACGCCGTCACCAAAGCGTCACGGGTCCCTCGCAAGACCATGAGTGGCCGCACCCAGGAACCAAAACGGATACGGGTTAAGTAATAAATTGCTTGCAGGGTCAGTGCAATGATGACACTTGCGACGAATAGGCCTAGCGCCTTGAAGCCCCCGAATCCCTGTGTGCCGACGATGCTCGCTATGATGCCGAATACCGCGAGCGGCACGACAGCGATGATCCAATGCAGGACGCGGATCAAGGTCGTGAGCGCTAACTCGGCGAGATCTTCGGCCGTGCCGATTGCACGCTCACGTTGGCTGCGTAACGCGATACCGAAAGCCACTCCGATGAAGATGACACCTATCACTTTGCCATCGTCACCTAACGGGCCGAAAAGGCTCTTCGGTACATTGTCCAAAAACGTGACCAAGGGGTTGGGATTCGCGGATTTTTGCGAAATATCTGCATGTGTTGCGGGCACGACTAGGTCTGCGCCCACGCCAGGCTGGATAAGATTGGCGACGCTAAGACCAATAAAGATTGCGACCAGCGTGTTCAGAATCAATAAGCGTGCGAGCTTCAAACTATCGCGTCCACCGAATTCTGCTGTCATTAGCGTGTGGACGATGGCCGCAAGGATCAGGGGCGGTGCCAACGCGCCCAGCAGCCTTAAAATCAGTTTTCCCGGTAGTGCCAGCACCGCAGCATCCGATCCCCAAGCAACGCCTACAACGATGCCAAGTAACAATGCCAGCAATATTTGATAATACAGCGGCAACCGATACCAACCCGCGAATAATGTCAATGGCATGATGGCAGCACTGATGGGTGATGGTAGTGATCATAGGTGTTAATGCAATAGAAAAAAACCGTGCGGTAGGTAAATCTACGATGGATTCGCGCAGCAACCCACCAAAACGAAGCCACAGCCACTAGATTTATACCGGCGTGTTCTAGGCGAATTCCCTCATCGAGTTCTCCGGCATCGATCAAACAGTTGCCGTCCAAGCGTTCGCACATGTGTGCGAACGGGCCGTTGGCCACAAGCTGGCTACCTTTAATCATCCGAACGTTGGTTGCCATTGTTGTTGGTTGTATTGGCTGATAGATACTGCCCACTAGTTTTACCCCGATATGCAATTTGGTTGGAATTCACATAGTATGATATGTTTGTATAAGCCCTGAATTTATAGTTAACGGCTTTCCCGTTGCCTGTAATACAGCGTCCAACACTATCATATCCAGCATCCATTTTACCAATACTACATTTACAAATAAATATTGAAAACAATAGGACACTATTTCTACATAGGTATTATTGCCGCTGTTCACTGACAACTAATAGACGCTGATTGACAGCCGTTCATGTCAAAACCTTGGCCCAATAATTCGGAATCATCCAGTTTTTCCTGACATTGCCTTAGGGGGGCGAAAATGTCAAGCCTATATAAACCATTCTGATTTTATGAGATTTGTTGTAGACCAAGTGGAAATTACCTATTTAACCAATCATAAAAAACTAATCCCTGCCCTTGCACAATGGTTTTACCAAGAGTGGACTTACCTGTATCCAGAGCGGACGTTTGAAGATGTAGAGTAGCTTATTGGCGAAAAACGAACACAACAAAATTTCCCGTAGCATTAGTTGCCCTTGAAGTGGCATCAAACACCGCCATTTACCCTTGGTGTGTTGGAGCCATCTTTAACCTTATTGGTTAATGATTTTTTCGGGGTCGATTACGTAATCAGGAATCATTTAGTCTCAACCAAAAATCAAGTCGATTGTTCATGCCATTGGGTCGGGGCGGCTTAAGCAGCCGTTCTTAACCAACTGTGAACACGTTCGCCATATTGAGTCAAGAGGCACACCAGATGCATTCCGACTGTCCTAAGTTTGGAAACAAAATGGTATTCCGAACAGTCAGAAATGGTACTAAGGCTGGCAATAACTTCTGGGTTGTTTACAGTCCCCATAGTGTCGGACAGTCCAGAATACCCTATAATGCTGCCCCAAGATGGTTGTTTTCTAAATGACTATGCCTAAGTATTCGTTGATCTTGAAGGTTTTACTTGATGAGAAATAATAATGAGAAAAATAATCTTATTTTGCACAATACTTGAAATCACATACCTAACCCTTTCTTTTGTTCTCGCGCAGATTTATGGGCAATAGTCTTATAAGGGAGAGATTATACGGACAGGTCTAAGAGTAATTTCAATCGTATTCTATAGTTATTTATATCAAAAATATTTTTATAACGCCAATGATTCATTTAAAGCAAAGGAAATGTTATCGCCGCAATTTACAGCTGCCATCGTGTTATTTTTTCTTTTTGCAGTGGTCTACACCAATGCTGAAAATGAAACTCAAATGTGGTAACTCGTATTTGTAATCTCAGGTATTACGGCTGGTTTGAGGGAGGAATTGTTTTACCGGGGAATTGTACAGCAATCCTTGTAAAGGTAATACGATTACAAAATTGCCTTATCGGTCGCAACCCTAGTATTTATGGTTTCGCACATCCAGTATATTTATTATGGTCAGACTGGAGGACTAATGCTTATAACATTAGCAGGCATAATATTCGGCTGTATATTTATTTATACAGGCAGTGTTATTTTTACTGCCCTTATACATGGCTTATATGATGCCATATTGTCAGTTAATATTGTTCCATTTAGCTTTAGCAATAGTGTTGTATTACCCATCTCATTTTTAATCATGCTGGCGTTCCTGATTATAACTAACAAGAAACTCTATAGCGCACGACAAGTGGATAAGGCTGACGGTAACAATCGAAGCTTAAGGTAATAATTAAACACGAAAGGACATGTTCCGAACTCTCCTGTTAATTGAATAGCTATCGATCCGGCCCGATTATGTTTGAAACCGTTCGGGCTGAACTTGCTGCAGCCCTTTGGCTTTTCGACAGGCTCAAGGCAAACGGGACCAATACTTCATAGGCCGGAATCAATATATCACCCAGCTGGAGGCGCCGAATTTTTCCAGGCAGGCAGTTGTTGAAGATTGTGGTGCCAGCGTTGTATCTCTGTATAAGGTGCCATGGGATATTGGGCGAGTTCTGCCAAATCCAAGAACGACCCGACAGAAAAATCAGTCAGTGTCACTGAGTCACCGACCAGCCACTCGCGACCTTTAAGATGTTGCTCAAGAACCTGTGCAAAACGGTGAAAACGCTCTTCGCCCTTGGCTATTTCTTGTAAATCAGCTTCAGCCGACATAAATAATTTCTTGACGACCCGTTCAAAAATAAACACGGAACAAGCGCTGCCAAAGTGCCCAACTTGCCAAAACTGCCAACGGCTAATGTCAGCCTGTACGCGAGGATTAGCGGGCCATAATAAGTTGTTCGGCACTTTGGAACACAAATATTGCATGATGGCATTCGACTCCCACAGGACAAAATCGCCATCAACCAGTGTGGGTATCATGTGATTGGGGTTCAACTTGAGAAAATCCGGTTGCATTTGATCGCCCTTGCTTAAGTCCACCACTTCCAGTTCGCAATCCAGGTTCAAATGATGGAGAACAGCGACAACACGCCGAGAATTGGGCGATATTGGGAAATAATACAGTTTCATGTTAACCTCCGATTTGATGTGATCAGATTTGTCACTTGCATAATGCAAGTGTTGTAATATTTACATATCAACTTGCATTATGCAAGTATATTATTTCATTTTTCTTACCGCGAAGAAAGTATTTATGTTTTTCTGCGCTGTGAAGACGTGGTGGCTAGGGTACAATCCATCCAAACATTCTCCATTACTCTTACCATGAACGCCAACACCCCTAACTACCGCTCGGAATGCGCTTTATCAACGGCTTTAGATGTCATCGGCGATAAATGGAGCCTGTTAGTGGTGCGTGATATGTGTATGGATAAGACTCGATACGGTGATTTTCTATCCTCGCCAGAAGGCATTCCGACTAATATTCTCGCCAACCGGCTGCGCCATTTAGAGGAAAGTGGGATCGTGGAAAAAAAGCCATACCAGCTTAAACCCTTACGTTATGAATATTACTTGACAACTAAGGGCGCCAATCTGCTTCCTGTGATACAGCAGCTAGCAATCTGGGCACATCGACATATCCCTGAATGCGGCGCCCCACCCAACTGGTTTTTAAACACCAAGCCTGAGGATCTGGTAAAAAATCATTCAGGTGCAAGGTAAAAGGTTAAAGGCACAAAACAACAGACTTTTGCATTGAGCCTGAGCTTTTCGGACAATTAAACCTCATTCTTAACCCTGTAAATACATTAGTATTGATTGTTTTTGCCATACCATCGATAATCTTTCATTAACAAAACAGCCAGATACTGGTAAATTGAACACCGCCACTTAATCACTGGGCTGTGTCAACCCAACAATGAGGAGATCATGCATGTCTAACAATTTATTAGAATCATTAAAAGAACACCTTTCGGGTGATGTAGTCTCAAATCTCGCTACACTCATTGGGGAATCCCCGAAAAATATCGAGTCCGCATTGCATACCGCACTGCCTTCGTTACTTGCCGAACTGGTCGATCAAAGCCCTGACGCAAAAAGCATTGGCAATCTTTTCAATCTGCTGGTTGAAGGCAACCACGACGGCGGTGTACTCAGCAATCTTGGCGCTTTATCGCGTAGCGGTGAAGACACCACCAAGTTAATCTCCGAGGGAGGTAAACTATTGACATCACTCTTTGGCAATAAGGCCGCCAGTATTGCTGATTTGGTCGCAAACGCCAGCGGCATCAGTAAAGACTCATCAACTTCTCTGCTCGGTTTTATTATGCCTCTCGTCCTGGGTTTGGTTGGCAGAAACCTTAAAATTGAAAATAGTGAAAATACTGACGGATTGGCAGGGCTTTTGAGTGACCAAAGCGGTTATTTAAAGAACTCCGTTCCTGCAGATCTTACTTATCAGTTAGCGGGAGAACCTCTCGAAATTGCTGTTCGTAAAGCGGACGATAACATTGCCGAAACTTCCACGGGTACGGCTAAAAAAACCTTATCGTCTGCCAAAAACATGGCTGAAGATATTGGCGAATCAGCCAGTCAATTTGGCTCACATATCGTTGAAGAAGGCAAAGAATTTGTCCACAGTGCAGCGGATGACTTCGAGGAAGGCGGGGGCGGAAGCAGAAATTTTCTTCCATGGGTACTCATGGCAGCGGCGCTTGCATTGGTTTGGGGGCTACTCAAAAGTTGTAGTGTCCCTTCCGAAACGACTCCTGAGCCCACAACATCATCGACAACTGCACCAGAGGCAACCGCAGCACCGACAATTCCGCCGCCAGCAGAACCAGTTGTCTCAGCGCCACCCGTTCAACCAATACCACCTGCGCCCAGCACACCTGAGCCAGCCAAAGTTGAAGCTCTGGTCGTGGATAAAGCTGTCGATAAAGCCAATGATTTATTTGAAAATAAATTAGTTGGTTTTATTGAAAGCAATGAGGCGATCAACAAGGATTTATGGCACACCATGGATAGAATCACTTTCGATACCAACGAAGCAACCATCAAAGAGGAATCGAATGGGCAAATTAATAATATCGCCGAAATTCTGAAAGCCTATCCAAAGGTTAAAATAAAAATCGGAGGTTACACAGATAATACCGGTAATGCCAAAGCGAATATTAAACTCTCAAATAACCGCGCTGATGCCTTTAAAAAAGCCTTAGTTAGCCACGGCATAGACGTTGGCCGTCTCGATGTAGAAGGATATGGCAGCGAGCACCCGGTAGCCAGTAACGACACCACAGAAGGACGGCAAAAAAACCGCCGTATTGATATACGGGTCACTGAAAAATAAACTGCGGGGAACGTAATCGGCTGAATGCGATACAAAAAATATCCCACAGCAGTGCCGTATTTTTTATAATGTGAAGGATTAATAACACTAATAACTATAACCCGTATGAAAATCTTACCCTATAAAAATAATCTCTTGGTTTCTACCTTAATAAGCACAGTCATTGCCCTTTCGTTAGCGGGCTGTTCCGATGACGACAAGCCCAAAGAAGAAAAAGCGGCCGTCGTTGAGGAACAAACGGCCAAAGCGGATGACAACACCTTCGACCATCCGCATGGCCCTGAGGTCACCGACCTGCAAAAACACAAGTTTGAACATGATTTTGCCACGCAATGCATCGATAGGGAACTGAATAACTCCGCAAACTCAACTACCGATGCAGGACGCATCACTAAATCCTGTGAGTGTATTGCGGCCTACATGATGAAAGATTTAACCGCCCAAGAAGCGGAAAAATTTATTGGCGAGAATGAACATCCTCAGTCATTACGGATCAAATTCGAAGCTGCCGCCTATGAATGCCTACAGGAAAAAGCACAACCTGCAGGCCCTAAATTGTTTGGCAGGCAGCAATAATTGCTTGGCAGTTATTCCGATAGTCCATATCACCTTGCTAACCTGTTCCACAGACCGAAATGACATTTTTTTCAGCCAGATCTTTGAGAATTTGCAATCCTCCGGTAATGATAAGGTCTGGATTGGGGTGATGGGATTCTTGTGCAACCTGATTTAAACAATCTTCCGTTATGATTTGGACATGTTCCAGGACAACCTCCAGCAATCTATAAGTCATCGGATTAATTTCAATAAATTTGACTTCATCGTCCTGGTCGCGGTAGGCGATAAGGCAGGTAGGCTGGCCTGGAGGTTCTAGTGGTAGGTACTCAGGCGAAATAAGTTGGACGGGGAATTGGTAAACTAACGGCCACGCCAAAGGTGATAGTTTTACGGTATGTTTTAGTAAAGATTCCGAGGGTTGTTGATTAGGCTTTATGTCTTCTTTGGCGATGGATAAGGCCATCTCGACCCATTCGTAGTGCGCCAGTTCCAGCAAAAAAGGGTAATCGGAGGGGTTAGCCCGCTCATTTTCCAGGTAATCGAGGAATTCTTCAGCGATTTCAGAGAAATAAGGCGTTTTGCTTCTGTGTTTGGAAAAAAAATCTTGCGTCAGTTCAAACCACTGACGGTCGTCCAATATTTTCCTGATGACAGGAAAATTTCCGGCCAGAAACCCTTCGATATTGTTAAAAATTAATTCCCGGTACATCGCCATACGTTCTGTTTTAACGTCGGCTGGTGCGGGATTTATTGCCGGATCCCGAATGTAACGGGTGAATTCCAGTTGTTTGGTTTTAAAATCAACGGACATAGGAAAAACTCTATAAATTCAAAGAACTCATTGTCCCTGTGGGCATAATCTATGCACACAAGTTATAGTAGCCGTCATTCCGGCAGGGATTGGCGGCGAGGATTCCATATCCTCTTCCGCACTTCCTCCATCCATGGGGGTCGCCGGAATCCAGAACACAGGGATGTGAAAGCAGCCTCAAAAGGACTCCATGCAACTAAAAAATAATTGGCAAACCCAAGAATTACCATCGATGGCTTCTGGATCTCGGCAATCCCTGCCGAGATGACGCGTTATGTAAATACCTATACCCACTTTTTAGAGGTTTCCTTATATCAAGCCGTCTTTCTTTCATGCTGCACTCGCCAGTCGTTCTGTATGGTCTTGATGGTATTAACCTCTTTCAACAGTCCCGCTAGCGGTGGGATATCAAAGTCGCGCTCCAATAGGGTCGGGAACACCCCAAACAGCTCGTACGCTTTACCCAACAACTTCCAGACTGGATCGATAACGTCCGCGCCATGCGTATCAACGAGGAGATCATCGGCCTCAACATAATGTCCGGCAATATGGGCGTATGCAATCCGATGGGCGGGTATGGCTTTCAGGAACGCTTCGGCATCATAGCCATGATTGACGCTATTCACGTAAATGTTATTGGCGTCCAACAACACGTCACAATCGGCTTCGTTGACTACCGCGTTGAAAAAATCGATCTCGTCCATCTCCTGACCGGGAGCGGCATAATAGGAAACGTTTTCGATGGCGATTCGTTGTTCCAGAATATCCTGTACGCGCTTGATCCGTGCAGCCACATGGCTTATGGCTTCCTCAGTAAACGGGATAGGCATCAGGTCATACAAGTGCCCGTCCTTGCTGCAATAGCTCAGATGTTCGCTGTAGAGCTTGATGCGGTGCTCCGACAGAAACTGCTTGATATCACCCAGGAATTTTTCGTCCAGCGGATCGGTGCTACCGAGCGATAAGGACAAACCATGACAGACGAAATCAAAACGTTCCGTCATCGCACGGAATTGCCGACCAGATTTTCCGCCTATGGTAATCCAGTTTTCTGGAGCTACCTCGTAAAAATCGACATCATCAGGGGGTGACTCAACGATTTGGTTCAATATTGGCCGACGCAGACCCAAACCGGCATCACGCACTAAATAGGGAATTGTGCCCATAAGAACACCTTATTAGTTTAAAACAGGAGGGCATTATAGCTGTCCTCCGCTATCTAACGTATAGACGGCCACCATTGCGCAACATCAATGTAGGTCGGGTTAGTGCAACGTAGCCCGACCTACATAATGCTTTATTGCTTTATTAATAATCCACAACGGTGGTCGTGTGTTGAATAGCGACTAAGGCTTATTTTGCTGGCGCAGGAGCCGCAGGCTTCTTGTTTGCGCCGCAAGCACTATCCTTGCCCTTCATCATTTCAGTACAGCCTTTCATGCCTTCGCCGCAGCCCTTCATCTTATCGCCGCAAGCGCCTTCTGTCGTTTTTGCTGCTTCGCAATTCTTCATGCCTTCGGCACATGCAGCACCGCATTTGCCTTCTGCTGGCTTATCTTTAGCCATACCGCAAGCGCCTTCTTTACCTTTCATCATGGCACCACAGACTTTTTCCATGCCTGCTTTCATTTTGCCGTCTTTCATCATCGCGCCGCATTTGCCTTCGCCACAGGCGCCTTCGACTTTCTTAGTCGCCGCTGCCGCTTTGTTTCCTGCACAAGCGCCTTCAGCAGCTTTTGGCTTAGCCATATCTCCCATACCCATAGATGCGCCGCATTTCATTTCGGCAAGCTGCATATAACCTGAAGACAGTTCCGTCATTGCAAAAGGATTGGCTTCAGCATTGGCGGGAGTTGGAGCAAATGTTGAAATAAGGGCCGCGCCCATTGCCGCTGCTAAAGGTGTTTTATACATTTTCTTCATCGTATTATCTCCAGGGTTATTGTTATATAAAGCATCGGTACCTTAACATACCGATTACGGGTTACCGTATCCTCTCAGAACTGAACAAGGAATGAATAACCCTAATTAAGGTGTGTACATCTACCTAAACTATACAGAACTATCAAGTTTCTTTCCAGCAATGATTAGCTTGCCGAACTAATTGCCGCTTTGTCATCGTATTCACATAGATCAGCGATAACGCACTGACCGCACTTTGGCTTTCTTGCAACACAAGTATACCGCCCGTGCAAAATTAGTAAATGATGGGTATCTTTCTTATGATTTTTCGGCACCCATTTGTCCAGCTTGCGTTCCACTTCCAGCACATTTTTTCCAGGGGCAATCCGCGTACGGTTAGATACCCGGAATATATGGGTGTCCACCGCAATCGTATGTTGCCCAAAAGCCGTGTTCAAAATCACATTAGCAGTTTTTCTGCCTACACCTGCCAGTGCTTCAAGTGCCTCCCTCGTTTCTGGCACTAGCCCATGATGTTTATCCAGTAACTGACGGCAAAGAGTGATGATATTGCTCGCTTTTGCATTAAATAAGCCGATGGTTTTAATGTAATTTTTCAGGCCGTCCAGACCTAATGCCAAAATAGCTTCTGGCGTGTTGGCGACAGGGAACAGTTTTGCCGTCGCCTTGTTAACGCCTTTGTCCGTCGCTTGCGCTGAAAGCACCACGGCGATCAAGAGTTCAAACGGCGTGGAATAATTAAGTTCGGTGGTCGGTTCGGGGATGGTTTCGGCTAGGCGGTCAAAGATTGCCTGTCTTTTTTGTTGATTCATCCTGTGTAAGATTAAACGGAAGACCTATCATCACCGCTAGCCAAGCGCATTTTCAACAAGGCTTCTTTCTGTTTCCTTACCTTTTCCGCTTTTTCCAATGCCTCGTTATCTTTACGGCGATTTCGAGCCTCATAACGGCACATCGCCGTTAATTTTTGCGCTATTTTTTGCTCAGGAGAAAGCTGGATGGTCAGTGGTTCCATGATAATGCAATCCACCGGACACGGCGCAACGCATAACTCGCAACCCGTACACTCCGCAGCGATCACGGTATGCATCAATTTCGCCGCGCCCAAAATGGCATCGACCGGACACGCGGCGATACACTTAACGCAGCCAATACAGTCTTCTTCAACAATAACCGCAACCTGCTTGGGTTTATGGTCGCCAAACTCAGGATGCAAAGGCTTAGCCGCTAATCCCAACAACTTAGCCAGTTCCAAGATACCCTCGTCACCTCCCGGTGGACATTGGTTGATGTCCGCACGGCCTAATGCAATTGCCTCCGCATAAGGCTTACAACCTTTATAACCACATTGACCGCATTGGGTTTGGGGGAGGATGGCGTTGATTTTGTCGATTGAGATCATGCTTTTATTATATAGGATTAAGCATAATTCCTCGATTCTGGATAGATAAGGTGTCGCTACCGCGACGATTGTTTTGAATGCCAGTTCCCGCACTGGCAGGCGAGTTTCTTTTCTTTGCGCGGCCAAAGAAAAGAAACCAAAAGAAAGGCCGCTCGGATGCCGCTTGCTTCCTGCGTTCCTCAGTTTTGACGGGGGTTGCCGGAAGGGACTTCCTGTCCCTCCGGCAACGTGCGGCATCCCTGCCGCACCCCTAACGGGCTATTCCCGCCAAAACTTCCGGTACTCGGCGCGGCATACGGGAGATGGCGGGTGATTATAGGTTGGGGTGAACTTGTGAACCCCAACAAATATAATGATCGCTGTCATGTTGGGGTTCGTTCCTCCCCCCAACCTACCGAGCTATCTTACGAGTTCATATCATTGAATGCAGGCCATACGCGAAATGCCTTAAGCTGTATATCAATTAACGTTCCCATATCATTAAGCCCCTCTGCTTCAGCTTCTTCATCTTCAATCCATTTGCTACCGACATAGCTTGCTTCGGTCTCTGAACGTATCTCCCACTTCCATCCTTTAAGACTACCCGCTTTCTCACTTCCCCATGGTTTATTAAAATTGCCAGTAACCTCGTTGACTACTAGTAGATCAACATCATCTCGGTGCACTTCTGTATCAGATGCGATTGAATTAAACAGACCATTTTCACCAAACACAATCAAATCCCAGTCTGATTCACCAGTGGCAGTGCCATTAGCCCTTGATCCAAAAAGCCATATTTCTTTGACAGCAATATGCCGATGACTTAACTTGGACAAATAATTTAAAACATCATCTGTTAACATTGTTGCCATCCTATTTAAAACGGCCTTATAAACCAACGGACTTCAACGAGTACCATCGCTGATTTTTAGATTGACAATTTTCATATTTCTTTATCCCCCTTTCGCCAAATATCGTATTCTTTCGTTCCACTTCCATAAAATCCATAACGATACTTGTCTTGGTGGACCCCAAATTTTCCCATACCATTATCAGCAGGGTTTTTGCTCAGATAATCTAAAATCTGTTTGTTTTGTATAAAGCTGCTCTCGCTCTGAGCTTTACGTTTTTTAATCTGTACGTTGCAAATCTGGACTTTTTTAGTTTGAACTTCTGTAGAAATTTTCTGTAATTTTGTAAATAGTGTTTTATCGAAAATAGCCGCATCGGCGTTTGAATTAGTACGAATGTACTGGTAATACGTGAAGCGACTCATATTATTAAGGATTTTCTTTAAATCCTGTTTACCCTTGCTTTTATCTCTTTTAACCAGATACAGACCATCCTCAAGCGTTATAATCATTACACCATAAAACGCAATATAATCAATTATCTGCTTAACATTTACATTTCTAGTATTTAACAAGTTAAGCCACCTCGCCGCATGGTCAAAGTTGTTATTCTTGTAACGGTAGATAACTAGGCTCGTTATATAAAACTGAATGTCTTTTTCAGTTTGATTTTTCATAATAATCCCCTTTTTTGGTTGCTTGATAATTGAAAGCTCTTTGGGGTGAAGTACGAACCCCAACAATTTAAATGCCCAATGTCATGTTGGGGTTCACAAGTTCACCTTAACCTACAATTGCCACCCTTTCCCGTTATGCCGCGCCGAGCATCGAAGCATTTATTGGGATTAGCCCGTTAGGGGTGCGGCAGGGATGCCGCACGTTGTCAAAGGGACAGGGAAGTCCCTTTTGACAACCCTCGGTAAATGCGAGAAGCGCAGGAAGCAAGCGGCATCCGGGTCGCCTTTTCTTTGGATACTTTCTTTTGGCGAAGCAAAAGAAAGTATCTCGTCCGTGGGTACGAGAACCCACATTAAAATAACCCGCGTAGCGACAACCTTACTCCCACGACAAATCCAGCTTCCTATGCCGAGCCATGCAATCGCGCAAATACAGGTTAATCAAACTCTGATATGGGATACCTGTTTCCTCGGACATCGATTTGAAATATTCAACGACATCATCGCCCATTCGTATGGTGACTTGCTTTTTCAACTGTGCTGCGAACGGATTTTTCCGGCTTTTCATTTTTGATAAATCGTATTCTGCTTTCATGGTTTACCCTTTGGTGTAATGCTGCATTTCTTTCTTGGTGGCATGCCTTGCTGAAATTATCCGTATTATCTGGTTGTTTTCCTTGACACAATGGCATACAAGAAGCATACGGAGATTTGAACTTAGCCCGAGCATTAAAAAACGTTCTTCTTGATTTGATGAATGCTTGCTGTCAAAAAACTGTATTGCTTCTGAATCGTAAAATACGGATTTGGCTTCTTCAAAAGAAATGCCGTGCTTCTTTTGATTAGATTCGTTTTTTACCTCATCCCATTCAAACTTTATCATACTTACAATGTATTTACAGACTTCGAGATTGTCAAGGGATTCATTCCCCTCTATAACGCGCCTAGCATCGTAGCCATGAGTAGGTTATACCAATCCCAATAAGTTGCTATATGAATCCCCTCATCCTGGCCTTCTCCCTCTGGAGAAGGTTTCAATGAGAACTTATTGTGATTGGTATTACTTAACCCGCATCCCCGCAACCGCACCTTCATCGGGGCTTAACACAAAAATATCCTTCCCCCCCGGCCCTGCCGCCAACACCATACCTTCTGAGGTGCCAAATCGCATTTTTCTGGGCGCTAAGTTTGCCAACACAAGGGTTAACCGCCCTTCCAGTTCTTCTGGCTGATAAGCCGATTTGATGCCAGCAAACACGATGCGGGTTTCATCGCCGATATCGACGGTTAGTTTCAATAATTTGTCAGCTTCCGGCACAGACTCCGCCTTGACGATCTTGGCGATGCGCAAATCCAGTTTGGCGAAATCGTCGATTTGGATGGTGTCGGCTATCGGTTCAAATTGTTTGGCTTTGGGCTTATCGACGGTTTTTTCCAGGTTTTCTTTGGAGGCTTCGATGATTGCCGTTATCTTGTCGGCTTCAACCCGCGTCATCAGCGGTTTGAATTCATTGATGGTGTGGCCTTTTAATGGCTGCATTCCGGCAACCCAATTTTGGTTTTCAATCGCCAAAAACTGTTCGGCTTCCTTAACCAAGGCGGGCAACACGGGTTTGAGATAAGCGGTTAGCACACGGAACAGGTTGAGTCCCATTGAACACACCTCATGTAACTCCTGGTCTTTGTCTTCTTCTTTAGCGATCAGCCAGGGCTTTTTCTCGTCGATGTACTGGTTGGCCTTGTCTGCCAAGGCCATGATTTCGCGCATGGCTTTGGCGAATTCCCGCGTTTCGTATAATTCGGCAATGCCTTCGTTCGCATTAATAAAATCAGCAAACAATGCCGGTTCTGAGCAGTTTTCCGATAAGCGGTTTGCAAAGCGTTTGCTGATAAAGCCACTACAACGGCTGGCAATATTGACGACTTTGCCGACTACATCGGAGTTTACCCGTTGGCTAAAATCATCAAAATTAAGGTCGATATCATCAACGCCAGCGCTGAGTTTGGCAGCAAAGTAATAGCGCAGGTATTCCGGGTTAAGATGATCCAGGTAAGTCCTGGCTTTGATGAAAGTGCCACGGGATTTGGACATCTTTTCGCCATTCACGGTCAAAAAGCCATGCGCGAAAATCGCGCTGGGTGTCCTGAACTGCGCCCCGCTCAACATGGCCGGCCAGAACAGCGCGTGAAAATAGATAATGTCTTTGCCGATAAAATGGTACAGCTCGGTATTGCTGCCTTTGCGCCAGAACTCATCAAAATCCAGCCCCCGTTTATCGCAAAGGTTTTTGAAGCTCGCCATGTAGCCAATCGGCGCATCCAGCCAGACATAAAAATATTTGCCCGGCGCATCGGGTATTTCAAAACCGAAATACGGCGCGTCGCGGGAAATATCCCATTGTTTCAAGCCACCGTCCAGCCACTCTGCCAGTTTATTACTTATTTCGGGCTGTAAATGCCCGGCAGTGGTCCAGTCACGCAGCATGTCGTTGAAGTTTTCCAGATTGAAAAAGTAATGGACGGAATCTTTTGGAACGGGTTTTGCGCCTGAAATAGCCGACACGGCATTTTTTAGCTCGGTAGGGGAATATGTCGAGCCGCACACTTCGCAGCCGTCACCGTATTGCTCCAGCGCACCGCATTTAGGGCAGTCACCTTTGATAAAGCGGTCAGACAAGAACATCTTCTTGACCGGATCGTAACCCTGGGTAATGCTGCGCGAGTTGATATGCCCGGCATCCCGTAGCCGTTCGTAGATTAATGTGGAAAACACTTTATTTTCTTCGGAATGCGTGCTGTGGTAGTTGTCGAAAGCCACGTCAAATTCGGCGAAATCGGCCAGATGTTCCTTGCCCACTTGAGCGATGAGTTGCTCGGGGGAAATACCCTCATTATCTGCTTTAAGCATGATCGGCGTACCGTGCGTGTCGTCGGCACACACGTAATAACACAGGTTGCCGCGTTGCTTCTGGAAACGCACCCAAATATCGGTTTGTATGTATTCGACTAAATGGCCGATATGGATCGGGCCGTTGGCGTAAGGTAAGGCACTGGTAACCAGGATTTTTCTATTGAACATGGGACTTGCAAACAGGTCAAAAACAAAAGGGCATTATGTCATAAACAGTGGCTTCTTGGGATATTGGGAAGCTGTACGGCATGGGTTGTTGATTTGCTGTAAAATGCTGCCAATAAGGCGGAATTTACAAACTTGACCACTAAATGCCGCTAGTTATGCGGATTGGTTCCTGCTCCCTGAGGGAGAAGGTTAGGATGAGGGAAATTAAAAAAAATTGTTCTATTATTATCCCCCTCACCCCGACCCTCTCCATCAGGGAGAGGGGGCTTAAAGCATAAGACAACAACATTTGAGCATAACCCCAGGACTCCAACCCAATGACCGACCTCGTTAAAGCCGACATAGAAAACGCCCTCAAAACCGTTATTGACCCAAATCACGGACTCGACCTAGTGTCCGCAAAATCCGTTAAATCAATTACCATCGAAAACAACGCCGTCACCGTCAAACTGGAACTGGGTTATCCAGCAAAAAGCTTTCACGAGGAATTGAAAACGGTTGTGGAAAAGCAACTGAAAACCCTTACAGGTATAGCCTCAATTACCGTTGAAGTCTCAACAAAAATCATTTCACACGCCGTACAGCAAGCCCTCAAACCCCAACCTAACGTCAAAAATATTATTGCGGTCGCTTCGGGCAAAGGCGGGGTTGGCAAATCCACCACCGCCGTCAATCTGGCTTTGGCATTAGCCGCAGAAGGCGCTAATGTTGGCATTCTGGATGCCGATATTTACGGCCCCAGCATCCCCACCATGCTGGGCCTGTCCGGTTATCCCGAAAGCAGGGACAACAAGACCATGCTGCCCAAGATTGCCTATAACATCCAAACCATGTCAATCGGCTATCTGGTAGACGCAGGCCAAGCCATGATCTGGCGCGGCCCGATGGTCACCAACGCCTTACAGCAATTGCTCAGGGACACCAATTGGGACAATGTCGATTACTTGATCGTTGACCTGCCGCCCGGCACCGGCGACATCCAATTGACCTTATCGCAGCAGATACCCGTCAGCGGCGCGATTATCGTCACCACGCCGCAAGACATCGCCCTGATTGATGCCCAGCGCGGTTTGGGTATGTTCCAAAAAGTGAATGTCCCCGTGCTGGGCATCGTTGAAAATATGAGTATGCACATTTGCAGCCAGTGCGGCCATAGCGAACCCATCTTTGGGGCAGGCGGCGGCGTTGTGATGGCTGAAACCAATCATGTCGATTTTCTGGGTGCATTGCCCCTGGATATCAACATCCGAATGCAAGCCGATTCCGGTCAACCGACTGTTGCCGCTGATCCAGACAGCCCAGCCGCGCAGATGTACAAAGCCATTGCCCGTAAAGCGACGGCAAAATTGGCGTTGAAGGCGAAGGATTTTAGTACACGGTTTCCGAATATTGTTATACAAAATACTTGATTAATGCGTGATTGACATGTTCAAAACAGGTTTGGTACTGCTCGATCCCCAATGCAACGAAGATCCAAATTTTAGGGTTCCCGTTTTTACCCCAGCACGCTAAGCACTGACTAACATGTCACTATTACTATCGTGTAAGAATATCAAGTTGTAGAAGTAGATTAAAGAAAAAGCGCTAACATGCTCATAAAACCCCTCCTAATCACCGCCCTTGAAACCGCTCTCAACCGTTATCTGGCGCTGGGTAACAATAAAGAAGATTTGTTTATCCCGCTAAAAGGCAAAATCATCGCGCTCACTATCCAGCCTTTTAACGAAACCTTCTATCTTTGCCCGACAGGCGATTCTATCCAGATTATCGGCCAAACAACATCACAACCCGACACAACCATCAGCGGTTCGGTGTGGGCATTGGGATTAATGGGCATCAGCGCCAAGCCGATGCGCTCGGTTTTCTCAGGCGATATTAAAATCGAAGGCGACATCCAAACCGGAAAGAAATTTCAGGAGTTATTCAAAAAACTGGATATTGATCTTGAAGGATTGCTTGCCCAATACGCAGGGGCTGACCTGGCAAGCCGAATCAGCCAGTTCTTCCGCTCCGGGCAAGACTGGGGCAAAGAAACTATCGAAACTTTTAAACTCAACACCGCCGAATTTCTTCAGGAAGAAATCCGACATTTGCCCGCCAAACCTGAAATTGACATTTATTACCAACAAATCGATGAGCTACGGAACGCATATGACCGGCTTAACAGCCGTGTTGAACGCTTGATAAATTCCATTACAGCAAAATCAGAATAAAGGCCGTCCGTGTTTTACCCCAGAATTATTTTTCGCCTCATCCATATCAACTGGGTACTCGTCTCCCACGGCCTGGATGAAATCGTATTTAAAACCCATCTGTTCCGCCCGGTACGCTATTTTGCGGTGTTTTCCCCTAGCTATTGGCTCAAGCCCAAAACCGAACCCCGGGCTGTGCGAATCAGAAAGGCCTTGGAAGAACTTGGCCCCATCTATGTAAAATTCGGTCAAGCCTTATCGACACGGAAAGACTTGCTGCCCGAAGATATTGCCGATGAACTGGTCAAGCTACAGGACAGGGTTCCCCCTTTCGCCAACGAAACTGCCCAAAAAATTATCGAAAGCGAATTGGGCATGCCCATTTCAAAAGTCTTTGCCAAGTTTGACCCGGAACCCTTGGCATCCGCCTCGGTCGCCCAAGTACATGCCGCCGAATTGCATAACGGCGCACAAGTGGTCGTCAAAGTACTAAGGCCCAATATTGAAGAAGGGATTCAATCCGATATTGGGCTGCTGTACGAACTGGCACGGATTGCCGAAAAATTTTGGGCGGATGCCAGACGGTTGCGGCCTATGGAAGTGGTTGCCGAATTTGAACGTAGCACACTGGATGAACTCGACCTACTTAGGGAGGCCGCAAACGCCGCCAAATTACGCCGTAACTTCGAACATTCGGACATCCTTTATGTCCCTGAAATCCATTGGGATTTTACTCGGCGCAAAGTCATGGTGATGGAACGGATTCATGGCATACCCATCGGTGAAATCGACCGTTTAAAAGATGAAGAGGCAGATTTCAAATTATTGGCTGAACGCGGGGTCGAGATATTTTTTACCCAGGTGTTCAGGGACAACTTTTTCCACGCCGACATGCACCCAGGGAATATCTTTGTTGAGCTGCCGGCAAAATATATCGCTGTCGATTTCGGTATCGTCGGCTCGCTCTCGTTGACCGACCAGCATTATCTTGCAGAAAATTTCCTGGCCTTCTTCAACCGCGATTACCGGAAAGTCGCCCAAATGCACGTCGAATCCGGTTGGGTACACAGCTCAACCCGGATTGAAGAATTTGAATCGGCTATCCGCAGTGTTTGTGAACCTATTTTTGAAAAGCCCCTGAAAGATATTTCATTCGGGCAATTATTGCTGCGCCTGTTTCAAACGGCCCGTCGTTTCGACATGCACGTACAACCGCAACTGGTATTGTTACAAAAGACCTTGCTCAACATCGAAGGTTTGGGAAGGGAGCTTTATCCCGATTTGGACTTGTGGCAAACAGCCAAGCCCTTCCTGGAAAAATGGTTCAAGGAGCGCATGGGGCCTAAAGCCAAAATCACTAAGTTACTTAAGCAATTTCCAGAAGTCGCCGAACATTTCCCGGAAATCCCCACCCTGCTGTTTAAAACCCTGGACAATGCCGCCAACGCCCAGAAACGCGCAGAAAACCAGCAACGCGAATTGGCGCTGCTACGCGAACAGATGGAGACACAGCACCGCAATACCCTGTGGTCGATTTACATCGGAGCTATTTTGATTAGTTTGGCGGTTTTGTTGCGATAGAGGTAGTGGCCGACAATCATGCCTAGTCTATTAGCGGGCGGGGCAAAACCAATCGAATCGGCCTTATTGTTGTCCTGCTCAACCACGCATTTTGCCGGATTTTTTTAAGTAACGAACGCTCAAATAGGCAAGGGTCAAAAGGGGTATGATGATGAATAAAAGGCGGTTGCGTAATGCCGTATCGTAGCCAGTCAGTTCAGGGTATTTGTAAAACAGCAGCAAAACAATGCCTAATAACCAGACGTACAGGGTAGTGAGTTCCTTGAGCAAATAACGCCGCCAATTAAATTGCATACCGCTAAAAGTTTCTCGTAATCCGCGCAAAATGGGAAGCCAGCGGTGGATGCGTTGGCAATAGCCATCAAACTCTGCGCCGAATTTACCACGTAAAAAATGCTCTTCCGCCAGGACGATAGACTGATAAATAAATAAGAAAGCCGGAATGAACAGCAATAGATATAACCATGAATTTGCGAGTATACCGACCCCTAGCAACATTAGAATATTGCCGACATACAAAGGATTACGACAATGATTAAATAAGCCTTCCGTTACCAGCCGCGAAGCATAAACTTGCTTGTTGCGGCCACCCCGCTCGATATAGGCCAAACCAATCGTCGCACCACGCAGCGCTTGACCGGCAATCGTGATGCCTAAACCCAATAGCAGTAACCGATGGCGATGCTCAGGCGCTAACAGCGGCGACGGAATGAATAAGGCCAAGTACAGGGGAATGAATACCCAGTTACGGTATTTGAAGAAGAAATTGCCGATTTGGACCATTGTGAGTGAGTTAATTCTTGTGAGCGATCAAACCAGAGAAGTTATACCATTTGAAAAATACTTCGCAATGGGCGAAACCCGTGTCCCGCAATAATGCTATATTTTCGCTAAGCTTGTAAGGGATGAGGACATTTTCCAAGGCTTCACGTTTCTGCGCAATCTCTAATTCACTGTAGTGATTACGGCGCTTGTAGTTATAATAATGTTTAATAAAGTCGCGGTTGAACGCACTGTTTTCCGTCAATATTTTTTCCACGAGGATGAGCACACCGCCGCTGCATAACCCATCGCAAATGCTTTTGAGCAATTTTTCCCGATAAATAGGGCGAACGAATTGCAACGTCAGGCATAACACCACAACCGACGCATTGCTAATTTCAACACTACTGCTTAAATCAGCGACGCGCAGCTCAAAAGGGCGGTTGAAACCGGCTTCTTCAAGCTTGCTACGGCATTTGGCCAGCATTTCCGACGAATCGTCGATACCAATGAAACGAATGGTCTTGGCTACCGTGGTGTTCATGCCGATGAGGGTCGTGCCGGTAGCACAGCCCAAATCGTACACGTCGGTACCTGCTTGGGCGTAATCGGCGGCTTGTTCCGCCATCATGCGCTGAATTTCGCCGTAGTAAGGCACCGAACGGTTGACCATGTCGTCGAATACGTTGGCCACTGTCGCACTGAACTTGAAATCCGCCGCTTTGTTGATTTTTTCTTTAAAGACTTGATCTTTCTTGGTCATGAATATGAGTTAGAATCACCAGGGTCAGGCTTATTTGATTTATGGCTTTACGACAGGTTGGAGTAGGATAAATAGCCTATAACACGGTATGGAAAGAAGTTTTGTGATATTTTCTGTTACCGCGTCCCATCAGGGGCTATTATAAAGAAAATGTACGATTTAAAGCCAGCAGAAATACGGTTAACTTTGCATGCATGGAACCCTGATTCTAGCGCACGGCAAAAAACTACATCCATCTTCCATTTAATTCTACTGTAACGCCTGTTAATATGTATTGCAACAGGCTTGATTTGCATTAATTATTAAAACACTAATGAGGAAAGACCATGGTATCACTTGAACCCCCTGTCTGCGATTTTGGCGCGAAAGCGCCTGATTTCAAACTGCTTGGCGTTGACGGAAAAATCTGGACTTTACAGGAATGTATGGGCAGGAACGGATTATTGGTCATGTTTATTTGTAATCACTGTCCTTATGTCAAGGCCGTCCATGCCCGTATCCTAAGGGATGCCCACGACCTGAAAGGCTGTGGCATTGAATCCGTTGCCATCATGTCCAATGATACGGTCAACTACCCGGACGATTCGTATGAGAATATGCAGAAAATCGCCGAGGAATATAACTATCCCTTCCCTTATCTGATTGATGAAACACAAGAGATAGCTAAAGCCTACGGAGCCGTCTGTACGCCGGATTTCTTCGGGTATAACACAGATTTTGAATTGCAATACCGTGGTCGCCTGGATGCCAGCCGTAAAGACACCGCACCCGATGACACCCGGCGTGATTTATATGAAGCCATGAAACGGGTGGCAAATACCGGTCATGGCCCCGCAGAACAGCTTTCCAGCATAGGCTGCTCCATCAAATGGAAGCAGGATCAAACTGGCGAAACATTATAACCACACAAAACCGAGAGAAAGAAATATGTCGATTAAACGAATGGTTGACCTGGATTTGGCCGGAAAGCGGGTATTAATCCGCCAGGATCTGAATGTACCCATTAAAAATGGCAAAGTCACCAGCGATATACGTATTCAAGCCAGTGTACCGACCATTGAAAAAGCCTTGGCGGCAGGAGCGGCGGTTATGCTGCTGTCCCATCTGGGACGCCCTGTTGAGGGCCAATATGACGAAGGGTCTTCGTTAAAACCGGTCGCTGAACGCCTCTCAAGCTTATTGGGTAAACCCGTTCGGCTCGAACGCAACTGGTTGGACGGCATCGCTGTCGATCCGGGTGAAATCGTGTTATGCGAAAACGTACGTTTTAATGCAGGCGAAGAAAAAAACAGCGACGATTTAGGCAAAAAAATAGCCGCTTTGTGTGACGTGTTCGTGATGGATGCTTTTGGCACGGCACACCGGGCGCAGGCATCAACACATAGCGTCGCAAAGTTTGCCCCGGTCGTGTGCGCGGGCCCCTTACTGGCCAGCGAACTCGATGCTTTAGGCAAGGCATTGGAAACACCCGCCAAACCTCTTGTTGCGATTGTCGGCGGTTCCAAGGTCAGCACCAAATTGACTGTCCTCAAATCATTGTCTGAAAAGGTCAATCAACTCATCGTCGGCGGCGGCATTGCCAATACGTTTATTGCTGCAATGGGGTTTCCTGTAGGAAAATCGCTTTACGAACCCGATTTAATCGAAGAAGCCAAGCAACTTATAGCGGCCGCAAAAAGCGCAGGTTCAGATATCCCTATCCCTACCGATGTTGTTTGTGCAAAAGAGTTCTCGGACAGTGCGGTGGCAACCGTCAAAAAAGTGGCTGACGTTGAAGGAGATGACCTGATTCTTGACATAGGCCCGGATACAGCTAAGCGCTATGCCGAAATCCTGAAATCTGCCGGTACGATAGTCTGGAACGGCCCAGTAGGCGTTTTTGAAATAGACCAATTCGGCAACGGCACAAAATCACTGGCTACTGCCATTGCCGAAAGCCCTGCATTTTCAATAGCGGGCGGAGGAGACACACTGGCGGCAATAGACAAGTATGAAATTAACGATAAGGTGTCTTATACCTCGACAGGAGGCGGGGCATTCCTGGAATTTCTTGAAGGCAAGGAACTGCCTGCTGTTGCCATATTAAAATCAAGAGGTTGATAATATAAACCGTAATTTATCCGCAAAAAATGTAACTGTTCACCACAGGCGAAAGGTACAAAACGGCAGGCTTGACCTTATACCTTCGTGTCCTCTATAGCGAATAAATCCGTTGCATTGAAATACGCTGAATAGTTACCCTAAATCAAAATATTATTATTTTAATTTAAAGTTTAAACTAACAACTTATTGTTTTTTATTTGATTTAATGATACACCTATTAAAATAGAACCAACTGTCTTTCAGTGTGGTCTGATGAAACATAACTACAAAGGAGCTAAAATGGCTAGAGTCACTATAGAAGATTGTTTAGAACATGTAGAAAACCGCTTTAAACTGGTTTTACTGGCAGGCACCAGGGCACGCCAGCTCAGCCATGGAGCCACAGAGTTTGTGCCGCGCAACAATGATAAGGATACCGTACTCGCCCTGCGTGAGATAGCAGAAGGCCATGTCACCACAGAGAACATAAACCAGCTGCACCGCACCGTTGAAGTGCATGAGCAGAACCTGATGTTTTGAATGTAAGGTATGTTAGAAGTCGCTGACAGTATCGAGCTTGAACGCCCTCAGGATAAGCTGATAAGGCGTTTGTGTTCGGCATTGTCCGGCTATCTGGATAAGGCACAAATCGACGATTGTGTCCGGGCCTATGAGTTCGGCGCCAGGGCGCATTCAGGCCAATTCCGTAAAAGTGGCGAAGCCTATATCTGCCATCCCGTTGCGGTTGCCATCAGCCTTGCCGAAATGCGCATGGATGCCAACTGCATTATGGCCGCCATACTGCATGATGTCATAGAAGACACTGGGGTTGACAAGCAAGAACTGGCCAAGACCTTCAACCCTGAAGTTTCTGAACTGGTTGACGGCGTAACCAAGCTAACCAAAATCGACAGCAAATCGCATGCCGAAACCCAAGCCGAAAATGTCCGTAAAATGTTCCTGGCGATGGGCAAGGATCTGCGTGTCATCATGGTCAAACTCGCTGATCGGCTGCATAACATGCAAACCTTGGGCGCCATGCCTGCTGAGACTAAGCGCCGTATCGCCCGTGAAACACTGGATATCTACGCCCCGATTGCCAATAGGCTGGGCATGAACAGCATCCGGCATAAGCTTGAGTCGCTGTGTTTCCAGGCCATGTATCCACGGCGTTACGCTATTTTGGATAATGCCTTAAAAAAAGCCAGGGGTAACCGCCGCAAAATTATCGACGTTATCGAAAGCACCCTCAAAAACCGCATTAGTCAAGCCAATATGGCCTGTGATGTTTCGGGGCGGGAAAAAAACCTCTACAGTATCTATCTAAAAATGCTGCAAAAAAAAGTCTCCCTGAACGATGTCTTTGATGTGTATGCATTCCGAATTTTCTGTAACAGCGTTGATGATTGCTACCGCGTTCTGGGTATCGTCCACAATTTATATAAACCGATACCGGGACGTTTCAAAGATTACATCGCCTTACCTAAGGAAAACGGTTACCAGTCTTTACATACTGTGCTCATTGGCCCTTATGGCTTTCCAATAGAGATTCAGGTAAGGACGCACGAAATGCACCGGATGGCCGAATCTGGCATAGCAGCCCACTGGCTTTACAAATCTGATGATGACAAAAAGGATAAGTTTCAAGATCGTGCCAACGAATGGTTGCGGGATTTATTGGAAATCCAGCAAACAGCGGGAGATTCCCTGGAGTTTTTCGATAATTTAAAGATAGATCTTTTCCCTCAAGAAGTTTTCGTTTTTACCCCGAAAGGCAAGATTATCAAAATGCCCAGGGGAGCCACTATTATTGATTTTGCCTATGCCGTACATACCGATATTGGCAATGCCTGCGTTTCCGCCCGGGTTGACCGGAAACTGGTGCCTTTGCAAACTCGGCTTGAAAACGGCGTTACAGTTGAAGTCATTACAGCAATCTGGGCGCGGCCCAATCCACTCTGGCTCAATTATGTCACCACCGCCAAGGCGCGTTCCGGCATTCGTAATTATTTGAAAAACTTCAAGCAGCAAGAGGCCATCAGTTTGGGTCGCCGCCTATTGGACAAGGAATTGCAAGCCATGCACTTGCAACTCGACAATATAGACAAATCCCGAATGAAGTCCCTACTTGAAGTGACCGGCAAACAAACGCTGGATGAGTTACTTGAAGATATTGGCTTGGGCAATAGGATGCCATTCCTGATTGCCAAGCAGCTTACCCAGAATGATATACACGCGGCTATAAGGCTCGAAGATAATGAACAAGCCCACAAAACACCACTAGTTATCAAAGGGACAGAGGGGATGGTGATAACCCTGGCAAAGTGTTGCAGGCCCATACCCGGCGATTCTATCATTGGGTTTTTTAATCCCGGTAAAGGCATCGTCGTGCATCATCATGAATGCCGGAACATCAATGATGTCAGAAAGAAACAAACCAGCTGGTTGGACGTTGAGTGGAGTCAAGATGCATCAGGCGAATTTCCGGCTGAACTTAGGCTTGAGGTGCTCAATCAGCGAGGATCGCTAGCAACTGTCGCCTCGACGATCTCAGAACTTAATTCCAATATTGAAAATGTCACAGTGATCGAACAAGATTCCCGCATCTGCGTCGACTTAATCACCGTTAGCGTAAAAGACCGTGTTCATCTGGCCAAAATTATGCGGCGGCTTAAAGAGTTGTCGATAGTCATAAAAATTACCAGGGTAAAAGCCTAAAACCAATTCCTTCTTAGCACCGTTTAGGCAGGGTTTCCAGCTATCATCACGCGAAAATGACCAAAGAAATCATCAATACTGAGCTAGCCCCACAAGCCATAGGCACGTATTCACAAGCCGTTAAAGTCAACCATACGGTCTATCTGTCCGGACAAATTCCCTTAGTCCCTGAAACGATGCAACTGGTCGAGGGTGATATTTCCGCGCAAATTATTCAGGTGTTCAACAACTTAAAAGCAGTTGCAGAAGCAGCCGGTGGCAGCCTTTCCGATATTGTAAAACTCAATGTTTTTCTGGTAGATTTATCACATTTTCCCATCGTCAATGAAATTATGGGACGCTATTTTCAAGAACCTTATCCCGCCCGCGCCGCCGTTGGGGTTGCCGCTTTGCCCAAAGCTGCACAGGTGGAAATGGATGCGATTATGGTGATCAGCCCACAGGATTACCCTATCTGATCCAGGAATTTCCATTTTCGCTGTTACACCCGTTGCACTCGGATAGTCGATCATGAACAAGCCGAACATCCTAAGGCAACCCGTCAAGTCCCTCACTGGAATAGGTGGCAGAACGGCGGCTAACCTCGAAAAGCTTGGCATCCGAATTATCCAGGATTTGCTCTTTCACCTGCCCATCCGTTACGAAGACAAAACCCGTATTCACCGGATTGCAAGGCTTTCAGCGGGAATGACGGCGCTCATCAGCGGCAAGGTTGAATTCATAGACGTATTGCCTAGAGGCCGCAAAAGCCTGATCTGCCGGATTAGCGATGGTACGGGATTTATCGACTTACGATTTTTTCATTTTACGTCCCGTCAGCACAATATGCTGAAACCAGGGGCAATACTCAGTTGCTTTGGAGAAGTCCGGTATGGTTATGCCGGACTGGAAATAGTCCATCCTGAATACACGGTCATTTCCGATTTTGATGCGGCGATCACTGAATCCCATTTAACGCCCGTGTACCCACTGACAGAGGGGCTTAACCAAAATACCGTCAGGAAAGCTGTAAAGCAGGCGCTAACCATTTTTAATAACGACTCCCTAGCCTTAAGGGACTGGCTTCCAGATGCTGTCCTTAAGCAATACCAATACCCGTCTTTAGCGGAAGCGATAAAAATCTTACATGCGCCGGATACAGCAATCACAATCGAAGCACTGCAAAACGGCAGTGTCCCAGCCCTTAAACGGCTGGCATTCGAAGAACTGTTAGCCCACCATCTAAGTCTCAAACTGGCCAAACATAAGGCCAAAGCCTGGCAAGCACCTTATTTTTCCACCACGTCTACCTTTACTGAGCCATTTATTGCAACATTACCCTTCAAATTGACTGAAGCGCAGTTAAGGGTCATGACGGAAATAGCGGCAGATTGCCGTCAACCTCACCCCATGATGCGCTTGGTACAGGGGGACGTCGGCTCCGGTAAAACGATAGTCGCCGCATACGCCGCCTTACTTGCATTGGGCGCGGATTACCAAGTGGCTATCATGGCGCCGACAGAGTTATTGGCAGAGCAGCATTACCGCAACTTTAGCGGATGGTTCAGAAATTTTGCTACCCAAATCGCCTTACTCACCGGGCACAAAAAAGGCAGTCCACGCAAAGAGGTTTTACAAACGCTGGCAGACGGCTCGGCAGGTATTGTGATTGGCACACATGCTTTATTCCAGGACGAGGTCAACTTTCATCGTCTCGGCTTAATCATCATTGACGAACAGCACCGTTTTGGTGTCCATCAAAGGCTGGCTTTACGGGCAAAAGGCCAGCAAGGAAGCATAAGGCCACATCAACTGGTCATGACCGCTACGCCCATTCCGCGCACCTTGGCGATGTTGCAGTATTCCGATCTGGACATATCCATTATTGACCAGTTACCGCCGGGCAGGAAGCCCGTCACTACCAGCGTAATCCCCGGCGAACGGCGCAACGATGTCATAGCCCGGATCGACAGTTGGGTCGACAATAAAAAACAGGCCTATTGGGTTTGTACGCTGATCGAGGAGTCGGAAATTCTCCAGTGTGAAGCCGCCGAAAAAACGGCAGGACGGCTAGCAGTAGCCTTGCCCAATGTACGTGTAGCGCTATTACATGGACGGCTGAAAGCCGCCGATAAAGACACAATTATGACAGCTTTTAAAAATCATCACATTGACCTACTGGTCGCCACCACCGTTATAGAAGTGGGCGTTGATGTACCGAATGCCAGTTTGATGATTATAGAAAACCCTGAACGGCTTGGGCTTTCCCAACTGCATCAATTAAGAGGCCGCGTTGGACGCAGCGCTGATGATAGTTTTTGTCTGCTCATGTACCAATCACCCTTATCCGAAAATGCCCGCCAGCGCTTAGGTATATTGAGGGATAGTCAGGACGGCTTTTTGATTGCCGAAAAGGATTTACAATTACGCGGCCCTGGTGAAGTCATGGGTATCCGCCAGACTGGGCAAATCAATTTCAAAATCGCCGATTTGGTCAGGGACGCGGAATTACTGGATAATATCCCAATCGTTGCCGATTCCTTTTTCGCCGACGCACCAGAAACCGTAGCGCCGTTAATAGGCCGATGGTTAGGCCACAGTCCAGATTATTCCGAGGTTTGATTTCTCCATTGACTAGCAAGAGTTTTTTATTTATTCGTGAACCTGTGTGGCATGGACATAGGCGAGGAAGCCAGCATCATCTCCCTGAGAACGTCCAGTCATGGACTTACGAAGCGGGCTCGCTTACCCGACGGCTACGCGATTATTACGGTAACACGATTGCTGTGTCCATTCTTTTCCACCAGTGGCGCACACCGTTTTTAAGTGAATGCAGACAACTTCAATTGCCCCTGCACAGATATGGCCTGACCCGCGAGGTGATATTGCATAAAAACGGCAAACCTTTACTCCTGGCGAGAACCATAATTCCAGAAGAAACGATCAAAGTTGCCCACCGCAACCTGTCCGATTTGGGCAACCGTCCGCTAGGCGAAGTGATTTTTTCTTATCCTGACCTGGAGCGGATTACGATGGATTTGGCCTTGATAGCACCGGCCACTTGGACATCACAAGCGCAGCGGAAGGCTAATATAGACCAGCCCACCTGGGGACGAAGAACCCTGTATGCTATCCGGGAACGACCCATGTTGGTGAGTGAATTTTTCCTTCCGGAAATTTTGACACATTAACCGCCAAGATTCACTCAAAGCCAAAATTTATCGGGTTACGGTAGCATATCAAAATCAATCGAAATTTTGTGATTGTGCTGCTTTAATTCCTCAGCAAGCATCTCGCAAAGTTTTCCAATAACTCCACGGTTCATTTGCACAAACAGCTTGCCATGTTCAGCAAGCAGGTTTCGATAGCCGCTATCCGAATACACAGACAGTATTGCCTGGACAAGGGCTTCTTTGTTATGGCATTGTATAGCCGCATTATGGGTCAACACTTTTTGGGCTATTTCTTTAAAATTAGCCATATAAGGGCCAAACAACACAGGCGCTCCTATTGCAGAGGCTTCCAATAGATTATGTCCACCGACAGGTACCATACTGCCCCCCACAAAAGCGATATCTGCCGCTGCATAAAGCATCTTTAATTCACCCATAGTATCGGCAAGATAAACATCGGTATCCAGATTGCACGGTTTCTTTGATGTACGCATAACAACGGCCACATTATTCTTTTCGCACAACCTGCCAACTTCGGCAAAACGTTCGCGATGCCTGGGTACGACCAACAATAATAATTCTGGGATTTTCAGTTTAAGTTCCTTGTAGGCATCCAAAAAAATCTGTTCTTCCCCCCTGTGGGTGCTGGCTGTCAGCCAAACAAAGCGATCATTAAAGGCGTTTGTCTTTAGCCGTTTTCCTTCTTTTACCATGTCTTCAGGTATTTCGATATCGAATTTTATATTGCCTACTGTAACAACCTGATCGGGTTTTGCGCCAATGGCAATAAACCGTTCGGCATCTTCTTGGGTTTGGGCGGCAATCCGCTTTACGTGTGTGAGAACCGGATGGATCAGTGAGGGAATTATTTGATAACCACATGATTTTTCAGATAATCTGGCATTAATGAGATATAAAGGAATGTTATTTTCGCCACAGTGTGCAAACAAGTTGGGCCAGAGTTCCGTTTCCACAATGACCGCAAGCACCGGCTTGAAACATAGCATAAAACGCCTGACCGCACCGGGCGTATCATAAGGCAGATAAACATGTTCAACCGTTTGCCCCAGCACAGCCCGGACACGGGCTGATCCGGTCGGTGTCATTGTGGTTATTAAACATTTTGCTTGAGGGAACTGCCTCTGTAACTGGCGAACCAATGGGAATAAAGCCTCCGCCTCACCGACGGAAACCGCATGAAACCAGAGGACACCTTGGGGGAACTTTTTATCAGAGCAAGCATCGTAGCAAGCAAAACGTTCGCGCCATCTTTGGCGGTGGTCTGGCGACTTGATGCTTCGCCAAAGCAAGCGGAGAAGAATAAGGGGAACGAGGAGGTAAAAAACAGCCGAATAAAAAGTTCTCATTAGACTTTGAGCTTAGGCGCAAGGCAGGAATTTAGACAGTCGGTTCCATTAACCGCAAGCACAAACAGACTGTCTAAATCCGCCATGTTCCGATTAGTCATATCTTCCAATGCCTTCGCTTATGGATAAGCTGTTGGAAGGGCGCTTGAAGTTCGCTGGCCATGAGTATCAAGATATAAACAACCATCAAAACTCATTGAATTTCACTTATTCCTTCTTGTTTAACTTAAACGGGGATATAGAATCAACCCCAGTTTTCGTATTCTTCCAAGGCCAATAATAGGGCGGTACGATGGTGACGGGCCACATCTTGCCCAATCCTGTAAGCGCCGCTTCCAAAGCCCACAATAGGTTCAGGCTAGCGCTAGCTCCTGAACGCTTCGCCTGAACATAGGCCGTAATTGAGCCAAAGTTTCGCAGTTGCCCGATCGAGGTAATTCGACAGCAGTTAAAATTTCCTGCGACTTTAGGCCAAGATTGGGAAGACTATCGAATGACTGCTGACAATGCACAGACATCCACTATCAGGATATTGACCCTAAATTATCCGTTAGGCTTCAGCAGTGACCTTGATCGACATCGTTACGGTAACGTCAAAATGCAAATTAATATCAATATCATGATCGCCGATGTGCCTGATGGTGCCATGGGGCAAGCGTATTTGCTGTTTTTCAACCACACCGCCCGCTTTTATAATGGCTTCGGCAATATTATGGATGCCAACTGAACCGAACAGCCGTCCTTCATCGCCCGCTTTGTGCGCTATGACGATTTCCAGTTTGCCCAATTTTTCTGCAAGTGCTTGCGCGGCGCTCAATTTTTCACCAGCCGCTTTTTCAAGCTCAGCACGCCGAGTTTCAAATTCAGCTATTTTTTTGGCGGTTGCAGGAACAGCCTTACCTTGTGGCACAAGGTAATTCCTGCCATAACCGGCCTTAATGCTGACCTTATCACCCAGATTACCCAGGCTTGCTATCTTTTCAAGAAGAATGACTTCCATTTTTATATCACCTCTCGGTTGTTGACCGATTATTGTGCCATCAGGCATTCAAGTTTGATTCAAAGTTCTCTTTCGTATATCTAGCCATGTGTCGCTGAGCCCGACTAAAGCAACGGGCAATAGACTATGGGGTATAAAAAACAATGTAATGTAAAACATTGGCACCGCATATTTGCCTATCTTCATCCTGGAAAACACCGTGTGCAACACTGCAGTGCCAATGAAGGTATAAAGCACAAACATTAAAATGGTCGTATTCCAGGCTATTTGGGACACTACTCCAGAACTGGCAATGGCAATACCAATAGTCGCAATGCTAATCACAGCCAGCCTTGGCTGCACCTTTAATCCCAAAAACTCTTGCCTGAATCCTCCAGGATTAAAGAGCATAGCTTGCCACCAACGTCCCAGGAACAAGCCTAGCAACATGCTGAACACCGCCCCGGCAGCCGCTATCCCGGTCATATAAGGCGCTATAAGGTCTATCATCTGCTTGACATTCTCAACAGGTGCGTTGGGTGGCACCATTCTTGGCATGACTTGCTTCCACATCGCCGCAGGATCTGCATTGAAGAGATAGTAGCCAATAACGCCCACAACACCTATCAGGACTGCAATTTCAACGGTAAGCGAAATGTGCCGCCCTTCCCTGAGGACAATTGCGATTAACCATATCGGTAACCACAGGACAAGCACATAGAGCAGGATAAACGTGTAAGGAACCTGTATTAATGTAGCCAGCACAGCAGCCGCTAGGCTGGAACTGGCGAAGACAATCAGTCCTTCGTAAGCGCCCTTCCTGAGTGTCACTAAAGCCACGGCCCCTGAACTCAACACACTTAATGGCGCTAACATCAGCGACAACATCGCCAGCGTCGAAGCCAGAAGCATTGCTTCCAACCTGCCACGCATGATGTAAGCCGCCAACCATTTCATACGATTCTTATGTGTTACTTGTGTGCGTCGCAGTAAGGGAGCAAGGCAACCATGCGTGCCCGCTTGATGGCTACGCAAAGTTCTCTTTGGTGCTTAGCGCTGGTACCCGTAATACGGCTGGGTACAATCTTACCTGTTTCAGTGATGTAATCCTTCAACAAATCCAGGTCTTTGTAATCAATTTCCGTTCCGCCTTCACTGAAGCGGCTGAATTTTTTTCGTCTAATGTTACGTGCCATAATATTCCTCGTTATCCCCTCAATTAAATACCGTCTTCTGGATCGATTTCACCTGCATCAAGATCTTCATCAACAAGATCATCAAGATCAATTTCGCCTTCAATGACAGCAGTTTCAGATGCAACTGCCGCTTCTTTTGCCAATAAGCCTTTAGCCCTGGCTTCTGCAACTTTGTTTTCTTCTGCGATTGCAATGGAGATAGCAGAAACTCCGGTAATCGCAGATTTTTGCAAGAGGGTCATGCTGCGCAGAATCGCGTCATTGAAACGAAAGCCGCTCTCCAATTCAGCAAGGATTGCCTGGTCACATTCTATGTTCATCAAGACATAATGGGCTTTGTGAATTTTCTTGATGGGATACGCCAAATGCCTACGCCCCCAGTCTTCCAGGCGGTGTATAGTACCGGACGCAGATTCGACAATAGCCTTATAACGGTCAATCATCGCTGGAACTTGTGTACTTTGGTCGGGATGAACCAAAAAAACAATCTCATAATGTCGCATAATTTTCCTTATGGTTAAGGCCTCCCACCCACCTATGAGCGGAAGTGGTGAAGCAAGGGGGCGCTATAAGCACCAATAAAAAATGCCCATTATAGCGTTTTTTACTTATATTGAAAAGCTACCCATGTATTTATACACTATTGGAACGAATTAAGAGGGTCTAACCAACCCAATCTGGACAATAGAAAAATTGTTTTGGATAAAGCCGCTTAAGGGTTCAGTAGACATTACCATTTAATTTTGGTACTAAACTGCTAGAAGTTTTTAGCTTGGCATTCAGATCAGGAAACCTCTAAAAATTCAAAACCCCCCTCTCCCTCCGGGAGAGGATATTTTTAGAGGTTCCCATCAATAGAATTTCGCAAGAGAAGAGCCAAAAACCGGATTAAGGGTGATTTCGTGGGGCTTAGACAAAAAATGGGAACCGAAGCCCCCTAATGAGCGCACCTCAAACTTGTCCGGCAGGTTTCGTTAGATCGGGCTTAATTGTGGCGTCCTGTTTTGGTGTGTTGTCAGGCTTGTTTGATGAATCGTTTGTATCGACCGGTGGTTTTGGATCCTTACCCGCCATCAAATCGTCGATTTGGGATTTGTCGATGGTTTCCCATTTCATCAAGGCATCTGCCATCTTGTGCAAAATACTGATATTATCCTGCAATAAGGTTTCTGCCTTCTTGTAATTTTTATCGATAACAGAACGAATTTCTTCATCGATTTTGTCTTGCACAGAATTAGATATCTTACTTCCTGACGAAGAGTAACCCATGAACGGTTGACCGCCTTCTTCACCATATACCAAAGGACCCATAATGTCGGAAAAACCCCAGCGCGTCACCATATTGCGTGCCAATTCAGTCGCCCGTTCGATGTCGTTGGAAGCGCCTGTCGTTACACGATCTCCCCCGTAAATCATCAACTCTGCGATACGGCCACCAAACAGGCTAGCTATCTGGCTTTCCAGTTTCCGTTTACTGGCGCTGTATTGGTCCCGTTCTGGCAAGAACATGGTGATACCCAATGCCCTGCCTCTAGGCATGATACTGACCTTGTAAACCGGATCGTGATCGGGGGACATTTGGCCGACAATACAATGCCCGGCTTCATGGTAAGCGGTGAGCCTTTTGTCATCTTCAGTCATGACCATGGTGTGCCTTTCAGCACCCATCAAGATCTTGTCTTTGGCTTTTTCCAGCTCGTTCATGCCCACTTTCTGCTTGTTGGAACGCGCGGCTAAAAGCGCTGCCTCATTGATGATATTGGCGAGGTCTGCGCCGGAAAAACCGGGCGTTCCCCTGGCTATGTTTTTAAGCTCCACATCATCACCCACAGGGACTTTTTTGATGTGTACGTTCAAAATTTGCTCCCTGCCTTTGACATCGGGCAAACCAACGGTCACTTGGCGGTCGAAACGGCCAGGCCTTAGCAAGGCTTTGTCGAGTACGTCAGCGCGGTTGGTTGCGGCAATTACGATGACGCCTTCGTTACCCGTGAAACCATCCAATTCTACCAGCAATGCGTTAAGTGTTTGTTCGCGTTCGTCATTACCGCCACCTAAACCCGCTCCGCCTCTTTGGCGACCTACTGCGTCAATTTCGTCGATAAAAATGATACAAGGCGCATGTTCTTTGCCCTGTGCGAACATATCCCTAACCCTGGATGCACCGACACCGACGAACATTTCAACGAAATCCGAGCCTGAGATGATGAAAAACTTCACACCCGCTTCACCGGCAATCGCCCTTGCAAGCAGCGTTTTACCTGTACCTGGAGGCCCTACCATCAATATGCCTCTTGGTATCATTCCCCCCAGTTTTTGGAATTTTTGCGGATCCCTAAGAAAATCAACCAGTTCGGCGACTTCCTCTTTGGCTTCTTCACAACCCGCCACATCGGCAAATTTGACCGTCATCTTGTCTTCTTCAAGCATCTTGGCCTTGCTTTTGCCAAACTGGTTGGCGCCCATGCCGCCTTGGGTCCTACGCATGTAGACGATCCACACGACAATCAACAGCAACATAGGAAACCAGGAGATAAAAATCTGCATCAACATCGACTGTTGTGGAGGCGCTGTCGTCCTGATTTGGACATCCGCACTCAAAAGGTCATCAATCAGGTGATCGTCACCCGGATTGAAAGTCACTAGATTTTGACCATCGGACGTACGCACCTTAATTGTAGTGCCGGAAATATCAACACGATCGACCTGGCCGCTTTTGACCTTGGCTATAAACTCCGAATAGGCAAGTGAATCCTGTACCGGCGGTGTGGCATTTATCCTGTTGTATATTAAAAAAGCGCCCGTAAACACAACAGTCCAGAGCAATGTGTTCAATATATATCTCTTCATGATTGTTTTTCTCCCAACTTCATTTTACTGAGGCCTATAGTTTTGATTTGAGACGTTCCTTTTTGTTACTGCTTTCCAACACTCTTAAAACCCACACAGCATAGTTGTCACAATGCCTTCAGAGTCAAGTATTTACCAAAAAACAAAAAAGCTCACTATTTTAATAGGTTTTTCAGTCGCTTATTCATATTTTCGTATTATGTTTTGCTTTTCCATTATCTGTAAAGAAGCATCATTAAACTTGAGATTTTCCTCACAAAAAACTCAATAATTGCTCACCGTAGCGCATTTTGATTTTGTTCAGTGCCACTACCTGAATCTGCCTGACCCTTTCCCTGGTCAGATTCAGTTCTGCACCTATTTCCTGCAAAGTCATTTGCTGATCTGTTCCTACCCCGAAATGTGAACAGATAATTTTTGCTTCTCTCGGGTTCAATGTCTTGATAGCGGTATTCACTAAACCTTGTAACTGTGCATCCGCAATCCTACTGTAGGGATGGATAAAAACTTTTTGTTCCAAAAAATCTATAGGCGCAAAAGACTGTTTGTCTTCGTCATCGTCAAAAATCTCCCAAGCAACGGCAGGTTGCGATATGGATAAGATGTTGTTGACTTCGTCTTGGGATAACAAGGTGTACTCAGCTAATTCTTGAATGCTGGGCTTTTTGCCGGTTTTAAGGGTAATCTCATCCTTTGCCCGGAACAGCCTGTTGATGGTGGCGATTTGCCCGCAGGGTATACGCACTACCCTTTCCGAACGGGACAAGGAACGGGAAATGGCTTGTCTGATCCAATAACCGGCATAAGTAGAAAACTGAAAACCTAAACGGTATTTAAACCTGTCTACAGCCTTGAGCAAACCGGTATGACCTTCCTGGACTAGATCGTCAAAATCAAGGAAATTGCCCTTGTATTGGTTAGCTATAAACAACACGAGTTTTGAATTGACTGTGGCTAATTGCTGCCTGTAAGCCAACCAATAATGCTCTGCCAACACAACATCAGCAAGGAGTTTGCTCATTTCACTGGTAGACAAAAACAAAAACTGTTTCTCATGCTGGTGCAAATCCATCGCCTTGAACCGCTCTGCCAGGCTTGGACTGCCGCGTCGTGCCACTCCTTGTAACCGCTTTAAAATAATACCGGATTGTTTCTTTCCTTGGGAATGGTCTGGTTTAAATGAAATCCCCCTGAATTTGAACGCGTAAGTGACAATATCGACAAGCTTTACCAAATCCTCAAAAGCAAAGGGAAACTGCCGGACTGCAAACATTAAACGCCGCTTGGCGTTGGCGTAAACTTCTTCATTTTTGGCTTTACCGGAAGCGGACTGACTGACAGATTGATAATGTTTTTTAATATCCTTCAAAAAATCCTTAAATTCTGATGGCACATTAGTTTCATCCTCTTGCTCATCTTTGTCGGAGACTTGTTCATATTTACTGAACACCCACAAAGCAGTCACGGGGAATTTGGACAATGCATCAATTAATTGGGCCTTATGTTCTTCTACCAGCCGTGCTAGCTGTAAGTTTCGGTTCTCAACGCTATCCACCTCTTTGTTTGTTAAAGAAGATTTTCTATCAATCAAGGTGCTATTAGCAACAACAGACCCGTTGGCTTCTGGCACAGACATATACTCAGTTAATAGTCTCATGACACCAAACTCCTCGCAAACATTGCTTATAACAAACATGAGCAGTTAAATTTCCATCCGTAGTCACTTAATAACAGATAATCAGGCAAAATTAACCCTTGTCAAGAATAAGACAAGTTATTGACCTTTTAGTTTTAAAAATTTTCATTTGCACCGCTAAGAAAACGCTAAATACATCCATCCTGGATTTATTCAGCAGTCACCGAAAGCAACTGCTACAAGCCATTTGTATAAAAAAACCAATGGGTTACAATCATTCATTTTGGCATTCATCCATGCACTGCGAAAAGTCTTGAATTAATCATTACTCCCCTTAATTTCGAATTCGGGTTTAATTTACCAATAGGATTTTATATTGTCAAATAATATTTATACAAAACATAGACAATGTTATTGGCTTGTTTGCCCCTGCTTTACTTAATTTTTTCTGATTACGTATAAGTTTCAGCTAACTTTAACAAAAAGAACATTTATATAACAGACTGATTTATATATATTTAATATAAACTGGAATGCAACCGAAACTTTACTGGTCAATAAAAAGTTCGAATTTCTCGTTTTTTTAGCCCGTTATTCAACTCGAAAAAATAGCGTAGACCATTAAATCAAGAGTTTCGCCTACTTGCAGTTTCTAAAGTAGCTGAGTCTTATACGTAATCAGGTAATTTTTTATCTGTCTCGCTCAGCCTTGATTAATTAATGCGGCTAATTTCAATTGATTGCTTATGTTTAACTGATTGTTTTTAATAATTTTAAAATTATTTTCAGAAGAAAACAGCCAGATAATCCAGTCAACTACTGCGGTGTCCAACTAACTTTACAAAATAATTGTACGTGAAACAATATCCATGCCTAAATTGACATGTCAACCCAAAGAGTTTGATTGATTTTATATACGGGTAGATAACCGCCGACTTTGATAGCGGACGGGTATTGAAGCGCTGTTGTAGTAGAACGTCCTTAAAAAGGGATATCGTCATCAAAATCGTCATAATCGGCTGCCAAAGGCGGCGGCACAGCACCTGGATTGTTTTGTGGTGATGATCCTTGCTGATTACCAGGCATAGCAGCATGGCTCGTATGCGCTTGTTCGGCTCCAAAATGGCTGGTACCGCCACTACGGCTACCCAGCATGTGCATTTCATCGGCCAGAATTTCTGTTGTGTAACGGTCTTGTCCATCCTGTCCTTGCCATTTACGGGTTTGCAGGCGGCCTTCCACATAAACTTGGCTACCCTTCTTCAAATATTCACCGGCGATTTCGGCTAAACGATTGAAAAAAACAACCCGATGCCATTCAGTCGCTTCCTTTCGTTCCCCCGTTTGCTTATCTTTCCAGCGTCTTGTTGTAGCTAAACTGATATTGGCTACAGAACCGCCATTAGGCATAAAACGAACCTCTGGGTCAGCGCCGAGGTTTCCTATCAACGTCACTTTATTTAACATGGTCTCTCCTCATCTATTCATTTGTGGTAATGCGTGGATTCCATTAGGGAAATGTTCATCGCACCCTTGTATCAAGCCTGGGTGTATTTTGTGATCAACTGCTGCAATTCGTGCCTATCCAATTGCTGATTATCGACTTTCAGATAAGCCACGCCTTCCTGATAGTGCAGGGTAACATCTTCAACACCTGGAAGTTTAAGCATTTCTGAGGCAAACTCATCCGCCCGTTGGTCTGTAAAGGATTGCAAAGAAATAAGTAAATTTGTCCAATATCGCGGCGGCATCATACCAAATGACAACAGCGACCAGCTTAAGGCAGCTAAGGCGCAAAGCAGGAACACCGCCGGAGCGCCATATTGACCATAACACCAACCACCCAGGCTGCCACCGATACCCGCACCTAAAAACTGGCAAGTAGAATAAATTCCCATGGCTGTGCCTCTCAGATCGCCGGGCGCGGTTTTGGAGATGAGTGACGGCAAGATTGCCTCTAGCAAATTAAAGCCACAAAAAAACAACCAGAGGAAGCCTATAACCCCAGCTAATGTCGTATTGAACTGCATTAAACCGAAATCGGACATCATTAATAGGATGATCGCACCCAAAAACACTGCTTTCAGTTTCCGTTTTTTTTCCGCGAGGATCACAAACGGGACAATTGCCGCAAAAGAAGAGACAAAGATTGGCAAGTAGGCTTTCCAATGTTCGGCTGGTAGTAGGCCAGCATCCCGCATCAATAAAGGCACTATGACGAAACTTGCGGTTAAGATGGCGTGCAAGATAAAGATGCCGTAATTCAACCGCAACAACTCAACGTTTTTTAACACTTGAAAAAATGTTGCGGGTACAAGCTCGGCATCCCTGTGCCTTTTCGATTGTTGCGGCTGCGGAACTAAAAATATAATCACCAAAATCGCCAATAAGGACAACACAGCAATCAGCCAAAACAGGCCGTGGATTCCGATGATCCCAGCAATAACCGGCCCTGCCGCAATAGCCACCCCAAACGAAACGCCAATACTCGCACCGATCAAGGCCATGGCTTTGGTGCGGTGCACTTCCTGCGTGAGGTCAGCCAACAACGCCATCACCGGTGCCGCAATCGCGCCTGAACCTTGAACGGCGCGGCCTAGCACAATGCCGTAAATGCTGGTTGACAGCGCCGCAATCACACTGCCTAAACAAAACAATAACAGGCCAAAAATAATAATTTTTTTCCGGCCAACACGGTCTGACACCAAGCCAAAAGGTATTTGCAACACGGCCTGGCTCATGCCGTAAATACCGATCGCCAGTCCGATCAACGAAGGGGTAGCGCCTTCCATCTGCTCGGCAAATAGCGACATAACCGGCATAATCAAAAACAAGCCAAGCATCCGCAAGGCATAAATACTGGCCAAAGACCAGGTTGCCCGGCGTTCCGATGCCGTCATCGGACTCGTTATATCCTGCACTTCTGTCAAGCACGCACTCCTTGTAAAGCGTTAAAAACGGGTTGTGGGAAACTTTTTGAGATTACAAATCTCTTTATTCATTATAACAATCTTTGTAAGCTTGACATGCTGACATCTACCCAAACGCGACAGGAATGCCAAAATGACTGACAAACAATCCCCCACCCTTCATAACCCGGCTTTGCTCATTCCGGTCAATCCCGCCATTGAAAGCTATATGCGTGGCTTGCTGCGTAAGACCGACCACCCCGTATTATCGGCTATGGAAACATTGGCACGGGAACGTAAGTTCCCCATCGTTGACCGCCTGGTTGGCGTTTTTCTCGAAGCTCAGGCAAAATCTATCAATGCCAGACGGGTCTTTGAATTTGGCAGCGGATACGGATACTCTGCCTATTGGTTTGCCAGGGCGGTTGGAAAAGAAGGAAAGGTCATTTGCACTGATGGCGACCCGCTCAACAAGGAGAAAGCCGAACAATTTCTCAGCGCTGCCAATTTATGGGACACGGTCGATTTTCATACCGGAATGGCGCAAGCCATCTTTGCACAAACAGACGGATTATTCGACATCTGTTATAACGACGTAGACAAAGGCGATTATCCCGAAGTCTGGCAAATGGCAAAAGAACGCATCCGCCCCGGAGGTCTCTACATTGCCGATAACGTGTTATGGCATGGCCGCGTAGCGCTGACCGAATACGAAGACATCGTACCGGGCTGGACAGAAGCTATATGTGAACATAATGGACAAATATTTAGCGACCCCGATTTCGATTCCTTCATCAATCCAACCCGTGATGGCGTTATCGTTGCCCGCAAAAAAACGTAGGTTTAGCTAGGGAATCGCTGATTGCATCAAGGGCCTAGGCAGTGCATCCATGCGCTGCCAAAATCAATGGGAGAAATCCGCAGAGATTTTTTATCCCCCTTGAACTAAAGATAATTTACCCCGACAATAACCGCATTTTGCGGAAAATTATAACCATGAGTCCGTTCACCAATATACGCGCCCTCATCATCGACATGGATGGTGTATTGTGGCATGGTAATCAGCCGATAGCGGGATTGACCGATTTTTTTCAAACCCTACGCGACCAGAATATCCCTTTCATTCTGGCAACCAATAATGCCAGTCTTACACCACAACAATATGTGGATAAGCTCACGGGAATGGGCGTTACTGTTGAATTACAAGAAATCATGACTTCAGCAATGGCAACTGCCCTGTATATGGCTGAGCACATGGACCCCAAACTAACACGTGTTTATGTCGTAGGTGAAGATGGCATGGAACAAGCGCTCATTGAACAGGGTTTTACGTTGACTGGACTGTATGAACTCAATAGCGAAACCAGCAAAGGCGCGGATGTGGTTGTGTGTGGTAAGGATCATTCGATAAACTGGGATAAACTGGCGACAGCCACATTGAATATCCGCGCCGGTGCAAAATTCATCGGCACCAATGCGGATAACACCCTGCCCACCGAACGCGGTTTGACCCACGGCAATGGCGCTATCCTGGCGGCGTTGGAAACAGCTACCGGCGTTAGCCCGACGATTATCGGCAAACCCGAACCTATCATGTATCAGCAGGCGATTGCCAGACTAGGAACTGATCTTGCCGAAACGGTCGCTATTGGCGATAAACTTGAAACAGATATTTTGGGTGCGGTGCGCACAGGGATACGAAGCTTGATGGTATTGACCGGGGTATCGACCGAAGCTGACCTAAAAGCATCAGATTACCAGCCGACCTGGGTCATGCCTGACATCCGCGCTGTCACTGATGCATTGAGAATGCTGAAATAAAGGAATCTTTGAACGCTTGAATTCATATAATAAATGCAACCCCTCTTAAAAGAGGTTAGAGGGTATAGTTTCCGTCTGTTAGGATCAAAGTTCCTTTAATTTTGGTGGATGCGATTATTAAAATTCACTACCTGTTGATTTCCCTTTCGCTGTCTATTTCTCTTGTATCAGCAAGTGCGTTAGCCGCTAAATCTCAACCAAAGCACTGTGATACCCACAAAGCTTTTTGCACATGACTGACTGTGCCAAGCATTGTGCCATGCACCCGGTGAAAAAAACCAGGCCTGCGCCCGACATTGTGCGCCGGATACTGCTGCCAAAGCCCATGTCTGTGATACCTCGCACTGCGATAGCAAAAGTGGAAAGCGTGATCTGATACCGTGTTAAAATCGATCCCTACAGTCAAATGGGCAGCGTTAATAACATCATGTCCAGACTGCAAAAAAACGGCATGAAGCCGATTGTTACTGAGGTGGATATGTAGGACTGTAGAAAACAAATCTAATCTGCAAAATTTACCTTTTTATCTTGTTTGAATTTCACGGGATAGATTATTCCAGATTGTTCCTTGTCGATAGTGGTTGGGCTGGATAATATTTCCATTACCGAATGCAGCAAGAAGTTTACGCCTTAATTCAATGTTATCCGCCTCAGAAATAATATGTTGTGTTCGGAAAATTTCAGCATGGGCTGGGTTTTCTTTCTCAGCCGTGTCGTAGATACATACTGATCGCTTATCGGAATTTTCGATCAGGATGTTACGTACTATATCGCATTTTGCTAGTAGGACACCTTTCCAGGCCCTATCGTTTTTGTCATCAAGGAAATTCTGTACAAAATTAAAAAATTCATTATTTGTTGCAATTGTGTCACGTTGGACGGAGCGTCCCTTAACACTTATGTGTGAAAAGATACGAGGCTTTGCATTTCCATTTTTATCGATGTCATGCATCGGCTGAAATACAAACAAAGTAATTTGTTCAGCATTTTCAACAGTACCTGGTGAATACTTGTTTGCCTTGTGTTTTTCACAGACACAATCGGGAGCTTGCGAATTAAATTCAGGTACACGCTGTTCGCTTTCATTAGTTAACCAATGAATACATTCACAAACGACACCGAAACCAAGCCTGATTAGTAACTTTTTAAGCCGCGAGGAGAACTTGGAACAAAGCTGGCATTTCTTCTGGGTTAAATTCAAGTACACCTTTATGTTTGTCGCTATTACGTTCTACATAATAAGCTATGCGCCCATCGCCAAGAAACTCAATGTCCGCGTATAAGTTATTTTCGTTCAAATAAAGTGCTGCATTACCAGAAGCGAGAAGCATCGGCTCAGGAATCGACATGTTTTGACTAAGCAAGCTAATAAATGAGACTGAATCTTTCAGTGATTGGTCAGAAGGTTGGTAAGAGCCCTCACCATCCCAGTCAGTATCTAATAAGCACCATTGCCTAATTTCACCTATTAGTTTTTCCTGTAATGTCGTAGGTCTAGCTGTGTCTTCAAATTTATTGTCATTGTCAACAATAGAAGTTAACGAAGAGCTAACTTGCATCATCGGTGAAAGAGACGTGGTTTTTTGGATTTGACGTGTCGGCTGTTCTAAAAGCTCAGGAATCTTGCTTATAGTTGGATTGGAAAGCAATGTGAGTGCAATAAAAAACTTTGCTGCGTTGGCAGTACTTAAAGACGTAGGCATAATTATTCTACAAGCGCTATGCGCTTGCACATGTTGTCATTAATGATATTGCCAAAAACTTCTTTGCCAACTTGATGAAGTTCTTGCATGTGTTTATTAACAAAATCAAGAACGCTATTTTCCTCAACTTCATATGGCTTATATTCAGGCTGATTTAATTGATTATTAATTACTGTTGTAACGGCAATAATGCGTTGTGTGCCATCAGGGCGATTTTCATCAACATAATCAACATTAATATTAACTAACCTTTTTGTGTACTCGTCAACCCGAATGAATGCACCAGTATGGCTGTGCCAAAAATCCTTTGCCTCAAACACATGAGGGCAAATGTAATTTGATTTAGCTCTTAAGAGGAGATTTGGGTTGCATTTAGTCAAATCCCCAGACCACTTAAATTTATCTACGAAATTAAGGCCTACTCCCGTTATTTTACTCTGTTTAGAATATATTGGAATTAAGGCATTGAAATATTGGCTTGATTGCTTCCAAATATCATCCCAACGTGTGTATCGTGTGGTTATAAATGTCAAAGAACTACGCTCAACACGAAATTCGTTCTCAATGGTTCCGTCTGGCTCGATTCTGCGAAAAAACACACCAGTAACACCAGTAGGTGGCATTTTTACCGGATGACCTACCGTAATAGGAAATCCCGAAATTTCAACTTGCCCAGGGAGTTCATTTTTAAATTGCTCAAAAGTTTTCCGTGCTGTTGTAAAAGAATCGTCGCCGATATCGCGATCAAATTGTACTACAAGTATAACTCGCTCAATGGCATGAGCTGCGTGAATTGGTTCAAAGTGACCATCTTGGTTTAAAACATCTTGCATAAAAAGAATGGTTTCAGATGAAGTTATTACAAATTGTAGCTGATTAATGCGAAAGCTTTTGGATTAATATTCAGCAATATAACAGATCCAGTTAACAAATTCAGCCTACTGGCAAAATTCAGTAGCCTTTATATCTATTCCAGAGATTTACAACACCTAATCCCTATAATTCTCAAATTGCAAAGGCATTTCCAGTTTTTCCTCCCTTAGCATCTGCATGACTTCTTGCAAGTCATCGCGTTTTTTGCCGGTGACCCTGACTTGATCGCCTTGGATGGCTGCTTGCACTTTGAGTTTTTTGTCTTTTATCAATTTAACGATTTTTTTTGCCAACACGCTATCCAGTCCTTGCTTCAGGGTGATTTCCTGGCGCATGAGCTTTCCGCTGCCTTTGGCATCACCAACCTCCATACAGGCGATATCCACACCACGGCGGCTCAATTTCGCACATACGATGCTGAACATCTGCTGGAGTTGGAAGGTGGATTCGGAAACCATAATGACTTTGTTATCGGTCAGCTCGAAGCTGGAATCCGTACCCTTAAAATCGAATCGGGTCGTCACTTCCTTGCTGGCTTGATCGACAGCGTTTTTTACTTCGTGGGGATCAAATTCGGAAATAATATCAAAGGATGGCATAACTTAAATTGTAGGGTTAGTTAACGTTATTTTGTTGTTCTGCCTTTGTCATATCAGCAATAGCCTGGATACGCAAACGGCGAATAGCTTCGCCAATTTCTGCATCCTGTAGATTGCCATTTAGCAAAGCTGCGGTATCAACAGATGCAGCGACTTTCGCTGCCGTCAGCAAATAAGCCGCTTGCGGGTAAGGTTTATTTTCTAGTCCCGTTCGGCCCTTGGCATCTGCCTCACATGCCAGTAAAAATTCGGGCAACTGATTATGCTGTTTAAACGCACCCAATGTGTTTAACAGGTCAATCAGCGTTGAAGGCTTCAATTCCCCCGCCTTATGGCAATGGGTATGGTATTGCATAACGTGCAGCGCCAATGACTTGAACGCATTGGGAACGCGTAAGCGGTTGCACAAGGCCTCCAGGACAGGCATACCTTTTGTTTCGTGCCCGTAATGGTGAGGCAGATTGTCCTTGGGTGACAGCGCCTTACCCAGGTCATGGACCAAGGCGGCAAACCTGACTTCCGGTTTAGTGGATAGCAGCGCCGCTTGTTCCAGGCACATCATACTATGCACACCCGTATCAATTTCTGGATGATACTTCGGCGGTTGCGGCACTCCAAACAAGTTGTAAATTTCCGGAAATATTTTCTCCAATACCCCGCAGTCCATCAAGGTATAGAAAAAAGCGGAGGGCGAAGGTTCTTTCAGGGCTTTGAACAACTCTGCCCAAACCCGTTCAGGCACCAGATGATCGACTTCTCCAGCATCGACCATCACTCGCATCAATTCCGTTGTATCTAAGGCCAGCTTAAATCCCAAATGATGGTATCGGGCCGCAAACCGAGCCACACGTAGAATGCGTACAGGATCTTCTGCAAAGGCGGGCGAGATATGCCGAAAAATTCGCCTGTCCAGGTCTTCTCGGCCACCATAGGGATCAATGATTTCACCCTGCGGCGTCATTGCTATGGCATTGATGGTTAAATCCCGGCGCTTTAAATCCTGCTTCAGGGTAACATCAACATCCGCATGGATGATAAAGCCCTTATAACCAGGCGCGGTTTTTCGTTCGGTTCTGGCGAGTGCATATTCCTCATGACTGTCAGGATGCAGAAAAACCGGAAAATCCTTGCCTACCGCACGAAAACCTTGCTTAATCATGGATTCCGGCGTTTCCCCAACAACGACCCAATCGCACTCCCTTACCGGATAACCCAGGAGTTTATCGCGTACAGCGCCACCGACGAGGTACTTTTCCATCAAATTACAAAACAGTTTGGCCAGTGTTTAGGATAGCATAAAGCACTTCAAAAGCTGCATAATGTACATTTGCTGCGAACTTGCGGCTTAAGCCCATTAAGGAGGATAGTTTGATAGGCATTATCTTTGCCAGTTTACTGTTAGGCATGTTTTCGGGTGTACTGGCAGGGTTGTTTGGTATAGGCGGGGGCATGGTTATTGTGCCCGTACTCGTTTTTCTTTTTACAGCCCAGGGCCTACCTGCCGATCTGGTCATGATTATGGCAATCGCAACTTCACTGGCGACCATCATCCTCACCGCCTCCTCTTCCGTGCTTGCCCATCATCGCTTAGGTTCGGTGTTATGGGATAAGGTATTCAGGCTAGCGCCCGGCATGATGTTGGGGGCAATTCTAGGCGCAGTGGTCGCCCACCAACTCCACGCCGGGGTATTACGGACTATTTTTATTGTCTTTTTACTCTATGTGGGTACGCAAATGGCCTTAGAGACAAAGTTTAAAGCCGGTGAAGCCAATTATTCTAAGTTGATTGATTTTTTGGTGGCCGGTGCAATAGGGTTAATATCCTCATTGGTGGGCATTGGTGGGGGTACATTGACCGTACCATTTTTAGTGCATTGCCGCTACCCGATGCGTAATGCGGTCGCCATCGCCAGCGCCTGCTGTCTGCCGATCGCCGTGGCGAGCTCGCTAAGCTACATGGTTTTAGGTCTGAACACCCCCAACTTACCGGCATGGAGTTATGGCTATGTGTATGTGCCATCTTTCTTCGGCGTTTCATTAGGGAGCATTTTTACCGCACCGATTGGCGCAAATCTCGCCCATAAACTGCCTTCACAACAATTAAAACGCTATTTTTCGGTGCTGATCTTTATCCTGGCAATCAAACTGATGTGGTATTGAGTTTTTATAAACGCTTAGATTCAACTCAAAAGTATATTAAATTAACATCTATCTATGCCTGACCCTGGTGTCATAAAGTAATAAAGTGTGTTCCATCATTAACCCAATTTACCGCTTCCAGCTTATCTCGTTGACTTCCATTAAAGTTAATGCCATGCAACTTTGACTGTCTCTTTTTGGCCGGTTCTAAACTTTTTGTTGATTCATTTCCAAGAGTTTTTTCATAGCCTGTGTTGCCAAAGGACTCAATCCTTCGCCACTTGCTTGATAATGCTTGATAATTGCCTTTCTCATGCGTGGATCCCATGACCGTAGGATATGTTTTTTTACGCCTTCGGCAGCGATTTCTTTGTCGCTTTCCGCATTAAAAAAATCGGCAATGTCATTTGCCATTGAGATCAATTTTTCGATGTGCATTAAGTTGGATTTTTTTATCAAGGTTGGGTAAATGGTGTGGTTCAAGTGTTCGGCATGGGTGTAGACAACGTGCTGGTTGTCTCGGACAAAGCCGACCAGGGTGAGTCCGGCTTCCTCCGCCAAACGTATAGCTAACCCAGTCGGTGCGGACATCGCGGCCAATAGCGTTATGCTGACACTGGCGGCCTTTTGTATGAGTTCATAGCTGGCGCGGCTGGTGACTATGACATAGCCTGTTGCCGGATTCTTGCCGATGCGGATTAGCAAGCCGATCAGCTTGTCCAAGGCATTATGCCGACCTACGTCTTCCCTGACAGTTTGTACGCCTTGCCCCGGCACTACCCAGGCGGCGGTATGTACGGCTCCAGTCAGTTGGCTAAGCTGTTGATGTTGCTTTATTTCTGCCAAAGCAGATAAGAGTTCTGATGCAGCCACATTGAGGCTACCCTGCACTTATTTTGGATCGCGTATGGCTTGTTGCAAGGTGCTGGCACCGCACAGTCCGCATCCGGTGCCTCCGGTCAGATTACGGCCTTTGCCGGATAAATGGCAAAAGCGGGATTCGGGAATATCCAACCGTACCTCGATACCATTGGAGCGGTTATAAATGTGTATGGATTGCAGTTCGGAGGGTGTTTCAATGATACCTTCCGTGATACTGAACCCCAAGGCAAAGTCTTCCAGGTTGGTCGGTGTTACCAGCATGACGACATGGGGTGTGCCGTTATAGATTAAAGAAACAGGGGCTTCTTCGGCTATATAGTCTTGCTGGATTGTATGTTGATTACCATGCCAGCGTTCAACCTTACTGAGTTGGTAGCTGGGCCATCCCAATTCTGAGGTAAGTCGTGTAGGGAGGGCAAACTGCTTCGCCTAAAGCGCCTACTGTTGGTATCGTTTGCCCACCATTGGCCAATAAAACGGTATGCAGAAAAGCACTGCCCACCCTGACTAAAAATTGGCTAATTTATTTTCTGCCCAGGTAAGATGATTTTTGAACTCAACATAGCTTGGAAAATTGTCCGCCAATTCCGTCAATAAGGCATGTGCTAGGCGGTAATACTGTGCCGCTAGCTCTTTATCGCCGGTTTGTTCATATATCCCGCCCAGTTTGGCGTAGGAAACCGCCAAGCCATCCTTAAAGCCGACATTGCCCGGGTAGTCGGCATGGAGTTCACTTTCCAAGCGGTTGTAGTCTTTATAAAAACCCAAGGCCTGTCCTAAATCGCCCAGTGCGGCATGGGTAATGCCTAAAAATTGGTAGGAAACCGCTAATTGATTCTTAAAGCCGACATTGCTCGGGTAGTCGGCATGGAGTTCATTTTCCAAATGGTTGCAGGCTTGATAAAAATCCAAGGTCTGTACCAAGTCGCCCAGTGCGGCATGGGTATTGCCTAAAAATTGGCAGGAAATAGCCAAGCTATTCTTAAAGCCGACATTGCCCGGGTAGTCGGCATGGAGTTCACTTTCCAAGCGGTTGTAGTCTTGATAAAAACCCAAGGCCTGTTCCAAATCCCCTAACGCGAAGTGAGTTTTGCCCAGTCTTTCGTAGGAAATCGCCAAATTACCTTTGAATTCGACATTGCTCGGATAGGCGGCATAAAGATCTTGCTCTAAATGGTTGAAGTTTTCAAAAAACCCCAATGCTTGTTTCAAATTCCCCAACGCGGCGTGAGTCTCACCCAGTTTATCGCACGAAATCGCCAATGTATTTTTAAAGCCGACCTCCGTTGGGTAGGCAGCATGGAGATCTAAGGATAATTCGTTGAAGCCTTCAAAAAATCCCAAGGCCAACTCCAAATTCCCCAATGAGGTGTGTGTCTCGCCCATACATTGATAAGAACACGCCAAGCCATTCTTAAACCTGATATTGGGCGGGTCAGCAGCATAGAGTTCTTGGGATAATTCAAGGTTATTTCCATAAAATCCCAAGGCTTGTTCCAAATTCCCCAAGGCGGTGTGTGTCTCGCCCATACGTTGCAAAGAAATCGCCAAGTCACACTTAAAGTTAACATCGGTCGGGTAGGCGGCATGGAGTTCTTTGCTTAACTCAAAAGACTCTGCAAACAATTCTAAGGCTAGTTCCAAATTTTCCAACTTCTTATACACATGGCCTAGATTGGAGTAGGAAATTTGCAAGGCACCCTTGAGTTCGACATTGCTCGGGTAGTAGGCATAGAGTTTTTGTACTAAATAGTTGTTGTATTTAAAAAAAGCCAAGGCCTTATCAAGGTTGCCTGTTGTCTCGTGGTAAACGCCGATTCTCTCGCAGAGAATGACGAGATTACTGTGAGACTCATTGAAGCCAGCGGCAACCGATTCGGCATAGCGGGAAAACAAAGCGGCATCTTCGTAGCTAGAACCGGTAATGTGACAGCCTTCATAATTCAATTTTTCTATCAGCGTTTCGATAAGTGATTGGCAATCATCAAGTAACTGTGGATTTTTCTTTTTGGTGATTTCCTGTATAACAGGACTGCATTTGAACTCAGCGTTATCTTCGTTATATTCAATCCAACCTTTTTGAGCGAGGAAGAGCAGGTTGGATTCTAAATTTTCGAACATTGGTGACGGCAGCAAGGTTTCCAAGGTGTTAAAGCCAATGCTCTCGGCAGGCAGTACCGATAATACCGAGAGTATTGCCGTTTCTTTGGATGAGAGTTCACCCAAATCATACATAGCCGCAATAATGTCTTCGGGCTTTTCCTTGCGTAAACTGCCTTTCGATTGATAATCGGTACCGACCGCCTGACTTTTCGATAGCGCCAGCAAGCCTTTGGATTGCAGGTCGTTTAACAGATTGGCCAACGAGTAATGGGCTTTCAGACGGTTAAACTGATAAATGTTTTTAGCCAATAACTCCACCACCAAAGTATTATCACCAACAGCAGTGCGGATTTGTTTAAAAATAGCGACTTCATCATCTTGAAGTGTTTTGCGATAGTGTTTTTCAAATAATGCCAGGGCTTGATTTTCCGGCAAACCGTCTATGCGATAGAGTTCCGCTTGCTCAAATTCGGTAATTCGGGTCGTCAACAATAAGTGGAAATTGCTACATCGGCGTAGGTTTTGGTAATTTTTTTCAAGGTCTTCCACTTCATTGGCGTTATCAATCACCAAGAGACAAGGTTTGTTTAAGGAGTCCATTGCCATCAGCAATAATTCAAGCCTTTTTTCAGTGGGCATGGTATTTTCAAACTGTAGCGCTAAAGGCGTAGACAACTTAGATAACATAGCATTAGCGATGCTTTTTTCGCTTAATATCCAGGCAGTATGGGCATATTCATGTTGGTAACGGTGGTAATAAGTAGATGCTATTGAGGTTTTACCTACGCCGCCATTACCATTGACCAACAATAGATTATTTTCTGAAAACAAGCTTTTTTTGATAGCGTCCAAGTCGTCTTCACGACCGAGAAATACTTCGGGTCTAAAAGGCGATTCGGTTAAGGCGCGGAGGATTTCGCGTTCGCCTGCATAGGTGATATGAACATCACCTTGTTCAGCATAAACCGATTTTTCACCTTGCTGGACATTGCGATTTTGATCGTTCATGGCGCTAACTCATTGAATGTTCAAGGTTAGCGTGTCGGCCTTTTCTACATACACACTTTTATCGCCTTGCTGGACAATTCGGCTAGGCTGCTGGGTTTGCTTGTTTTCGACAAAGTCATTTGTCTCCAACCGCTCCAATTCTTTGTTGAACTGGTTCCAAAGATCATTGGAATCAGCAAACGGGCTGTAAAAATGTCCCAGATCATGTATCTTTTGTTTAAACTGGTCGAGACTGGCATCGGGCGATGCAGGATCGGTTTTGAAATAAGTGAAGATAAATGGCTTTTGTGTGGATTTAAACTGCCCAAAGGCCTTTTCAAATTCCGCCGCCGTGTACATGCCGACTTTGCTGTAGGCTAACAGCACAAACAAGTCGGCCGCCTCGACAAACTTGTTGTACTCCGCCTGCGAACCGGCCAGTGACATTCGCGCCGACAGGTCTTCCCAAATATCCAGGTGCAAAAAAATGCCGTTATCAAACCAGGCCTTGCATTTACGGTAGATTTCCAGCTCGAATTTTCCCCGTTCCGGCTTTAATTCCGCAGACGAAGCGAGAAATAGTTTGATTTTTTTCATCGGCTTATCCTAGTATGTTTGTTATTGAATTTTATCACATACTTTTCAGATAAATACCAGAAGTGTTGAGTCGTGCTTTTTGCAACCCAACTTTTTGGGCTTCGCTATAACTAACCTCATTCCTGGGCTTAAGTCACTTGTTCCTGTCACAGGTTTTTTAAGGCATTGCAGTTCATTATCAACACCGCTATATTGACCGTCCTGATGTAGACGCTAAGAGGCTCACCCTTGACTGAAATGATGACTGTGCATGAGATCGCAGATTACCTGCGCGTTAAAGAGCGCAAGATTTATGACCTGATCACGCAAAAGCAGATACCTTGTACACGGGTTACCGGGAAGTGGCTGTTTTCCAGGCACTTGATCGACCTTTGGTTGATGAACAACAGCGAAACCAGTTTGCAGGATTTACGTTTCAAAACCATTCCTGAAATCATGGTCGGTAGCCACGATCCCTTGCTGGAATGGGCTTTACGTGAAAGCGTTTCGGCGATGGCGATGCAAACGACCGGCAGCCTGGAAGGGCTTAGCCGTTTTTCAGCAGGCGAGGCGATGATCTGTGCCATGCACGTCTTGGATGTCGAGACGGGTGAATACAATGTCCCGGTTGTTAAGCAAACCTTGCAGGACGCGGACATTGTAGTGTTGGAATGGGCCTGGCGTGGACAGGGCTTGATTGTCGCCAGGAATAATCCACTGGCTATACAAAACCTTGCCGATTTGCTTGCCAAACAACCTAGGTTGGTAATCCGGCAAAACGGTTCGGGTAGCCGGATATTGCTGGATCATCTATTGGAAAAATCCGGCATCGCTGAAAACAAGCTGAACATAATCGACATGCTTGCCAGGACCGAGATGGAGGTGGGTTTGGCAATTTCAGGGGGCAGGGCGGATGTGGGACTGGCGGTATCATCGGTTGCAAAACAATTGCATCTCGATTTCATACCGTTAGCCAAAGAAAGGTTTGACCTTATCATGCGGCGATTCGATTATTTTGAACCACCCATCCAAAAAATGTTGGTATTCTGCCAATCAATAGCGTTTGCCGACAAAGCTAAAGAACTCGGCGATTATGATATTAGGGGTTTGGGCCGGGTTGTTTACAATAAGCGTTAAGGGAATTTCTAATAATCCCCTCTCCCTCTGGGAGAGGGTTAGGGTGAGGGATATAACTGCTTGATTCTAATCCCCTCATCCCAGCCTTCTCCCTAAGGGAGAAGGAGATTTTTGAATTTTTAGAGATTCCCTTAAATTCCCTGGGCTTAAATCAGGCAAAATCTTATTGTTAGTTTTCCGACTGGTAGATTGTTGATCGACCGATCCAAACACATTATGCACGCTATTATCATTCATGGGATGGGACGTACGCCGTTGTCTATGTGCTTGTTGGCTTATCGCCTTAGGGCGGCAGGGATAAAAACCAGCCTGTTCGCGTATACTGTAACCTTCGAGCATTGGGAAGGTTGCACTGAAAGATTACGTGCATTTATAGAAAAGAAGGTTGGTGAAGAAGAGTTTATAGTGGTTGCACATTCCCTCGGTACAGCGCTAACCAGGGCGGTTTTACCAACAATGCACTGCAAACCAGCCGCTTGTTTCTTTTTGGCACCGCCTACGCAAGCCTGTGATGCCGCACGTCGTCTTGCCCCGCGCCCTTGGTATCGTTTACTGGCAGGTGAAATGGGACGGCTACTTGCCAATCAGGAATTCATGTCTATTTTGCCTGTTCCCGAAATACCGATGAAAATCTATGCCGGTGATGCCGGACTGACAGGGCGATATTCGCCTTTTGAAGAACCCAATGACGGCGTTTTGATGGTTAAAGAAACGCTGTTGCCCGGCATTCCAGTGCAAATCGTCCCATCGTTACACACATTCATCATGAATAACAGGATGATCGCCAAAGATATTATTGAAAAGGTCAGAACGAAAAATATTGCAACTTAACTAACTGGTAACCCAATGAATGACACTATCCGTCCGCCAATCCCCCCATTTACCCAAGAAACCGCCGCCCAGAAAGTACGCGCTGCTGAAAATGCCTGGAACGCCCGAAATCCAGAGAAAATAGCGTTGGCCTATACGGTAGACAGTATATGGCGTAACCGGGCAGAATTTCTGCAAGGGCGTAAGGCAATCGAACAATTCCTGGAGCGCAAATGGGCAAAAGAACTGGATTACCGTTTGATCAAAGAACTATGGGCATTTCATGATGCACGGATTGCTGTCCGCTTTGCTTATGAATGGCATGACGGTTCGGGTAACTGGTTTCGTTCTTATGGCAATGAAAACTGGGAATTCGATACGAATGGGTTGATGAAACGGCGCATAGCGAGCATCAATGACTTACCCATTAGCGAGACAGAACGTAAATTTCATTGGCCTTTGGGGGGAAGGCCAGACAATCATCCTGGATTGTCCGATTTAGGATTGTAATCTAGTGCAGCATCCTGTCGTATTGACAGTTAGGCTATGAATAACATTTTAAATATCAATGTATTACAAAGACATCGCTACGGCTGATGAAAATAGGTGCTGCACTAGTTCGTTGCTATTGTCCTGTTTTTACAACGTCGGTTATGCTTTAATCGGAAAATTAGGCATGAACCTTATTGATGGTTGAATTTTTAGAGGCTCCCTTAAGAATAACGGGTCTATATTGGCTTAAAATTAAAATTGAACGTTGTAAATCTGCGATATAAGAATTTAAAGCTCGATAGCGGATGCAGTATCGTTTAGAATCTACACTTTGCTAATACCGATTGACGAGGAGCTTGAAAGATGACCAAAAGATACCTGGGAATGTTGCCGGTAGCGGCAGTTTTTTTTGCACTTTCAGCCAATGCTGATGTCGCATTGAAAGATGAATCTGAAATTTTAGGCAAATGGAAAGTGACTGCCGAAGCAGCGAAACTGGACGGCGAGAAAAAAAAGGTTATAGTGGAGTGGGATTTCCAGGGTGGCGGCATTCTCATGAGTAAGGCGACAGATACGGGCGGGAGAACCTTGGAGATGCTTATACCGATAAAGTATAAGGTTGAAGACGGTGTAATAAAAAAACAGGTATCCCCAGGGCGAGAAAAATTTGAGGACTGCAAGGTTGTCGAAAAAAAAGGTTCTGATATGATCTTGAAGTGTCCGTTTCTTTTCTTCTTTTTAACTAAAATATAATAACAAAGGGTGCAACGATGATAGGTGGAATATTAGGTCTTCTTGCGTTGATCTGGGTTTACCAGACAATTACAAAGGCGAATGTTACTAATGGTATCGCATGGGTAATGGTTTGTGTTGTCGCGTATTTGGCTTCGCAATTCATATTGATAGGGGCAGCGAATTACCTTATTGAATCAATGCGGGCAAGTGTGGGCGGTGAAGGTTATAAGGCTGACCCCCTAAGTGTTGGCTACAGACAAAATGAGAGCGGTTTTCAAGGCGCTAAGGGAACTTTCATGTCGGTGTTTTTTGAATTGTTCCCCCCGATTGCAGGTTTCTTTGTGGTTGCGTTTATCCGCACCAAGTTTGTCTTGAAAGAGGCACTGACCAAAGCTAACTTGTTCAGCGGTATTGGTGATATGTTCAGAAGTATCAAAGATAGCTTCAAAAATCCAGATAAATAGCCCAGTCTGTATAATGAAAAGCCCAAGCAGTGGTGCTTGGGCTTTTTTTGTGCTTGTAATAAGGGGGGATCGTAAGGGTTTAAGGTTTAATATGCCGAAGGAATTAGCTGGAGACCGTGAAAGCAGTATGGTTAGAAAAACTCGAAAGAATGACCACGAACAACACGAAATTATCAATATATTCAATTAATTAAGATTTTCTTCGTGTCTTCTGCGGTTAATGCACAAAGCCTGATTTGTATAATGCTGGCACAGTCTCGCTGGCTAATCGCCCAAAACCCTGGAAACCACAAAAACCAGTGCAGAGACAAATGCGATGGTAAAAACCAAGCCAGCGATCACATAAGTCGTAAGGGAACCCCGCTCGAAGTCCGATTGCCCGTTCTTGTCGCTCTGCACTCCAATAAAAGCCGCTAAAATACTTCTTATCATTTGAATAATAGTTGGTTTTGACACTTTGAATCTCCCGGTAACTGGCAAAAAATAATAGGGCCTGATCGCTTTTAAATCAATAATAATCAGTAAAATGCACTCTTACAAAAACTAAATGAGCAAATCAGCACTGCTAAAGCGAGAATTAGCCAATCGAACCCTGTTTCTGGATGGTGCCATGGGCACCATGATCCAAGGCTATAAGCTCGAAGAAAAGGATTTCCGTGGGGAACGGTTTGCCCAGTGGGATGTAGACCTTAAGGGAAACAACGACCTGCTGTCCCTGACCCAGCCAGATATTATCAAAGCCATTCATAGCGCTTATTTTGAGGTGGGTTCGGATATTGTCGAAACCAATACCTTCAATTCAACCAGCATTTCTATGGCCGATTACCGCATGGGGGCGTTGGCTTATGAACTTAATGTTGAGTCGGCAAAGATAGCCAAGCAAGCTGCCGCTGAATACACGGCCAAAACCCCTGAAAAACCGCGTTTTGTTGCGGGTGTGTTAGGCCCTACCGCCCGCACCGCCTCGATGTCGCCGGATGTCAATGATCCGGGGTTTCGTAATATCTCATTTGACGAACTGGTTGTAGCGTATACGGAAGCAACGCACGGGTTGATTGATGGTGGCGCGGATATTATCCTGATTGAAACCATTTTTGATACGTTAAATGCCAAAGCCGCCATTTTTGCTGTTGATCAGGTTTTTGAACAAATCGGCACTAAACTGCCGGTGATGATTTCTGGCACGATTACAGACGCATCGGGAAGAACCCTGTCCGGGCAAACGGTGGGCGCGTTCTGGAATTCGTTAAAACATGTAGAACCGATTTCTTTCGGCTTCAACTGCGCGTTAGGTGCGAAAGAGTTGCGCCAGTACATCGCCGAATTAGCCACCATTTGCGATACGCATGTGTCCGCACATCCCAATGCTGGTTTGCCTAATGAGTTCGGTGAATACGAAGAATCGCCTGAAGCCATGGCTAAGGAGTTGGAAGACTGGGCGAAAAGCGGTTACCTGAATATTATCGGCGGTTGTTGCGGAACATCGCCGCCACATATCAAGGCGATTGTTGATGCGGTGCAAAAATATCCCCCGCGAGTCATCCCTGCTATTGAAAAACGCTGCCGACTGGCGGGACTTGAACCTATGTCGATTGGTTCCGATACGCTTTTTGTCAATGTTGGCGAACGCACCAATGTCACGGGCTCTGCCGCATTCAAACGGCTGATTATTGAAGGTAATTTTGAAACGGCGCTGGAAGTCGCCAAGCAACAGGTTGAAAACGGCGCACAGATTATCGACATCAACATGGATGAAGGCATGTTGGAATCCAAAGAGGCGATGGTGCGTTTTCTGATGCTGATTGCCTCGGAACCGGACATTGCTAAAGTTCCTGTCATGCTGGATTCTTCCAAATGGGATATTTTGGAAGCCGGGCTTAAGTGCATTCAGGGCAAAGGGATAGTCAATTCTATTTCGCTCAAGGAGGGTGAGGAAGCTTTTATCAAACATGCCAAACTGGTGCTTCGTTATGGTGCAGCGGTTATCGTCATGGCCTTTGATGAAGAAGGGCAGGCCGATACCGAAGCTAGGAAAGTCGAAATCTGTCAACGCGGCTATAAAATTTTAACTGAGCACGTCGGCTTTCCACCCGAAGACATTATTTTCGATCCCAATATTTTTGCGATCGCAACAGGTATTGAAGAACATAATAATTATGGTCTCGATTTTATTGATGCCACCCGCGAGATCAAACAAACCCTGCCTTACGCATTAATATCCGGCGGCGTTTCCAACGTATCCTTTTCGTTTCGCGGCAATAATCCAGTACGTGAAGCCATCCATGCCGTGTTTTTATACCACGCCATTCAGGCGGGTATGTCGATGGGTATTGTCAACGCCGGACAGTTAGCGATTTATGAGGACATTCCCCGTGATTTGCGTGATGCCGTTGAAGACGTGGTATTAAACCGACACGATGGAAGCGGTACGGACAAATTGTTGGAACTGGCGGCGAAATACCGTGGCGATGGCAGCAGCAGTGAAGTCAAACAGGAAAACCTGGAATGGCGCGAGTGGGCGGTGAGTAAACGCCTAGAACACGCGCTAGTTAAAGGTATTACCGATTACATCGACGAAGATACCGAGCAAGCAAGACAGGAAGCGGAAAGGCCGCTGCACGTCATTGAAGGTGCGTTGATGGATGGCATGAATGTGGTCGGCGACTTGTTTGGCGCGGGTAAAATGTTCCTGCCGCAAGTGGTCAAGTCTGCACGGGTCATGAAAAAGGCCGTTGCTTACTTAATGCCCTTCATGGAAGCAGACAAATCGGCTGCTGATCGCCAAACCAACGGCAAAATCTTGATGGCAACCGTTAAAGGTGACGTACACGACATCGGCAAAAATATTGTCGGTGTCGTGCTGCAATGCAATAACTATGAAGTCATCGACTTAGGCGTGATGGTTCCTGCCGAAAAGATTTTGCAAACCGCACGGCTGGAAAACGTGGACATTATAGGCTTAAGCGGACTGATTACACCGTCACTGGATGAAATGGTGCATGTCGCCAAAGAAATGCAGCGCCAAGGCTTTACTATTCCGCTGATGATAGGCGGCGCAACCACATCCCGCGCCCATACCGCAGTCAAAATCGAACCGCATTATGAAGGCGCAACGGTTTATGTCACCGACGCATCCCGTGGGGTTGGCGTCGCTAGTAATCTTTTAAGCGCCGAACTAAAAGATGAATTTGTTAAAGCTACACGAGAAGAATATGCAGAAGTCAGGGAGCGGCATAAAGGCCGGGAAGCGAAAACCAAGCAGCATACGCTGCAAGCAGCTCGGCAAAACAAATTCAACTGGGGACGTTACGAGCCGGTCAAACCCAAGTTTTTGGGGACAAAGGTTATTACCGATATTCCATTGGCGATTTTGGTCGAGTATATCGACTGGACACCGTTTTTCCAAACCTGGGAAATGGCGGGGAGTTACCCTAACATTCTCAAAGATAAAGTAGTGGGAGAGGAAGCCAGAAAGCTCTTCGACGATGCCAATCGCATGTTAAAAGAGATAGTTAGCGGACAATGGTTGACTGCACGGGCAACGATTGGGTTTTTTCCTGCGGCCAGTGAAGATGATGATGTCATCTTGTTTACCGATGAAACGCGAACCCAAAAACGCGAAACGCTGCATCATTTACGTCAACAGAATGTCAAAGCCCCCGGCAGGCCCAATTACTGTCTGTCCGATTTTATTGCCCCGATAGGCACAGGCAAGGCCGATTACATAGGCGCTTTTGCCGTTACGACGGGGATAGGCATTGAAGCCAAACTTGATGAGTTTGAGCGCGATCACGACGATTACAGTTCGATTATGCTGAAAGCCTTGGCTGACCGCTTGGCAGAAGCCTTGGCGGAGTACATGCACCAAGTCGTCAGAAAAGACTACTGGGGCTATGCAGAAAATGAGACCCACGATAACGATCAATTAATTAACGAAGCTTATCAGGGTATACGGCCAGCGCCGGGTTATCCGGCTTGCCCTGACCATACCGAAAAAGGCAAACTGTTTGAACTGCTCAACGTCACTGAAAATACCGGTATTGAACTGACCGAGAGTTATGCGATGTATCCGGCATCGGCGGTGAGCGGATGGTATTTCTCACATCCCGAAGCGCAGTATTTCAATGTCGGTAAGATCGACAAGGATCAGTTACAGGATTATGCGAGGCGAAAAGGTATCGCGGAGGAAGTTGCCGCCCGCTGGCTGGCGGCGCATTTGCATCATTAGGCATTAAATGCTGCTACTTGATATTGCCCAACAATTTTCCAAGTCGATTGCAAGTATTGATCCTTTGGGTAATGGGTTCATCAATGATACCTATCTGGTTACTACAGATACAAAACCGTTCGTTTTACAGAAGATAAACAAACACGTATTTCCGCAGCCTGAGCAGGTCATGGCTAACCTGATGGCGCTTAACCAGCACATCGGGCAGGTCAACAATACGCAGATTACCTTAAAAATCCCCCAGCTTCTAACGACTAGAACCCACAGTAATTTTTTCCGGGACGGTCTAGGCGATTATTGGCGTGCGTTGAGCTTTATTGAAAACACGGAAAGCCTGGAAACGGTCAGCAATCTTGCACAAGCTGGACAAGTGGGATTTGCACTGGGGCAGTTCCATCGTTTAACCCATACCCTGGATTCCGAAAAGCTGTACGATATCTTACCGGGGTTTCACATAACGCCAGGGTATTTAGGTCATTACCAACAAGTCAAAAACAGGGCTAAGGTATCCGAAGATCCTTATTGTGCAGATTTTATCTCTCGTTTTCAGCACATCGTTCATGACCTGGAGACAGCAAAAGAGCTAGGTTTATTGTCTGTTAGGGTTATTCATGGCGATCCTAAACTGAATAACTTCTTGTTTGATAAAAACAGCCAACGCATCGTCAGTCTTGTCGATCTGGATACGGTTAAGCCTGGGCTGATCCACTACGATATTGGCGATTGCTTGCGGTCATGTTGCCACAACACAATAACAGATGAGTTTAACCTAGCAATTTGCCAAAAACTGTTATCGAGCTACCTTAGAGAAATGGGCGAACTTTTTTCAGCGAGCGACTACCAATTCCTTTATCCCGCCATACGCCTGGTTCCATTCGAACTGGGTATCCGGTTTTATACTGATTATCTGGAAGGCAACCACTATTTTAAGGTGACCGAGCCAGAGGAAAATTTGAACCGTGCGACCGGGCAGTTTCTCTTGTGTGCAAGTGTCATGGCTCAGGAAGCTGGGGTTAAAGGCCTTATAAATCAAGTGGCCTCGATGTAACACAGTGAAATCGAGGTTACCTGCTTTCATTATCTGGGAGTTTTGCAAGAAGCTCAATCTAATCTGGTTGTCTTAATCTTTTTTATATTCTAGCAAGGTCAGCACTCTGGCAAGGAGTTCTTTGAAAGGTGCCTGCTGCACAGGCTTTGTCACGTAATTTGTGGTGCCCGCTATGATTCCTTTTACCTCATCTGAGTGTGAATCTAACCCAGTCACCATAATAATGGGCGTAGCTTTATACTCAGGCATTTCCCGTAAACGAGCACAGGTCTCGTAACCGTCAATGCCTGGCATCATCGCATCTATGAAAATGAGATCGTATTGCTGGGCGTTAGCTTTTTTTATTGCATTTTCACCGTTATCAGCAAAATCAATTACGCCTATTTGTGGGTGCATGGAAAGACTTAATGCCAATAGTTTTTGAAATGAAGCGTTATCATCCACAATCAACGCGCTATAGAGAGCCTTATTAAGGGGTGGGGATGCCGACGTTGCCTCCATAACTTGATGCAAATTTAAAGCCCCAATCCCTGACGATAGAACCGAATTCGGTTTGGGAAGCAGGTCGGTTTTGTCTTTGCTTTCGGGCGGTGGGTTATTTTGCTGGCTCATTACACTCACTATTATAATGTTTCTTATGGGTTATATTTCTTATTGCGAACTCCAAATTCAAGTTTAAATAGTCCAGCTGACTGCGACTTTTTAATAGGTGATTAATTCAGAGTGCGTAACCTGGACTTAAATAAGGAAGATTAGATGGTAGCACATATTTGTCAAGCTTCACTGTGCGAAAAATAGTATGGAAAATATAGTACGAGCTAACGGGAAGGGGCAACCGTGTCCCGAACATTTTGAAGTTGCCCCGCTATCTTTGAACCCTACGAGAAACCCGGCGGACGGGGCAACATGCCCTGTCCGGCGACTGGAGTCGTTATCCTTCGATTCCGTTACACTTCATCGAAGCTATCGAGTAACCACTACCGGCTCAGTAGCATCGACAAACTTGTTGTAATATGGCCAGGTTTTTACATGCAGGTATTTCCGTACTGGTGACTTGATCACCGATACGCACAAGGCGATGGAGAATAGACACCAAACCGCCGCATATTCGTTCGGGTCATCCGTGGTGACGCTAGAGATCCAGGGCCCCATCAGGTAATGGAAAGCCACAAATCGGTAGGAGCCATAAATAATCGGCATGATGAAAGACACTAGAATGTAGCTTAGAACATGTAAGCCCCAATCAAAATCATTCAACCACTCGATAGGGTAGGACAGCAGGCCGTTTAAAGGCATTTGCCAAGCAATATGCCAAGCGCCGTGTACCGAGCAAACTGCCGGGCCGCAAAAGCCTTCTGTGCCAATAACACAGTGACCCGCCCAATCGAACGGATACATCTTAAACAGCAGGAATATCGTCCCAACCGAACATAAGGTATAAACGGTCGTTTGTATCTTAACTTTGATTTCCTCTGGAATGAAGTACAACGCCACCATATTCACAAAAAACGGCTGGAACGAGACGTGCAAGTAACCCAGCATAGTAAGAATCTGGTTGTTGGGGTTATCACATAAGTCAATGTAAATATAAGTGACTGCCTGTAATAGTTCCATTAATGCGAAATACGTCAACGGAATCCACAGTTCTTTTGATTCCCCCTTTTTTGCGATATAAACTGCGGTGCCTAGACCTATAGCAGCTAACACCCCCGACGCTTCTCCACTCCAACACATAAAACAGACCTTCGTTAATTTATTAAACACACCGCACACTCGTCCGATAGCCCTGGTTTTTAAAATTTTATCGTGGGCAACAGGCCGATATATGCAAACTAAAAAGCGGCTAATTGTATTACAGAGACGGGTGTAGAGAAAGGGTTATTAGATTAGCTACAAGAAACCCAAAGTGCTTAAGAAAGATTCATCAGCTAAAAGAAGGCAACGTCATACCGACAGGGAATGGCGGCGAGGATTCCATATCCTCTTCCGCACTTCCTCCATCCGTGGAGGTCGTCGGTATCCAGATTACAGGGATGTAAACTAAAAACTACATAAGCCATCCTTGGCTTCTGGGTTCCGGCAATCCCTGCCGGAACGACGGAAGTGGGTATGTGCTACCCTTGATAAGCATCCCGGTCAATATAAATATCAATCTTATCTGAATCGATACTGGCTACTGGCAGGTTCTGGCCTGAACGCCACTGTTTAACTGCTTCTTGCTTGTTCGAGCCGGTAATCAGGAAAATAACTTGTTGTGCCGTGCCTAACGCATTGGCACTAAGAGAAACCCTCTCCGATGGCGGTTTTGGAGAATCATAAACAGCATGTGCCAGTTCTTCTGCGTCATTCTGATGACCTGGAAACAGGCTTGCGGTATGACCGTCTTCACCCATCCCGAGCAGAACTAAGTCAAAGGGGAGGGCATCTTTAACTGCTTGCTGGTAGAGGTTGGCACCCTGTTCTGGCCCCAGTTCGGCAGGAATGGTAAAAATCTGCGCTTTGGGAATGGTAACTTTGCCTAGAAAAGCTTGCTCCGCCATGACGCTATTCCTGTCGGCATGGTCTTTGGGCAGACAACGCTCATCACCGTAATAGATAGTCCACTTAGACCAGTCCACTTGCGACTGAGCCAGTAAACGATAAACTTTTTCCGGCGTAGTGCCCCCCGCTAAAACTAATTTGAATTGTCCTCTTTCGGCAATTGCCAGAATTGCAGCATCAAGAATGTGTTGGCAAGCGGCTATTGCGACCTGCTCTGTGGTTCCCAGATAATGCCATCTATAATCAGGCTTCATATTTACAGGGTTCGGGTGTTAAGGAGCTGCGCCAGGATTGCGTTTCTTTCTCAAATAATCGGCGGCTGTCTTCGGGCCCCCAGGAACCGGCGGGGTAAGTCGCAATATAATCCCGTTCAATCGCCCAGGTTTGCAGGATAGGGTCTACGATTCGCCAAGCATATTCGACTTCATCAAAGCGCAGGAACAGCGACCTGTCGCCCT